>JAESTV010000054.1 GCA_016763475.1 Roseicyclus sp.
ACCGGGCCGAGGCCAAGACGCACCGCCGCGAAGCCACTCGACTTGGTCAGGAGGTTGCCGCGATGAAGGGCCGCTCCAGCGATACGCAGGACGATGTTCTGGCGATCCTGGACGAAGCTGACGCCGCGCGCTGATCCGATGTCTGACCCCGTGCCCGACCCTGTGCCCGACCCCGTGCGTGACCCTGCGCGTGACTCCATTCCTGACCCTGTGCCTGGCGTTTCCATCAAGTTTTGCGGCTTAAGCCGGCCGGAAGACGTGACCGCCGCTGCAAACGCCGGCGCGCGGTATGTGGGGTTTGTGTTCTTCGCCAAATCGCCGCGCAACGTCTCTATCGACCAAGCTCGCGCTCTGGCGTTGGAGGTGCCATCGGGCATCGCCAAGGTGGCGTTGGTTGTGAACGCCGACAACGCCACGTTGGACAACATTGTGGCGCAGGTCCCGCTTGATATGTTGCAACTCCACGGCGCTGAACCCCCAGAGCGTGTAGCCGAGATCCGCGCCCGTTTCGGCCTGCCGGTGATGAAGGCCGTGGGTGTGTCGGATGCGGCGGACCTTGCCGCTATTGACCGCTACGCCCAGGTCGCTGATCAACTTCTGATCGACGCCAAGCCACCCGAAGGCGCAGATTTGCCGGGTGGCAATGGCCTGGCCTTTGATTGGCAGCTATTGGCCGGGCGCAAATACTGGAGTGTGCCGTGGATGCTTGCCGGCGGGCTGACGCCGGACAATGTGGCAGAGGCCGTTTGTCTGACAGGGGCCAAGCAGGTTGATGTTTCCAGCGGTGTTGAAAGCGCACCGGGTGTGAAGGATGTGGCCAAAGTGCAGGCCTTTGCGACAGCCGTTCTTGCGGCGAAACGCTGACACTCCGGTACGTGTAGACAACTTGGAAGCGCAGCAAATTCAGTGATTTCGACGCCGAAGATTGGCGTAAGGGTCAAAGGGGGTTTGCAATTGCGCGCGTCTTCAGGCTCGCCTCTGCCGCCAGGAAGGTTATGCCCCGTGGGGCGATTCCCTGAACCGTTTCGCTTTACGCCCCTCAAGTGCCGCGCTACATCTTTCGCCTAGCCCAAGGGAGACGCGCGATGCCTGATGATCTGGTCAATTCCTTCAAGACAGGGCCCGATGAAAAGGGCCGCTTTGGCGATTTCGGCGGGCGCTTCGTATCCGAGACATTGATGCCGCTGATCCTTGAGTTGGAAGCGCAGTATGAATACGCCAAGACCGACGATAGTTTCTGGGCCGAGATGCAGGATTTGTGGACCAACTATGTGGGCCGCCCTTCGCCGCTGTATTTTGCGCAACGTCTGACGGAACGCTTTGGTGGCGCAAAGATTTACCTCAAACGGGATGAGTTGAACCACACCGGCGCCCATAAGATCAACAATGTGCTGGGGCAGATCATTCTTGCCCGGCGTATGGGCAAGACCCGGATCATCGCTGAAACCGGCGCCGGGCAGCATGGGGTGGCGACGGCAACGGTTTGCGCCAAATTCGGCTTGAAGTGCATCGTCTATATGGGCGCCACGGATGTGGAGCGCCAAGCGCCCAACGTGTTTCGGATGAAGCTGCTTGGTGCCGAAGTTATTCCAGTCACGTCTGGTCGTGGCACGCTCAAAGACGCGATGAACGACGCGCTGCGTGACTGGGTCACCAACGTGCGCGACACGTTTTATTGCATCGGCACGGTTGCGGGCCCGCACCCGTACCCGGCGATGGTGCGTGATTTCCAGGCGATCATTGGCAAAGAGGCCAAAGAGCAGATGATGGCGGCGGAGGGCCGTTTGCCCGACACCCTGATCGCCGCCATTGGCGGTGGCTCCAACGCGATGGGGCTGTTTTATCCATTCCTGGACGACAAGGATGTTGCGATCATCGGGGTTGAGGCAGGTGGCCATGGGGTGAACTCCAAGATGGAGCATTGCGCCTCACTGACTGGCGGGCGCCCTGGCGTGCTTCACGGCAACCGGACCTATCTGTTGCAGGACGACGACGGGCAGATCCTGGAAGGCCACTCGATCTCGGCGGGGCTGGACTACCCCGGTATCGGGCCGGAACACGCGTGGCTGCACGACATTGGCCGCGCACAATATGTCTCGATCACCGACAAAGAGGCCCTCGCCGCGTTCCAACTGAGTTGTGAGACCGAAGGCATCATTCCTGCGTTAGAGCCGTCCCATGCCTTGGCTCACGTCGCCAAGATCGCGGGTGATCTGGCGAAAGATCACATCATCTGCATGAACATGTGCGGGCGCGGTGACAAGGATATCTTCACCGTCGCACGGGCATTGGGTTGGGATATGGTGGGGGCGTAAGCCTTTTGCGGCCCTGTCATTGCCCCAATGACAATATCGGCCTCCGGGCTTCTGGGAAATCCGTATGCCTAAGGTTTAGGGCCTTGGAACGCAGGTTTACGACACCTCACATAAACCCATAGTCAATTCAGTATTCGGACGAACACATGCTTCTTTAGGTTCGAGGGGCGGTCTGACGCCACCCCATGGCTAAGGAATGAGAAATATGAACCGCTATCTGACAACAACCGCCGTAGGTGTCTTTACTGCCTTTATGATCCAACCCGCGCTGGCCGAGATCAGCGCCGATGAGTTGGTCGCCGCCTATCAGGCCCAAGGCTATGACTTCATCGAAGTGACCGTGGGGATCAGCCAAATCAAGGTGGAGGCGATTGATGGCACACAGCAGATCGAGGTGATCTATGACCGTGAAACGGGGCTGATCCTCGAAAGCGAAGTTGAAGCAGCCGACGCTGAAGATGTTGGCCGAACCGGCTCCGAAGTCCGCTCGCGTTTGCGGGATTTCTTCGACGAAGACGATGACGACGATGACGACGACGACGATGATGATTATGATGACGACGATGACGACGACGATGATGATGATGATTACGATGATGATGATTACGATGATGACGATTACGATGACGACGATGACGACGATGATGAGGACGACGACGACGATGATGATGATGACGACGACGATGGTGATGACGATAGCGATGATGATGACGATGACGATGACGATGATTGAGCCGAAGGGTTTGCCCCGCGGGAACTAGTCGACCAAAATGCTCCGCCGGTGCTCTGCACCGGCGGGCTACTTTGGCAGCAGGATGAAGATGAATCTCGGACGACGACAATTTATGACGGGGCTTGCTGCATCCCTATGGGTTGCAAGCCCGGCTATGGCGCAGAATGCGGCCACTGACAGCGTGGTGCAGCAGCTTGAGCGCCAGGGCTATACTGTGGTTGAAATCCGGCGCACGTTGTTGGGGCGTGTCCGCGTTCTGGCGCGGTTCGGGGATTTGGTCCGTGAGGTCGTCTTTGACCCGCGCAATGGCGCGATCCTGAGGGATTATACTTCAGGCGGGGAAGGCCCGAGCATCGCGGGGAGTCGTGGCGGCAGCGGCAATGGCAGCGGCAGCGACGACGATGACGTTTCTCTTGGTGATAAATATTTTTCAACACCGGAAACTGGAGATTTAATTGATCAAAATGAAAATTCAATTAT
>JAESTV010000055.1 GCA_016763475.1 Roseicyclus sp.
AGGTGCCTGTGATCCTCGCCATTGGCCGCCAAGAGGTCGAAAACCGCACTGTCACCATGCGCCGCTTGGGTCAGAAGCAGACACAGGTGGTGCCACTGGCTGAGGCCATCGAAGCTCTGAGCACGGAGGCCATCCCGCCCGACCTGCGCTAAACCGCGCAACCGCGAAAACAATGCCACCAAAAAACCAAGCGCCCCGGTAACCGCCGGTAACCCGCGCTTAACCCGATTTCGCGAAATTGCCCCATTTCGGCCCGCATTTAGACCCGCCCGGCCCCGTATACCTGCTCCAAGGTCACAAGAAACGGCCAGTAGTAGGTATTGAGTATGCAGTCACATAGACACAGTTTGTCGCCCACAATAGGCGCGCATCCCTTGGAGGCCCTGCCGTCGCAGATCACTGCGCGCCCGGTCAACAAGAACACGCCGATTGATCCGCCACCCGCGGCAGGCCCTCACCTGATGGCTTTTGAGGCCGCAACACCAATTCAAACGCCAAGTGGCGTGCGCCGGGTGGACGCCCTTTGCGCAGGTGATTGGGTGCTGACCCGGTCCGGAACATCCGTTCCGATCCTAAGTATCGACACCATTCACCTGACTGCGAAACAGCTACATGAGGCGCCGAATTCAGCGCCGATCCGGTTTGACCCCGGCGCTTTGCCTGACATGCCGGAGGCAGAGGCCGTCCTTTTGGCCCCGGATCTACCCATCACCTGGAGCCCTGAACCAGGCACCGCAATTGGCGCACATTACCCCGCCCGCGCCTTTTGTGACGGTGGCCTGATCCGTTGGGTGATCCCGGCAGAGGGTGTACGCTACATACGGCTGCACTTGGCTGACCCACAACAGATCTGCGCCGGCGGCATCTGGGTGGTACTGAATGAGACACAAGAAACTGACAGGTCAATTGCCCACGTGCCTGTGCCTGTGCCTGCGCCATCTCGGCGCAACGATATCCGCGTCTTTCGACCCCTGCTGTTTTAACTCCGAACACCCGCAAGGCCCCAGGCCTGCGGTCCAAGGCCCGCGCCCTGCCAGGCGCGGTGCCGCTTGGCGGTCGCCTCAGAAGTGTGCCCGTTCCTCGTCTGGGCGGCCTGCGGCGATCGCCAAAACTCCTCCCACCCCACAAAACGCAATCGGGAACATGGTGAAGACGTCAAAGCCGAAGGCATACAGAATGCCCGCCGACGCCAGAAGCATCAGAATACCGCCCCACAACGCCCGCGCCCGCGCCATGGCGCCGCCCGCAATCGCCAAAAGTGGCGCCACAAATGCCACTGTCCGGTAAAGCTGTGGGTTCTCCACCTGATACGCCAGGCCCGGCACTTCGCCGAACCAATCAATGAACACCGTGTAGCCGTAGACAAAAAAGCCCACGACCATCGCGAGGATGCCGCCGATCAGGCCAAGGACAAGGGCCGCGTTGCGCATGTCTGTCTCCGTTCATGGGTTGTACTGCAAACAGATGGGGACGCAGGGGGGATCCGCCAAGCCCGAACGCAGGGGTGAAATCTGTGCGCGGTTTCCCCGGTGGCCCACGGTGGCCCCCCGGTGGGCTCCTCAGAGCCCGTACCCCGCCCGAACCTCAGCCGTCCACCCCAACGTCAACGCCCCGTCCGTGGCCTCAATGACCGGGCGTTTCATCACCGTCGGATGCGCCGCGATCAAAGCCGCAGGCTCCAGCGCCCGCTCGTCGTCCGTCAGGTTCCGCCACGTGGTTGAGCGACGATTAATCAACGCCTCCCCAAACGCGGCGTAAAACGCCTGTATCTGTGCGGCCTGTAACGGAGCCTCGCGGATATCCACCAACACCGCGCCATCCAACGCCTTAACTGCGGCGCGACAGTTGTCACAGGCCTTTAGCCCATAGATGTGCATGTTATTGGCCTTTGGTACTGGTTGATCTGGAAACGCTTGTCGCTCCACTCACTTAACGCGGGTCGAGACATGTGATCCAGCGAAATTAGCGGTGCGTTTCCGGTGCCCCAGCTTCGAACAGGGACCATGGCAAGATGGTGAACGCGCGACAGGAGACATTCCCACAACAGCGCCCCCAATGCGTAGGGCGGGACTTGTCCCGCCGCCGTTGCTGTGGCGGAGTGAACTCCGCCCTTCGTAAGGCCCAAAGCCAATCACCCCCAATTTACCGGCGTGCCGGGGAATAGGGGGCGATCACCGTCGCAGGAAGATTTGGCGCGGGAGGGGATGCGGTGCCGAGGCTGGCCGAAGCGTTTGGGACAACGCCGGAGTTCTGGATGAATTTACAGAAAAGCTGAGAGTTGGACGTGTGAGAGGGGGGGCGGAGCCATTTTAACTGCTATCGGCCATTTCTCCGAATCCAGGGACTGCCGACCTCCTCTTAACGCTTACGTCCTTTTCCAGGAAACGTTTCCAGATTCAACACGCCGACACGCCTTGATCGAGACGCAACGGCCTTACTGGTGCCACTCAACAGCTCCAATTGCACGAGAGCATCTGCAATCTTCTTTTCGCTGATAGTTGTATCCACTTTCGGCTGCCCACCGGAACCGGTTCTCGAGTTCGTTGGTTTTTTGTCTGTCATCCAAATCCCCTCAAATGATCCAGAAAAATATCTGAAAAACCGCAAGACTCATAGCGATGGACAGTTGGAAGTTCACACGGTCCAACTCCCGCACATTCGAAGCAACACATTGATACAGACACCGACACTTTAAGATGTCTAATTCTTTTGCATTCAGTGCTCCGTTTGCTTCGAAGACAATCATCTCCACCGATTGTGCTTCGGTCAAGTAAAAATTCCAAACTGGCCGCATCAATGCAGCTCCTAACGAAAAAAAGAGTGAGCTCAAAAAAAGAAGCCCGGCGACTAAGTCGGTCCAGTTCTCCAGATGGATTCGCTCACCCCCAGATTCTGGTGAAAGAAGACGCGCTATGATTAACGCGAAACCCGCCACAACTGCGGCTGGTGTTCGAACATGTTTAACAACATCCCGTTGTTGGAGTAGTGCTGTCTCAGCTTGTGAAACACTGAAATCACCACTCACCCAAACACCCCCTCAAACTCCCGCCATTCTCCCTTGCTCATCCCGGACGTCTCCTGCGTCACCACTTCCCCCGCCAACCGACGCCGCACCACCTCAACCCCCTTGCCGCTCAACTGCACCCCGCCCATCCGGTAATCCTCAAACGCGCCATAAGCCGCTGGCACCCAGTCCTTGACCATCTCGGCAATTGCATC
>JAESTV010000056.1 GCA_016763475.1 Roseicyclus sp.
ACTTTTAATCGCGGGGTCATAGGTTCGAGTCCTATATGGCGTACCATTTTTTGTTCATTGCCCTGATTAGGGATTTATGATGCGAGGGTGGCGGAATTGGTAGACGCACCAGATTTAGGTTCTGACGCCGCGAGGCGTGGGGGTTCGAGTCCCTTCACCCGCACCATTTTCAGTTGGCCTACCGCCTTCGGCTGCTTGAGGCCGGTTTGGCACCATTTTCAGTTGGCCTACCGCCTTCGGCTACTTGAGGCCGGTTTGGTTTTAGGGGGCTCCTCCAAACAGGGCCAACTTGATTGCGTTGCGGCGTGTGATGCATGAGATTGCAAGATCACCGCCTCAGGAGATCGCAACATGATAATTTATGGACTGAACACCTGCGCAGTTTGCCAGCGGGCCCGCAAGGTGTTGGAAGCAGCAGGCATTGATGTCAGTTTCCGCGATATCCGGGCCGAGCCTCTGAGCGAGGCGGAACTGGCTGAGCTGATTACAGAGTTCGGAGATCGACTGGTGGACCGAAAGTCGAATGACTACCGAGGGCTTAATGACTGGTTGAAACATTCCGAGGCGGAGGCGCAGATTGCGGCCAAACCCAAAGTAATGGTTCGCCCGGTCATACGTGACGGGGATAAGCTGTATCTGGGTTGGGACGATGCGGTGCAACGGGATCTGCTTGCGGGTTAATGGGCTGGACCCAACGGCAACAACGGGCGGGAACCTAGGGTTGATGTGGAACGGCGCACAGGCGGCGGCGTTATGAACAGGCGCTTCAGCAAGCGAAAAGACGTGATTTGCAGATGAGCGCGCAGCCAAACGCAGCCAAACGCAACCGGGCAGCGCTGGTTCCATGATGGAAACCGGTCATCTCAGGGCGTGAATATCGGGGCTGTGCCACCCCCAAGCCAACCTGGCTATTTTACGTTTTCCATCACAGCAAATGAGTTTGTATGGCGGATGCCCGGCAGATTGTTGATCTTGTTGCCGAGGACTTGGCGGAAATGTGCAATGTCTCGTGTGCGCACGGTCAGAAGATAGTCAAACGACCCCGCGACCATCAGGCAGCTTTCAATTTCGGGAACATTTCGGACCGCCTCACTAAAAACATCAAGTGAGTTGTTCCCGGCCGTTGCCGCAAGCGAAACCTGCACAACTGTCAAATGGCCCAGCCCCAATTTTTCCATGTTCAATATCGCACGGTAGCCGCTGATATACCCTGCCCGCTCCAGCCGTTTGACCCGTTCTGAGCAGGGCGTGTTGGTGAGGTTCACCCGCGTTGCAAGTTCCACAATGGACAGCCGCCCATCCAATTCCAGCTCTTTCAAAATCCGTTGGTCGATCTTGTCCAATTCTCTGGCCACTAGTCATTTTCCCTAACTTGAAGCTGCTATACGTGAGTTTTCCCTGTTTTTAGCCCAAGAAACTGCCCAACCTCTAGGGATTGTCACTGATACTTGGTATGGAGAATCCGGGAATCAAGGGGTTGATTTTCGTTGCCTCATCCCACGGGCATCTGCCCTCAAACATAAGAAACCACCAAACACGGAGGACAAAATGACAGAAAAAATAGTCATTGGACTTGACGGGACAGACACTGGTGAACGCGCGCTCGCATTTGCAAAAGACCTGGCGTCCAAAATTGATGCCTGCGAATTGCTCGCTGTCTATGTGATCGAATGGTCTCCATTCACGTTCCAAACAGCCGAAGAGAACGAGCGGCGTCACAACCGGCGCGAGGAAGAGATCAACCTTGCCATGTCGCGGATCGTCGACCCGGCGGTTGAAGGGCTGAAAGCGGCTGGTTTCAAGGCCACTGGCCTTGTGCGCCATGGCGATGTTGCCGAGACGCTGAACAAGCTCACTGTTGAAAATGGCGGGACACAAATCATCGTTGGCCGCGCCTCGTCGGATGGTTTTGCCAAACGGATTTTCGGCAGCTCAACTCAGAACCTCGTGATGCACGCCGATGTGCCTGTCACGGTTGTTGCATAGGGGACATGATGAAAAATTTCGTAAAATTCGGGCTAACGGCCGCGGCAGTGACCGTGATGTCCAGCCCCCTTGCCGCGCAAGAAACCCCCGGCATTGATGAACGGGTGAATGAAGCGTTCGCGGCGGTGACGGGTCCGTTTGTGAGCCTGATCTTCGCCCCGTTCCCCGGAACGGAGTTCCCCTGGATCGTGATGTGGCTGGTTGTCGCCGCAACGGTCTTCACTATCTACTTCGGCTTTGTGCAGTTCCGCTTTTTCAAACACGCCATTCATCTGGTGAAGGGGGATTATGCCGACCCCAATGACGCGGGTGAGGTCAGCCACTTTCAGGCCCTGACAACCGCGCTGTCGGGCACCGTGGGTTTGGGTAACATCGCCGGTGTTGCCGTCGCTGTTGGCATCGGTGGACCGGGTGCGACGTTCTGGATGATCCTTGCGGGTCTTCTGGGGATGGCGTCAAAATTCACCGAGTGTACCCTTGGTGTGAAGTACCGCAACGAATACCCGGACGGCACCGTGTCTGGTGGCCCGATGTACTACATCTCCAAAGGGTTCAAGGAGTTGGGTATTCCGGGGGGCGGGTTTCTTGCGATCCTGTTCTCGATCTTCTGTATCCTCGGCGCCCTTGGTGGCGGCAACATGTTCCAGGCCAATCAGGCCCATGCCCAGATCTCGGGTATTGTGGGTGACTATCCGGGCTGGATCACCGGCATCATCTTTGCGGTGGTTGTTTTTGCAGTGATCGTGGGGGGCATCAAGTCGATCGCCAACGTGACCGAGAAGGTGGTTCCGTTCATGGGCATTCTTTATGTCGGTGCGGCGCTGGTCATTCTGATCGTGAACTATGACATGATCGGTTGGGCCTTCAGCCAGATATTCGTCGGTGCCTTTACGGGCCTCGGTGTGGCGGGTGGCTTTGTTGGCGCCTTGATCCAGGGCTTCAAACGGGCGGCATTCTCGAACGAAGCGGGTGTTGGTTCTGCGGCGATTGCACACTCTGCGGTGAAAACCAAAGAACCCATCACCGAAGGGTTTGTATCGTTGCTGGAGCCGCTGATCGACACTGTGGTCATCTGTACGATGACCGCGTTGGTTATCGTGATCTCGCAGCAATTGATCGTGGACCCTGCCACCGGCAACTATTTGTTGAACGAAGCAGGTACGGCGATTTCTACCGTTGACGGCAACACCGGTGTTTCCCTGACGTCCGCCGCGTTTGGCGCCAGCATCAGCTGGTTCCCGTATGTGCTTGCGGTTGCGGTTGTGCTGTTCGCCTTCTCGACGATGATTTCCTGGTCCTACTACGGGCTGAAAGCATGGACCTATCTGTTTGGCGAAGGCAAAACCTCTGAGTTGACGTTCAAGATCATCTTCTGCGTCTTCATCGTTATCGGGGCTGCTGCAAGCCTTGGGCCAGTCATCGACTTCTCCGATGCTGCGATCTTCGCCATGGCTGTGGTGAACATCTTCTGCCTCTATTTCCTGATGCGGGTGGTGAAGAAAGAGCTGTCTTCCTATGCCACGCGTTTGGACGCAGGTGAGATCAAGAGGTTCTCGCACTAAAGCGTTTTGCCCTGCATCTTGAAGCAGGGCATATGCGAAACGCACTACGTGACAGGCCCCGACGCAAACCGATTGCGTCGGGGCGACACGTCTAAGGCCATGTGAACGGCCAAACTGACCGGTGGAGCCGACACGCCAAACGGCACTGTCGCCTCGGTTTTTCTCGATTCAGCCTCGGTTCTTCTCAATTCAGCATTACAATGATTGCCGGCCACCAAAGCGGGGCGCTGCGGCTTGCCGCGTATGTCGCCGAGCGCGCCGGAAGGTGGCGGGAAGGTGGCGTGGGCCCGTAGGCCATTCGGCCGCGTGAAACCGCCACTCTACGCCAAAAAATTGCCCGACGGCCAAGGGGTGGCCGCCGGGCGGATAAGGCGCGCGGGAAGAGGAGCACACGCCATAACCGATGCTCAACTGGAATTAACGAGCACCGGGTCCCAATAGAAGCCGGGCGCCAGTCCGCTCGGGGGTGAAGCTGTCCTTAAAGTATGGCGCGGCGCTGTTGGCGGCCTCTGTGATGAGGGTTTTGCGCAGGGGCGCAACGTTTGGTTTTGCCAGCGCCAGTGCAATCCAGCGCGCCACTTGAGGGGCGGCGGCGGATGTCCCGGATAGCCGCACACGAGAGCCGCTGTGGGTCCCGGCGGCCAGAACGCCGGGCACCGTGTGGCTGATCTCGGATGCCGCGCCCAGATCGACGCCCGCACGGATGTTGGTATCAGGAGGGCTTGCGGCGCTGCTGAACGCGCTGGCCCCACCATTGGTGATGTGGTTGCTGGCGACCAACCGTCGGTGGATGTCCGATTTGCGGAAACTGCCCACCCGGACGGAGTGGGTGCCGGTGCTGATGGCGTTGGTGGTGCCGTGGCGGAAGACCCAGGAGCTGTGGGTGTCACGTTCATCTGGCCGCCCATCAGGGCGCACAGCCCGGTAGCTTTGATCTTCCAACCGGGTTTGGCGGCCAAACCGGCGAAAGCCGAACGGCGTATCATTGCGCTGACAGCGCACCGTCACCTTTTCCGGGGCCTCAGTGTCCTCGTTCCAGATCCGAACCTCCCAATCACCGGCGGGTAATGTGGTGTCCTGCTGAGGGAATTCAAACGTATCAATGCCGTGTTCAAATGCGCTGGGTGCCAGGACCAGCGTCAACTTCAACCGGGCCGACAGCGCGTGTTCATTCCGGGGCAGGATCTTGCGGCCAAAGCTCAACAGCGCCTCGTGATAGACCATGCCAACCAGCCGGTCGGACTCTTTCAGCGGCACCCCATGAAAGAAGTTCACGCCGCTGGTTGGAAGCCTGATCCAACTGCGCGCCGACGGCGGGCGGAGTTCCAGCCGGAGAGGGGAGGGTTTGTTGGCCAGATGCTCGACGATTTGCCTGCGTTGCCGCTCATCAAGGCCGTGTTTGGTGCCCTTCACCCTCTCCAACCCGTAAGCCTCAAGACTGGTGGAGCGTTCCGGCCACCAGAATTCGACCACGGTTGGTGCTTTGTTCTCGGGTTGATGCCGCACAATTAACGGCGGTGTATGGTGCTCGGGCCGGTTCGGGCCGACCCGGGTGTCGCCGCGGGTGCGTTCCAAATGGTTGTTGCCTGCGGGGAGAACGACCCAGACCGGGATGTGATGGGTGTCCCACATGGTTTTGACCGCGTCGTCGATCCATTCTTCCATATGTGCGCGCCCGTTCAGCGCGCTGGCATAAATCCCGTAAGAAAAGTTCAGGACCAACGGGATCCGGTCCCCTTGTTTGGGCTGGAGCCGGATGGCACGGTCCAGGATGTATTGGATCGCGTGGGTTACATAAGGCCCCATGAACGCACCGGAGGAATTCCGGGTGGCGAGGCGCGCCAGTTGGACTGCCACAATTGGCCGACGAGTGGCCAATTGCATCGGCACCTCACCCAGCGCATTGGGCACTGGGTTGTCGCAATCATAGCCGGTCGCCAGATCCATCACATGAGTGCCGTGTCGGACACTTCTGGACAGGGCGCGGGTCATTTCGCCGTAACGATAGGCAAAAATCGGATCGGGGTAAGCACCGCCGTCCGGGTAGGTGAAGAGGCCCGCGTTGATCTCGGCCTCGGTCCAATCCTTGCCGAAAGGCAGCGTGTAACCCGATGTGGGCCGGGCTTTGCCGCTGTTGGCATCCTGATTCCAGAACGCGGCCATCCGGGTTTGGTAACGGCCTTTTGGGCCGGGCTTGAGGAAACGCGCATTTGCAAATGCCAGGCCGTCGTCGATAATCCCCATGAGGACAGTCTGCGATAGGGCGTTGAGGCGCGGGATGTCGCCGCGATCCTCAGCCGTGTCAGTGCACAAGGCGGCCCGGCGGACAGGGGCGACGTCATCAGGGTGGGCGGTGAAGGTTGGCCGATCAACGGGAACCGCCAGCCCCGCGCCCAGTCCGGCGCCCAGCCCCGCGCCCAGTCCGGCGCCGGTG
>JAESTV010000057.1 GCA_016763475.1 Roseicyclus sp.
CCGATGCCGCGCACGGTTCTGCCACCCCCGATGGGCCAGCCGTTGCTGCCTGATGTGCCAAACTGGTCCTGGCATGAATACGGAATGCGATCTGGATTCTGGCGGCAATGGAAGGCTTTGACCAACCGGAATATCCCGGTGTCCCTGGCAATCAACGGCCATGTTTGTGAAAGCTACCCGCGTGTTGCTGGGGCCGCACTGGATGCCGGGTGGGAGTTCATGGGCCATGGTTTCCTGCAAGGCCCGATGCACAAGCTGAACGATCAGGAAGGCGCCATTGTGGCGGCTCTGGACGGAATCGAAACCTTCTGCGGTACCCGTCCGCGCGCTTGGGAAAGCCCCGGCCTGACCGAGACGGAAGACACCCTTGATCTCCTGCGCAAACATGGGGTCGATTACGTGGCCGACTGGGTCATTGATGACCTGCCACAGGATATCGAGACCCCATTTGGGCAAATCACCACCCTGCCCTACACAGTTGAGACCAATGACATCGCCGTCTACGCCCTTCAGGGCCACCGCTCGGATGAATTCCTGACCCGCGGGCGTGATCAATTTGATCAGCTTTATAGGGAAGGCGCCGATAATGCGCGGGTCATGGCGATCTCGATCCACCCCTACATTACCGGCGTACCCCATCGGATTCGCTATCTTGAAGAGCTTCTGGATTACGTTGGCGGCCATGACGGCACCGCCTGGATGACCGCCACCCAGATCGGCGATTGGTACCGGAGCGAAATGGCCCGGATCACAGCAGAGGGAACATCCTGATGGACATCATTGATATCAGCGTCAACGAGATGCAGGCCCGTGTGGCCCGCTACCGGGAATTGCGCGCCTCACCCCAAGCCTTCATCGACACCCGAATTCCGATTTATGAGCGCGACATCTACAACGTGATTGGTCGCGGCGTGACCGAGGATGCAGCCTTGGCCCCTTCGATCATCGACGCCCGATATTTCGGCATCACTTACGTCGGGGCCGATCCGGGCAAAGGCGCAGCCCTTCATGCCCATGAGACGATTGAGGTTTTTATCCCGCTGGTGGGTCGCTGGGCCGCCTATTGGGGTGCCGACGGTGACAAGGAAATCGAACTCGATCCGTTTGACGTGATTTCGTTCCCGCCCGGCGTCTATCGCGGGTTTCGCAATATCGGCGACAGCCATGGCATGTTGATGGCAATCATCGGTTCAAAAGAAAGCACCGGGGATGGCGGCCGAGTGGATTGGGCGCCGCAGATCTTGGCGCAAAGCCACGCCACTGGGCTACGGGTGAACACTGAAGGGGATCTGGAAGAGGGTTAGGCGAATGCTGTCCGCCACACGGAAACCCGGCGGCGGGCAGCAAATCCCGGGCACCTGACGGCGCTGCGTTACGCTACACCTTCCAGCTTACGGGACGCCTGAACCGACGGCCGTGTCTTCATTCTCTCGAAATGGGCCTGCACGTTTGGTGGAAGCGCCCATCCCGCCACATCAGCCGCCCAGTATTCGGTGTAATACAGGGCCGTATCAGCCACCGAAAACTCACCCATCAAATAGTCTTTGCCCTCCAATTGGGCATCCACCACATCAAGGGCCGCAAGCATCGCGGTCCTGCCACGCTCTTTCACCTGCGCCGTGGCGTCCGGAATATCACTATAGGCATCCGGGCGGCGCCACATGCGCCATGACAACATGTGAACCGTGCCGACAACAAAATCCATCGCCTCTATCGTCCGCGCCATTCCTTCGGGGTCACTTGGCATCAGGTTCTTGTCCGGGTTGGTCATCGCCAACCAGGTGGCAATCGCCGCGTATTCCGTCAGGACGCTGCCGTCATCCCGCACCAGAGCCGCCACTTTACCCTTTGGATTCAGCGCCTTGTATTCGGGCGTTTTCTGCTCACCTTTAGAGAAATCCACAATCCGCAAATCATACGGCGCGCCGATCTCTTCCAGCAGAACATGGATGCCAATCGAGCAGGTCTTTTTCGCGTAACACAGGGTTGTCATATCTTTTCTCCTTTGGCCTGAGTGCCGGGCTGTCCGACACATCAGGCGATAATTTCGGGCTTCTGTATGCCGCCGGGTAAACCAAGGTTATCGGGTCCAAAGCGCCGGTTTTGAAACATCGCGGCCACCCATCAGCTAAACCGTCCCCAATGCCTTCAGGATGCGTTCCGGGGTCATCGGCATCTGGTGGATCGAGGCCCCCAACGGGCGCAGCGCATCGTTGACCGCGTTCATCAGCGCCGCCGGTGAGCCGCCGGTGCCCGCCTCACCCGCACCTTTTGCTCCAAGAACCGAGGTCCTTGTGGGGGTCTCCACGTGTTCCACGATGATGTCAGGCATCTCAAACGCCATCGGCACGAGGTAGTCGGCCATGGTTGCGTTTTCCAGCTGGCCATCCTCGGAGTACAGGCATTCCTCATAAAACGCGCCGCCGATGCCCTGCACCACGCCGCCCCTGATCTGGCCATCCACCAAATCCGGATTGATAACGCGCCCACAATCTTCAACCGCCCAGAAATTCAGGATCTTCACAAATCCAGTGTCCGGGTCCACCTCTACCTCAGCGGCCATGGCGGCGTTGGTGAAGACAAACGGGACATCGGTGACCCGGTAGTGGCGGGTTGCGATCAGTTCGGGTGTCAGGTCCGAGGGCAACTCATTGCCCCGATAATACACCGTGCGCGCCAGATCACTCAGGCTCATCCGCACAGACGCGCTTTTGCCACCGCCACCGCCACCGCCATCAGAACCAATATCGACAATCTGCCCATCGACGATATCCAACCCGTCAGGGCTGGATTGCAGGATTGTCGCCGCGACAACCAACACCTGTTGCTTCAGCGCAAATGCGGCCTGAAGCGTGGCCTCGCCGCCAATTCCAGCCCCGCGGGATGCCCAGGTTCCGCCGCCATATGGGGTGGATCGGGTGTCACCGGTGGTCACCTTGACCCGGTCCATCGCCACCCCGAACACGCCAGCGGCGATCTGCGCAAGGATTGTGTTGGTGCCCTGCCCCTGCTCGGTCACGGAAGACGACACATGGATTGCGCCGCCAGCCTCCAACCGAATTGTGGTGCCGTCCTGACTGGCAATAGGGGCGCCGCCAATGCCATAAAACATCGGGCTTGGGTTGGTGATTTCGACCATCGAAACCAGGCCAATGCCGCGATAAATGCCCGCGTCGCGCAGATGGGCATGTTCCGCCCGGCGCGCGTCATAATCCATCACCGCAACCAAACGATCCAGCGTCTTGTGATGGGACAGATCGTCGAGCTTCAGGCCGGTCGCCGTTGTGCTCGGATAGGCATCATCCCTGATCAGGTTGCGGCGACGAATCTCGACCACATCCATCCCGATCTCATGGGCGGCATCCTCCAGCAAGCCATCCGCCACCACCATGGCAATCGGGTGGCCTACCGCACGGTACTGAGACATCAGGTTCTTGTTCTGAAACACAACTCGGGCGCGGGCGCGGTAATTCTCCAACGTATAAGCGGCGCCGGTCAGGTTCAGCACCTGATTGGCCTCGATCGCAGAGGTGCGCGGGTACATCGAATAGGGACCAATCCCGGTGATGTCTTCAAAGGCAAGGGCTGCGATCTTGCCATCAGCGGTGACAGCAATCCGGCCATCAACCACATGGTCACGGGCATGGATGTCGGTCAGGAAACTCTCCAGCCGATCCGCCACAAATTTCACCGGACGCCCCAGGATCCTGGCCGCCGCTGCTGTGGCGATTTCATCCCCATAGGTGTGGATCTTGATCCCGAAAGAGCCGCCAACATCCTGGCTGACAACCCGCACGTTTTCCTCCGGCAGGCCAAGGTGTTTGGCGAGGATGAACTGCATCATGTGCGGGGCCTGACCGGAGTACCAAAAGGTCAGCATATTCTCGGACGGATCGTATTCGACCACAGCCGCGCGGCTTTCCAGCGTAACGCCGGTGTGGCGCCCGAAACGGAATTGCCGCTCTACCACTGTAACGTCGGCGCGCGCGAATGCGGCATCGGGATCACCGGCCTCTACGGTGCGTTCCCACGCGAGGTTTGACCCGTATTGCTCGTGGATCACCGGGGCATCGACGTCCAGCGCCCGTTCCATATCGGTGACCGGCGGCAACTCGTCGATCTCCACCTCGATCAGTGCCGCCGCGTCCTCAGCAATGGCGCGGCTGGTGGCAACAACCATCACCAGCGGCTCGCCGGTCCAGCGCACCACATCAACGGCCATCGGCATCTGCGGCGGCGAACGCAATCCGGCAAGGTGGTCCAACACACCAACATACGGCTCCACATGGGCAACCAGATCAGCGCCGGTATACACCGCCATCACACCCGGAAAGGCGCGGGCCTGGGACACATCCATGTTCTCGATCCGCCCATGGGCCACCGGGGAGCGCACAAATGCTGCGTGCAACATGCGCGGCAGTTGAATGTCATCGACAAACTTGCCCCGCCCCTGCAACAGGCGATTGGCATCAGGCCGAGGCACCGACTTGCCGATATGGGAGTTTGGCCGATCAAATATCGTCAGCGGGCCGGTCATGATTGCGCCCTCCCGTCAATCACGTCACACACCGCGTCAACCACGGATTGATACCCGGTGCAGCGGCAATAATTGCCTGACAGATGTTCACGAATGGCGCTGCGCTCGGAACTCCCGCCGCGCTCCACGTATTCCAGCGCGCTGGCCAACATACCCGGCGTGCAGAACCCACATTGAAGTGCGTTTCGGTCAATGAAGGCCTGCCGCAGGTCTGCGCCCCGGCCTGAATCCGCCAACCCCTCAACAGTTATGACCTCCGCGCCGTCCGCCTGTACCGCCAGCATCAGGCAACCGCGCACCATGGCGCCGTTGACCTCCAGCGTGCAGGCACCGCAAACGCCGTGTTCACACCCCACATGGCTGCCGGTCAGGCCCAGAGTATCGCGCAGGAAATCCACGAGGTTCTGGCGCACAGGCACCGCAATTGTTGATGGTTCGCCGTTCACACTCAGGCTGATGGTCCGGGTCTCTTGCATGTTCACAACCTCTCCAAAGCGCGTTTCAAGACCACACCTGACAGGTGCAGTTTGGTTGCAATGCCAGCGTTCAGATCGCCCGCAAACGGGATCTCGCCAAGGGCCGCAACTGCGGCCTCCGCGCCATCCATCGGCGCTTTTCCATCCAGCGCGGCCTCCGCCGCCGTGGCCCGCACCGGGCGATCAGCGACGCTGAAATAGGCCACCCGGAAATCCGTACACCCGGCCCCAACCGCGCCAGTGGCCGAAACCGCCACCCCCGCCATCGCGTAATCGCCGTGGCGGCGGGCCAACTCGTAAAACGCGAAACGGCGGTGCGGGGCGGGTGCCGGGATGGTGATGGCTGTGACCAGCTCCCCGTCCTCAAGCGCGGTCTCATACATCCCAAGAAAGAAATCCGCCGCCCCATGGGTTTTGCTGCCTGCGCTGGATTGCACCGTGATCGTGGCATCCAGCGCCAGAAGCAAAGCGGGCATCTCGGCGGCGGGGTCCGCAAGGGCAACGCTGCCACCGATGGTGCCACGATTGCGGATTGCGGCATGGGCGATATAGGGAAGCGCCATGGCAATCAGCGGCGCGCGGCGCGCGATCAAGTCAGAACCGGCCAGATCAACGTATCGCGTCATCGCGCCAATGCGCACCCCACCCCCGTCCTCAGAAATGCCCTTAAGATCATCCAATTCAGACAGGTCCACCAACATGCCAGGCATCGCCAGACGGAAATTCATCATTGGAACAAGGCTTTGCCCGCCCGCCAATGGCGTCGCGTCCAGGTCCGTGTCCTCCAGAAGCGCCAAGGCTTCTGCAAGCGATTCCGGCCGCTCGTACCTAAATTCAGCAGCTTTCATTTCGCCTCCCAAACATGACGCAGCCCACGGCCCTTGCCCCGTCCCACCTGTTCACCTACGGTTAATTTATCGAACTATAAATAACTAGCAAGGTCAAACTGAGAGGGCGCCATGGTGAAGGTCAGGCAAAAGTCGACGGTTAAGATGGCGATGACTGCAACCGGGGAAACCCACGCCCGCAGTGTGGTTCATGTGCGCGATCTATCCGTCACCATCGACGAGCCGCTGATTCGTGATGGCACCAATCTGGGGCTGTCCCCAACCGAAACGCTGATGTCCTCCCTGATCGGCTGCACCAATGTCATCGCCAAACGTATCGCCCATGGAATGGGTGTCGAATTTGGCGAGATGAAGATCGCGCTAAGTGCTGATTTCAACCGGCTTGGAACCATGTTGCAAGAGGAGATCGAGACGCCGTTTTCCAACATCGTTCTGGACATCGAGGTTGCCACCGATGCCACACCCGAGCAGCTTGAGACCATCAAGTCCGACCTGATCAAATATTGCCCGGTTGCCAAAGTCTTTCGCGCCGGCGGGATTACCATCACCGAGAACTGGACCCCTGCGCCGCTGTGAAGCCCGCTGTGAAACCCGCGCCAGTTACCCCGCGCCAGTTACCCCGGCGTCTATCGCGCAGCGGACCTGCTATCTCGACGAAAGGGATGCCAGGTGCCCAGACTTAAGATTGCACCTGCGACTGCGCGGCATTCGCCCGCACCTGGCCGACTTGCCCCAGAAAGCTGTCGATTGATGTCTCGATGACAAAGGCCTTGTTGTTCAAGACCGAGGCCTCATAAATCAACGTGCGCACCCCATAGTAAAAGATGCCCCCGTGCATGATCCATGCAAATTCCACCTCTTCTTCGGACGGGGTCAGATCTTCAAGCCCCGCGTCAAACCGGATCTCTCTCAGGATCGGCTCCAGAATACGGATGCGCACAAGTTTCATGTAGCGACGATTGATATCGACACCTTTCAGTCCGGAAAACAGGAATATCCGCATCCAGTCATTGTGGAACACCACATCGGTATAGGCGATGTAGAACTCCATCAGGCGCTCGCGCAAAGGGCGTGACCTGTCGGCAAGGATGGCACCCCACTCCTCACGCCAACGTTTAACGTAAACCGCATCATAGACTTCCGAGATCAGATCCCCTTTTGATGGGAAATACCGGTACAACAATGGCTGGGTGACCCCCAGACGGCGCGCCAATTCACGGGTGGAACTTTCAAACCCTTCCTGCGCAAAGAACTCGATCGCTTTGGCTAGGAATTCGGCCCGCCGCTCTTCAGATGCCATGCGGCGGCGCGGTGGCGCAGGTGGAGCGGGGGCAATCTGAGTGCTGTCGGCATCATCTGTCACGCATCATACCAATCGTTGTTCAGTTTCAGGCGGTGGCCCACAACCACGCCCTTAGCGAGACTTTGTTCGATGAAACAACCCTTTTTCGAGCAATCGAGCAATTCGCGCAGCTTTTCGGGTGGCGCGTCGCTGTCGATATCCACATCCAGGCTGAAACTCACCGGATCAGTCACATAGGGGTCATTGCCGATCTGTTCGCCTTTCCAATGCAGACGTGCCTTCACTTCAACGCCGCGCATTTCGATGTCCAAGCGTTTGGCGAAGGCGCGGATTTGCGTCATCAGACAACCAGTCAAAGCCGCCGTGAACAACGCCAGTGGCGGCGGGGCGGTGCCATCACCACCATGAAACGGCCCCTCATCCGTTGCCAGCTCAAACCGCTCCTTCATCATCGGCCATTCAACCGAGATATCGTTGCGCATCTTGCCGGTTGATATCCCGGTGCCCTCAAAGATCACGTCAAATGTCTTGGCTGTCGGCTCGGTCATGGATATCTCCCCTTTGCCCGGCTCACGCGCGAATGCTGCTGATCCAACCTAGCGCATATTTATCGGTCGATCACTGGGAATGTCGCACCCAGGATCCCACCCGCCGCCTTAGGATTGACAGAGCGACGCGCACTACTGATCATTCGATAAACAAAAAGGCCGCATCGTCAGGGAGGACGTAACATGCCCCAACTCACGCGACAGGAAATTTATGACACCGCCAAGGAGTTGTCGAATTGGGGCCGTTGGGGGGACGACGATCAGATCGGGACACTGAACAACGTCACGCCGGAAGATATCATTGCGGCTGCCAGACTGGTGCGCAAAGGCAAGACCTTCGCCCTTGGTCTCGACCTGAAGGAGAAGATCCAATCAGGCCTGTTTGGCGGGCGCTGGAACATGATCCACCAAATGCTGGCCACCGGCACTGACGCGGTAACCGGCGAACAAGATGGCGATGGCACCGCTTATCTTCGCTACGCTGATGATGCGATCAACCTGCCATGCCAAGGCTCAACCCAGTGGGACGCCCTGTGCCACATCTTCCTCGACGACAAGATGTACAACGGCTACCCGGCGACCGATGTCACCGTAAACGGGGCCAAACGCCTGGGGATCGAACATATGCGGGACAAGATGGTTGGCCGTGGCGTGTTGCTGGATATTGCGCGATGGAAAGGTGTCGATTGTCTTGATGATGGCTATCCGATCACTGGCGCTGATCTGGACGGATGTGCAGTTGCGCAGGGTGTAACGGTGGGCCGGGGTGATTTTGTGATTGTGCGCACCGGGCACCAGGAACGATGCCTCACGGCTGGCGACTGGACCGGCTATGCCGGGGGGGACGCACCCGGACTGGCGTTTGAAACCGCACGCTGGATTCGCAGCAACGACATCGCCGCGATCTGCGCCGATACCTGGGGCTGCGAAGTGCGTCCAAACGAGACCGACGAGGCAAACCAACCCTGGCACTGGGTTGTGATCCCGGCCATTGGCATTTCCATGGGTGAGATATTTTATCTGAAAGAGCTGGCCGAAGATTGTGCCGAGGACGGCGTCTATGAGTTTCTCTTCACCGCCCCACCCCTTCATATTCCCGGCGCCGCCGGATCGCCGATCAATCCCCAAGCAATCAAGTGATCACCCTTTGAGGGCGGTCCAATTCGGTCAATGGGCAGAAAGGCCTCTGGGCGCTGGCACATCCGCCTCACCAATCGCCGCGCCTGAGCCAAGCAGCGGCTCAGGGGAAATCGGCCACCGCGGTCAGGCGCAGGATTTCGTCCATATTCGGGTTATTGCGACCATCATCATTGTCACCCTGCGCCGGCGCTTGCAGCATATGTCGGCCCAAGAGCCGCGAACGCTCATAAGCGGCACGTGACGCAGGCACCCGTTCCGCGGAATAGGCCTGCAACGCTTCGGGGATCGGTGCAGCGGACAAGTGTTTGGCCAAAGCCAGCGCGTCCTGCGCCGCTTTGGTGACCCCCATCCCGATATGGGGCCGCGCCACGCAGGCGGCATCCCCCGAGACCCCTATGCGCCCCCTGGCAAAAACCGGTGACAGATGGTCGTAGATTGGCGTGAAAAAGGGGCGGTCGCTTTTGCCCAGAACATGGGTGAAGACGTCTGGAAGCACCAGGGCAGCCGTCTCCGCCATCCGCTCCAGAACGGCGTCGCGCACCAGCGGCGGTGGGATCGAGGCTTCATGGGTCTGACCACTCGCATCCGTTAACATGTCGCGCAAATCATCCTCAGCGACCGGCCAATACCACACAAAATTGTAACGCCGATGTCCGGGGCGCAGGTCATTGTTTTCACCCGCAATTGGGTAGCCAACAATCTGGGTGCCGGTGGGCATGAACATACCAAACACGTCAAAAACCCTGTTGCGCACCTCAGGGGAAAGCTCTGCCTCCTGCGCCAGCGCCCGCCAGACAACGTATCCCGCGTACTCCGGCTGGACCTCTGGCAGCAGATGCGCCCGAACCACGGAGCGGAACCCATCCGCCCCCACAAGAATATCAGCGTGATGCTCCCGACCACCCGCGAACTGCATCGTGACGCCACCTTCATCCTCTGTGAAGGTCTCCAACGCCTCACCCAGATGGTAGCTGTCGTCAGGGATCAGACGCCGCAGAATCTGATATATGCGGTCCCACGAGGTCACGATCTGAGGGTAGGGCAAAGTCGCAAAGTGTTGTCCTGACAGGTCAAAAGCCACCCGGTCGCGCACTTGCACACCCAGATCCGAAATATCCGCGCCCACATGTTGAAGGGCTGCGATCAACTGCGGATGGGTGACTATGCCCGCCCCTCGCCCGTGAAGCGGCACCCCCACACGTTCGAACACATGCACCACCCAACCGGCCCGCTGCAATGCCGCCGCCACAAACAGCCCCCCGATGGAGCCGCCGATTACTGCCACCGTACCTGCCATTGTGCCTGCCACCGTACCTGCCATTGTGCCTGCCATTGTGTTGCCCCTGATCAATGTCTTCCCGTAGGTTATTTATCACTCTATAATTAAAAGCGAGAAAGTTGGAGCATCCCATGACACAAACCGCCGCAGAAATGGCCGAAGCCTTCTCGGGACCACATTGGACACCCGAATTGATAGCTGAACTTAAGTCTGGACGAAGCAACGGCCAGGTCGGATCAATGCTGGTCAGCGAAACCGCCCGTGCGCGGGTCTGGCTGATCGAAATGCAGCCCGGTGACCGGCTGCCGTTTCATACCCATGTGCTGGATTACTTCTGGGTCGCCACCACCCCAGGGCGCGCGCGGTCGCGCTATTGCGACGGCACGGTTGCCGAAGTGGAATACGCTGTCGGCACCACAAAACACTTCACCTTCGCGCAGGGGCAGTCAATGACCCACGACCTTGAAAACATTGGCGGCACCGTGCTGTGTTTCACCACGGTGGAATACCTCGACAGTGCAAACGCCCCATTGGCCTGAGCAGCGCCACCCGGGGCCTCAAAGCCGCACTGTTTCTCCGGACCGTGCAGAGGCCGCAATCGCTTCGAGGACGTCAATGTTGTGAACCATCTGAGCGGCCGTAAACGGATAATCCGCGCGGCCGTAAATGGCGTCGGCAAAGGCCCCAAGGTTGCCCGCACCCGCAGCAGCCACGGATTGCGGCTCGTGCTGGTCATTGGGGCAAGTCAGGATCACAGCCTCAACAGAGGCATCGTCCAGAATGGCCTCAAACGACGGGTAAATGTTGCGCCCGCCCGCCGCAGGCCCGGTCAGGTCCGGCGCAAACACTCCCGCAAGATCAAACCCCGCACCGGACTCCAGGCGTTTTGCAATATGCTGCCCCCACCAGCCATATCCTGACACGGCAACCCGGATCATCTGGGCGTCGGCGCGGGCAGGGCCAAAAGGCACCCATTTGCGAACAAAAGCGGAGCCGCCTTGCCGCGCCCATGACGTAAGACCTGGCCGATGAAAATCTCATGATCACCGCCGTCATGGCGGATATGGGTGCGGCACTCAAACACGGCGGACGATCCCGAAAGCACCGGCGCATCGCCATGGCCCTTGGTCCAGTCAAGCCCGTCAAAGCGCTCCTCAACCGGGCTGGAAAATATCCTTGGCAGCTCCGCCTGCGCCTGTGACAGGACATTAACCGCAAAGTGCCCCGCCGCGCGAAAATCCACAAGACTGGCCGCTTTAAGTGCGAGGCTCCACAGGATCAGCGGCGGGTCCATGGCTTGCGCCATGGGAGGCTGCGGCTCCGGTCACGCGGCGGCCTCCGACATGTCCGCCCCCCGCTTGCTGATAAAGAGATCAAGCATTTCCAGCAAACCAGCCCCCCCCCGAACCCGGCGTCAGGCACTCTCCAACGACAGAGCGGTGTTGCGATCATTGATGCACTCGCTAAGGCTGTCTCTGCCGATGGGCTTGAAACGCTGGAACCCACACGAAGGACATCTTTTCATGGTCTCGACTGATCCACCCCCACCGCCCCCGCCCAGCAGGCTGGAGAATTTCCCAATCAGCTTTTTCGCGGTCACCATGGGTGTCTTCGGCCTTGCGTTTGCGCTTCTCGAAGGTGGGTTTGATCTGCCTGCCACAGGGGTTGGCGTGGCCGGGGTCAGTATTTTGATGGTCTTGTTTGTGACCCTGGCGCTCAAAGCGCTCCGCTTTCCCGCGTCACTTAAAGCGGAATGGGCGCATCCCGTTCGATTGGCCTTTTTCCCCGCAACAAGCGTGTCGCTTCTGCTTATGGCGACGGTCCTTCGCGATGCTGCCCCGGAACTCGCCGAAGGGGTCTGGCTTGTCGGGGCCGCGACACATGGTGTTTTGACGCTGGTCGTGATTTCGGCCTGGATCGGACACCGCGCTTTTGGTCCGGGGCAATTGTCACCTGCGTGGTTCATCCCGGCTGTTGGAAACCTGGCGGCGCCTCTGGGCGGAGTGGCGTTTGGGTATGTCGAGTTGAGCTGGTATTTCTTCGCCGTTGGCGTGTTGTTCTGGATCGTGCTTTTGACCCTCGTGTTCAATCGGTTGATCTTTCACGATCCGCTGCCCGGCAAACTGAAACCAACGATTGTGATCCTGATCGCCCCGCCAGCACTTGCTTTCCTGGCCTGGGTTCAGTTTCAGGGCGGCGTGGTTGATGCACCAGCGCGCATCCTTATCAATCTGGGGTACTTTTTCACGGCTCTGGTTGCGATCCAGATACCTTCGCTGCTGAAATTGCCCTTTGCATTGTCCTTCTGGGCCCTGTCGTTCCCACTGGCGGCCATCGCCACGGCAAGCTTTCGCTTTGCTGATCTGACGGGTTCTGTCTTACATCAGAGCGCTGGATTTCTGCTTCTTGGGATGCTGATCATTACAATTGCTGTGCTTGCGATCAGAACGGTGCGGGCCGCAATGGCGGGTGAGGTTTTTCGGCCAGACTAAGCGTTTACTCAAACGTTGCGACATCACCGCCAGCAGCCGTGTTGCCGGTGCCCCCAAACCGCCTCTGAGTGAAGAACGCACCCAGTGACCTGCCGTGGCAGTGCTTCGGCCCTGATGCCTGCCCCCCAGACCCCCTCAGACCACGTCCCGACCACCCTGCCCCTGCCCGTGCCCGTGCCCGGACAAAGCCAGCCATGCGTCATATTGCGAAAGGAATATTTGCCCGTTCAGATCTTGCGCCAAATGAGAGGTTTTCAACCGGTCCATCACCGGGCCTTTGACTTCCGACAGGTGTAGCCCAACGCCCATATCCCGCAGCCGCTGGTTGATCGCGACCAGACTTTCCAGTGCTGAATAATCCACCTCATTCACCGCCGAAAACATCAGGATCACGTTGCGGATGCCATTTCCCGGCTTGATCCGGTCCAGCAACAGGTCCTCCAGAAACCGTGCGTTCACAAAGAACAGGCTTTGATCCACACGTAACGTGACCAGGGTGGGATCGGTCTCAACCTTGTGGCGCAGAATGTTGCGGAAATGCTGTGATCCCGGCACCAGACCCACCTCCGCCACATGGGGACGCGAGGTTTTGTAAAGGTGCAGGAGCACCGACAAGATCACACCTGATGCAACGCCGATCTCCACCCCAAGGCTCAGGGTCAGCACAATTGTGGTGAGCACAGCCATGAAGTCGGACCGGGAATAGACCCAGGTCTTTTTCAGGATCGAGGTATCCACAAGGCCCAGCACAGCCACGATAATTGTGGCGGCCAGCGTGGCGTTTGGCAGGTAGTAGACAAGCGGCGTCAGGGCGACGGCTGCAATCGCCAGACCAATTGCGGTGAACGCACCCGCCGCTGGCGTCTCGGCCCCCGCATCGAAGTTCACCACAGACCGGGAAAATCCGCCCGTCACCGGCAGCCCGCCGGTGAACGCAGCGCCAAGATTGGCGGCGCCCAGACCGATCAGCTCCTGGTTCGGGTCAATGCGCTGACGTTTGCGGGCCGCAAGGGTTTGCGCAACCGATACCGATTCAACAAACCCGATGACCGAGATCAGGATTGCGGGCATCAACAACGCCCGCACAAGATCAAGGGACAGGTCCGGCAAGGTGAACGGCGGCAGGCCCTGGGGCACCTCCCCGACGATATTCACACCTCGGGCGTCCAACCCCAACAGCCAGACTGCCAGCGTCGTTGCCACAACGGCCACAACCGGCCCGGCTTTGGTGGCGAAATCGGCAAGCGTCGGCCCCGCGCCCAACCGCCTCAGCAGCGGTTTCAGGCCTTTGCGGACCCAGAACAGAAAGGCCGTCGCGCTGACGCCGATCACAACAGCCGCCGTGTTCACGTCCGCCAGGTGGGACCAGAGAGAGCCCAATAGTTGCGGCAGGGTATGGCCCTGGGCGCTGATGCCCAGAATATGTTTCAACTGACTTATGGCGATCAGAATACCGGACGCTGTGATGAAACCTGCAATCACCGGATGGCTAAGAAAATTCGCCAGAAATCCAAGGCGCAAAACACCCATCAGCATCAGAAACCCGCCGGACAGAAACGCCAGCGTCAACGCCGCCACGCCGTAACCCGCAGTCCCCTGTTCCGCAACCTGCGCCAACGCGGACACCGTCAGCAGCGATACAATAGCAACCGGCCCGACAGCAAGTGAGCGGCTGGAGCCGAAGATCGAATAAAGGACAATCGGCACAATCGAGGCATAGATCCCCGCCTCAGGCGGCAACCCGGCCAGAAGCGCATAAGCCAATGATTGCGGGATCAGCATGATCGTCACAATCAGCGCCGCAATCATGTCATTGGAAAAAGTCTTGCGGTTGTAGCTGCGGCCCCAATCCAGGATTGGGACATAACGGGCAATGCGGGTGAACATGGGTAAACCGATATAGGGGGCACGCACCGCTACAGGGCGCACGCTTGTGAGATTGGAGTGAGTGGGGCGGGCTGCAAGCTGTCGGCGACGGAAATGCCCGCCACCCCACCGCCCACAGCAGCA
>JAESTV010000058.1 GCA_016763475.1 Roseicyclus sp.
ATGACTGGCGGAGGCGCCGGATTAGGCGGGTTCGGGCGGATCAGACAGGTTCGGGCACCGGGGTTCTGGTGACGCAGGGCGCGCCTTTGGCGTCGCGGGTGACGGACCAATGCGCCACCGGCGCGGTGCGGGCGCGCAGGCGTTTGAGGTGCCAGCGATCGGTATCAGCGCTATGATCCGGCATCAGCTGCCAGCGGCTTTCCACCCCCGCCGCCCCGCCTTCGCCGGGGGTCAAAAGCACCCCCACAGGGGCGCGGCCCGTCTTCTCGAACCCCGCCTCCGCCGCCAGATGCAGGCGGCGCACAGGTGTCAGGCCCGGCGGCTCAGGCAGGTCAGCCACCACCATGTGGATCAGGCCTGCGCGCAACGCCTCCTCCATACACCACAAAAGATCAGCGGGGCGGCAGACCTCCACAAAGATCAGGCGGGCGGGGTCGATCTCACCCCGCACCCCCGCCAAATGCAGCGCATCGGGGTGCCAATCGGGCCTGATCCAGAGGATCTGGCTGGCCAGACCTGTGCCGGTATCCGATTTCGCCAGCCACAGCGCCAACCGTCGCCGGGAATGGCCACACAGCTCGTGCGCCCGCGCGCCGGCCAGATCGAAGTGGTCTAACAGGCGCAGGCCGGGGTGAGATTGCCCGTGAGATTGCCCGTGAGATTGCCCGTGGGACTGGCGGTGACCTTGCCCGTGGGACTGGCGATGGGATTGGCGGTGGGACTGGCGGTGGGACTGGCGGGGCAGCTTGGTGATATCCATGGAGGATGGTTTAAGATGTTCTGCAAATGTTCTCAAGTGCTGCCCCCCCCCTTGCACCCCCTTGCACCGCCTTGCAACCGGGCCAAACCCCGCTAGTTTGGGCCGGATTGGCCCCCATCACAGGAAATCCCCGAACATGCGCGCGATCCCCCTAGGCTCCACCGACGAGACGATCACCGATTATTGCCTTGGCACAATGACCTGGGGCACCCAGACGCCAGAGACCGACGCCCACCGGCAGATTGATATGGCGCTGGAGGCGGGGATTGACCTGCTCGACACCGCAGAGATGTATCCGGTCAATCCAGTCAAGCCCGAGACCGTGGGCGGAACCGAGGCGGTGATCGGCAATTGGAACGCCGCCAACGCGGGGCGGCGGGGCGACTACAAGCTGGCCACCAAGATATCGGGCCAGAACGAGGGGTTTGTGCGCCCCGGCCAGCCGATCACCGCGGCGACGTTTGCGGGCGCGCTGGACGGATCGTTGCAGCGGTTGCAGACGGATTACATCGACATCTACCAACTGCACTGGCCCAACCGCGGATCGTACATGTTCCGGCAAAACTGGACCTACGCGCCGCAAGGAGACAAGGCCGAGATTCTGGACAACATGCGCGAGGTGCTGGAAGCGGCATCGGTTGCTCGGAAAGCGGGCAAGATCAAGCACTTCGCCCTGTCCAACGAAAGCGCCTGGGGCACCGCGCAATGGCTGCGACTGGCGGAAGAACACGGGCTTCCACGGGTGCAGACAATCCAGAACGAATACTCTCTGATGTGCCGGGTCTATGACACCGACATGGCTGAATTGTCGTTCCATGAGCAGGTGACGCTGCTGGCGTTCTCACCTTTGGCCACCGGCCTGCTGACCGGCAAATACAGCGGCGGTGTGGTGCCTGAGGGCAGCCGCGTGAGCCTGTCGCCGGAGCTGGGCGGGCGGAAGACACCGCGCGCGCTTGAGGTGGCGGATGTGTATGTGGATGTGGCCCGCAAGCACGGGTTGGACCCGGTACACATGGCGCTGGCCTTCACCGTGCAGCGGCCATTTTCGGTGTCGACGATCTTCGGCGCGACCACAAGCGCCCAGCTGCAACATGTCATTGATGGCAAGGATCTGGTGCTGAGTGATGAGGTGATGGCAGACCTGAATGAGACCAATCGCCTTTATCCGATGCCGTACTAGGCCGTACTAGAAAGGGCTGCGTTGATGGCCAACATCCTGATCTTCGGCGACAGCAACACCCACGGAACGGTGCCGCTGGTGGCGTTGGGGCAATCGGAGCGCTTTCCGGCGGCGGTGCGCTGGCCGGATGTGATGGCGGTTGCAACCGGGCATAGCGTGATTGCCGAGGGGTTGCCGGGGCGCACAACTGTCCATGACGATCCGGTAGATGGAGGCGCGCGAAACGGGGCAGCGGTGCTGCCGGCGGTGGTGCTGAGCCATACGCCGCTGGATCTGGTTGTGATCATGCTGGGAACCAACGACCTGAAGCCACGGTTTGCGACCTCCGCATTTGATATCGCGAAGTCGGTGGCACGGCTGGTGCAGATCACCCGCAGTTGTTTGCCGGATGTGGCGGTGGTGTTGGTCGCCCCGGCCCCGGTGCTGGAAACCGGCGCCCTGGCCGATACATTTGCAGGCGCAGAGATGCGCCAGACAGGTCTTGATGCGCATCTGGAGGCTGTCGCCAAGCAGGCTGGCGTCAGGTTTCTGCGCGCGGGGGATCATGTGGCGGTGTCCGCCGTGGACGGCGTCCATCTGGACGCGGCGGGGCACTTGGCGTTTGGGGGGGTGATGGCGGCGTTTGTTGCGGAGATTGTCGGCGCTGCGCCGAATCCCACTGAAAAGTTATCCGCCCCGGCCCCGAATACGCCGGCCCCGAATACGCCGGACCTGAATGCGCCGGACCCGAATACGCCTGAGCCTCCGGTCACGTTGGAGCGTTTGGTGCCGCCTGGGTGGGTCGATTACAACGGCCACATGAACGAGGCCCATTATCTGGCGGTGTTCTCGGATGCGACGGATCAGATGCTGGATTGGGCCGGAATGGACACGGATTGTGTGGCGCAGGGGTTCTCGGTTTTTACCGTCGAGACCCACATCCGACATCTGGGTGAGGTGAATATCGGCGGCCGCGTGTGTGTGCGGACCCGTGTGCTGGACGGCGGAGGCAAAAAGTTACACCTCTGGCATGAGCTGCGTGTGGGGGACCAGCTGTGCGCAACCGGAGAGCAGTTGCTGCTGCATATGGACCTGACCACCCGCAAATCTGCGCCGCCCCGTGCAGATGTGGCCGCGTGGCTTGCCGCCGCGAAGGCCGCTCACGCGCCCCTGCCGTTGCCAGAGGGCCTGGGGCGGTATGTTGCTCAGCAGAACTGAGCACCGCTGACGGAGGCTCAGCAGAACTGAGCACCGCTGACGGAGGCTCAGCAGAACTGAGCACCGCTGACGGAGCCTCAGCGCACCTGATTGCGTAATCGGCGCAGGAAGTCGGGAATATCACGGGATGAGATCGTCGCCTCACGCACCAGCCAATCGAAATGTTGGGTGACCGCGCGCACCCGGTCTTTGTCGCGGAATGCGATGTAGTGGCGGCCCATGTAGATCACCGCCATTTTCGGCCCGAAAACGGTGATTGGCGATGAATAGACCGCACGGGCGTCGAACAGATATAGCCGCAAACGCGGGTAGAGGCGCTCGTAAACCTCGATCATCCAATCCAACTGCTCGATGCGGATCGCGGCGGCAAGGCCGGAATAATACCCCTCACCTCGGGCGAAACTTTCCAACTCGTGAACGGCGATCGCCATCTCGTAATCGCTGTCGGTTATCGACAACCAGTCGAGCCGCTCCGCGGCGGCGTCAATGGCTTCATCCGGGCGCCGGTGGGTGATCGGCGCGTATTCCCAGCGCAGCACGGATTCGGTTTTCAGGACATCGGGCAGGGTCGCGGGGACGTGGCGGATCTTGTACCCCTCAGCCTCGCGCTGCCACTCAAATATCTGATCGTCGAGGGTTGTAGCCCGCCCGGTTTCGGAGATCGAGAGGCTGGATTCCAGCAACGCCCCCGCCTGTTCCGGGCGCTCCGTCAGGCCAAGGAGCCAGTCAGCCGAGACGTCCAGAGCCTGGGCACAGGCGGCAACCAGATGGCCACCGGGAACGCGGGTGTCGTCTTTGGCGAGGATCTGCGTGATCGTGGAACGATCCACACGCACCGCGCGGGCCAGCGCCGCCCGGCTGAGGCCAGAGGCTGTAAGGGCGATCATCAGACGCTCCCGAAACAGCCGCGCGCGACTGCGTTTGTCGATTATTTCCAGCATTGTTGAAAATATCCACCATTGTTGGTTTCATGTGGAGTAAACCCTGACTGCTCCTGACATTCAAATGATCTTATTGTGGCTTGTCAGCTCAGGGCCAATGGGGGGCCAGAGCGGGGCCAATAGTTATCGGAGATGTGATGCGGATCGAGTGGCCGACACTCATCCTGATAGGCATGTGTTATGCCGTTTGGGGGGCGGTGTTGATGTGGGTGCCAGCGCTACTGGGGCCAGCGCTTTCAGGCGCAGGAATTGTGTTGGCAATTGTGGTCATGGTGCCGGTGATTGCCCTGCAATCGTCCCTGCAACATGAGGTGTTACACGGGCATCCGTTTGGGGACCGCCGATTGGATGAGCCGTTGGTGATTGCATCCCTGAACCTTGCGATTCCGTATATCCGCTTCCGGGATACCCACCTGGCGCACCACACGGATGCGACCCTGACGGACCCCTACGACGATCCCGAGACCAATTACCTGGACCCCGCCGTCTGGGCCAAGCTGCCGCGTATGAGCCGCATGGTGCTACAGGCCAACAACACATTGCTGGGGCGGATGGTGCTGGGGCCATTGGTGTCGCAGCTGAGTTTCATGGGGAATGACCTGGCGTTGATCCGGGCCGGAGAGTGGGGCGTCACGTGGGCCTGGTTGGTGCATATTGTAACGTCGGGTGCAATTTTGGCGCTGGTTGCGGCCTCACCGATGCCGGTGTGGGCGTATCTGGTGGCGTGTTACCTGGCCCTGTCGATCCTGAAAATCCGCACGTTTCTGGAACATCAGGCCCACGCGCGCTACCGGGGCCGCACGGTGATAGTTGAGGACCGCGGGCCGCTGGCGTTCCTGTTTCTCAACAACAACCTGCACGTGGTCCACCACATGCACCCGCGCCTGCCGTGGTATCACCTGCCCACAATCTACGCCAACAACCGCGAGAAATATCTGCGCTGCAATGATGGCTATCGCTACGCCAGTTACGCACAGATATTCCGCCGTCATCTGTTGCGCGCGAAAGACCCGGTGCCACACCCAACGTTTCGGAACAAATAACTTGGCAATCAGCGGGTGCAGGCCCATGGAACAGCCATGCCTCTCTGGATTATTGCCTCCATCTTTGCAGCCTTCATGCAGAACCTGCGGTTCCTGCTGCAGCGCCACCTCAAGGTCACGTCGCTTTCAACCGGCGGCGCGACATGGGCGCGGTTTGCCTTTGCGGTGCCGTTTGTGGCGCTGGTGCTGTTCACTTACAAAGGTATGACGGCACAGCCCTGGCCCGGCATTGGGCCGGGGTATTGGGGGTATGTCATCACCGGCGCACTAGCGCAGATGAGTGCAACCGCCTGCGTCGTGGCCCTGTTTGCGCGGCGCAATTTCTACGTTGGCATCACACTCAAGAAGTCCGAGGTCCTGCTGACCGCCCTGATCGGGCTGGTGGTGCTGGGAGAGGCCGTATCCACCCCGGTCCTGATCGCCATTGCGGTGGGCTTTGTCGGCGTCCTGGTCCTGTCTGACCCGCCAAAGGCGGGCGGCTTGGCGTGGACCGCGCGGATATTCAACTCGGCGTCCGGATATGGCTTGGCCTCGGGGCTTTTGTTCGCCATCTCAGCGGTGACTTACCGCGGCGCCACCCTGGCGCTGGAGGGGGGGGACGCGCCGCTGCGCGCGGCGATGGCGCTGCTGACGGCGACACTTGTGCAGAGCGCAACCCTGGGGTTGTGGCTTTTGCTCCGCGAGCGCGGCCAGATCACAAAGGTGATGGCGTCTTGGCGGGTATCAACGCTGACCGGGCTGACGTCGATGCTGGGTTCGATGGGGTGGTTCATTGCATTTGCCCTGCAAACCGCCGCCTACGTGAAGGCGTTGGGGCAGGTGGAACTGCTGTTCACGTTCCTGTTCTCGGCGTTCTGGTTACATGAAAAGACATCGCGCAATGAAGTGATTGGGATTGCCCTGATCCTGGCGTCTCTTGGTCTGGTGTTATGGGCGGGATTACGGGCCTGAGGGGGTGCGGACCTGAGGGGTACAGGCCTGAGACACCCTGGTTTTCCATTTGCCAGAAATATCCTGGGGGTCTGGGGGTGAAACCCCCAGTCTGGCGACCGCGAAGCGGGCGCAAACCCTGGCTTTCAGCCGCTCACAACCGCCGAAACCGGCTTTCTTCGGTTGAATTGTCAAAGAACGGCACACCGGGGGCCGCGCGACCTTCCACACGGGCGGCAATTTCAGCCAATACCACCTCGGTGATGAACGGCATGTCAAAGCTGCGCACCTTGTCCAGCGGAATCCATTGCAAATGGCTCAACTCATCCTCCGCGCCCGAAAAATCATCGGGGTCGGAGGCAAGCGCTTCAGCATCGACCAAAAAGAACCGCGCATCAAAACGCCGGGTGCGGCCGGGGGGGGTGATGGCGCGGAACATGTATTCCAGCGCCGCCCCATCGGGCAGGTGGCCAGTGGCCAGATAGCCGCGCCAGCCTTTGGGGGCCTGCATCCCTGTGGCGCGGGCATCAGGTGCGCCAAGCAACAGGCCGGTCTCTTCCCACAATTCCCGAACGCTTGCCGCCATCAGCGCGCCGCCGTTGGCCCCGTCCAGAGACAGGCGGCTCAAACACTCCGGCGCGGGTGGGCGGGCAAAGGGGATGGTTGCATCAACCGCGTCCACAGCCCCGCCGGGAAAGACAAACTTCGACGGCATAAACGCGGCGTCCTTGCCCCGTTGGCCCATCAACACCCGTGGCCGCGTCGCGGCGTCCCGCAAAACGATGCCGGTGGCGGCATCCCGAATTGGCATCGGATCACTCAAAATCCGTGCATCCGTTTGGCCCATTGCACTCCCACCATCAGCCCTTTGAAACGCGGCAACAGCGCCAGCGCCATAACCACCACACCGATCCCGAACGAAACAGCCATCACCCACGGCCCCGGTTGATAGAGTTCAAAGACCAACAGCTGCGACATTCCCATGACATGTGCGGTCACCAGAATCGACAGGTACGCCGTGCCATCATCAGCGCGGGCGCGGCTCAGATCCAGGCCACACACGTCACATTCTTTGCGAAGGGTCAGGTACTTTTCATACAAAGCCCCCTTGCCGCAGCTCGGGCAGCGATGGGCCAGGCCTTTGCGGACGGCAGGCCAGGTTGGCCGTTCCTCCAGCGCAGGGGTGTAGAGCACCTGATCAGAGGGCTCGGCGGAATAGGGTTCAGAGGCGTCAGTAGTCATCGGGGCAAGATGGCCGGGAGACGGGCGCTGGTAAAGGCCCGTCCCCCGCGACTTGGGCGCGCAGTAACGTCGCGCCAGAGGTGGAGCGCCGCGCCAGAGGCGGAGCGCCGCGCCAGAGGCGGAGCGAAACCAATTTCGACGGAACTGCCGCTGTCCTGCGTGGGACTTAACAGACGAGCATAAACAAAAGGAGTTACTCACATGTCACTTTGGAAAGCTGGCGCACTTGTCCTGATGATCCCGGCCGCCCTTGCCGCCCCGGCGTTTGCGCAAGGCGTCGGCCGCCAACTCGCGCCACCCCTGATCTTTGAAGACCTGGACGCCGATGGAAATGGCGCGGTCACCCTGGAAGAGATGCAGGCCGTCAGAGGTGCCCGTTTTGCGGGCACCGATGCAGATGGTGATGGCGCATTGTCCCGTGATGAGATGCTGGCGCAGGCACTGGGGCGTGTCGAAACCCGCGTGGACCGGATGCTGGAGCTTGGCGACACTGATGGTGACGGACAGCTGACAATGGCCGAGATGGAAGCGGCCCGCGAAGGCCGTGGCCAAGGCCGTTTTGGCAGCCGGGGCCCGGACCCTGCGCGGATGTTTGATCGGCTGGATGCGGACAGCGATGGCTCGGTCACCGAAGCTGAGTTTGACCAAGGTGTGGCCAGCTTCCGTGAGCGGATGGGGGCGCGCTTCGGAGGTGGTCGGGGCTAGTTTCCTCGACGGGTGGGCCGCCTGATCGGCGGGCCACC
>JAESTV010000059.1 GCA_016763475.1 Roseicyclus sp.
CGCGGCCAACGGCCACCCCGCCCATAGGGGACCGCGCGAAAGGAAAATTGCAGCGGAGGTGGCGGAGAGCGTCAACAGCAGCAGCGTCAGGCCATAAGGCCCGCCATAAGCCGACAGAGCCAAAGCCTGCGATCCGATCAGGCCATGGCCGGGTTCGGCCCACGGAAGGCCGGTGAACACGTGGCCACGCAGCGCTTCGGACAACGTCAGCAGCCCCGCGAAGACCAGCGCCCGCCCGGCCCCCGGCCCCGCGATCCGCGCCGATAGCCACCCCGCCAATCCCCAGAAAAGCGCCAGGCCACCCGCCATCAGGATTAACGCAAACGGGGCCATCCAGCCGGTTGCGGCGGCGTCCACAAAGAACGGCTGAACAATCCAGTGCATCGCCACACCAAACCACCCGGCCCCGGCGCTCCAGGCCCGCCACGCGGCTGTCCGCGAGTCGGGTGCCATAGCAACCAAGGCCGCAATCAACGCAAATGCCGGAAAGACGGCGTACCACAGATCAAAAGGCGGCAACGACAGCGCCGCAGCGCCACCGGCAAAAGCGGCCAACGCCCGCCCCTGCCAGCGACCCAGATCCGGGCCAAGGCCCAAACTCAGGCCGTCACCGTCACTCACTCAGCGGCCTCCGCAGGCAGTCGCACACGCAGGCGTTTGATGCGGCGCGGGTCCGCGTCAATGACCTCAAACTCTACCCCCGAGGGATGGGTCACCACCTCACCACGCGCAGGAACCCGGCCCGACAGAAGGAAAACCAGACCGCCGAGTGTATCGACTTCCTCTTCCTCCTCCTCGTCCACAAGATCCAACCCGATCAGAGACTCGAATTCGTCCAGCGGTGCACGGGCAAGCGCAAGAAACGCGCCATCCTCTTCCCGCACCCAAGGCTGCGCCTCTTCGATGTCATGTTCATCCTCGATCTCACCGATAACCTGCTCAATCAGGTCCTCGATAGTGAGAAGCCCATCTACGCCACCGTATTCATCAATCACCAACGCCATGTGGATTCGGTCAGCCTGCATCTTCGTCAGCAGCACGCCGATGGGCATTGAGGGCGGCGCGTACAGGACGGGGCGCAGGGTTTCGGACAGAACAAATTCTACCTCCCCACCATTGAACCCATAACCCAAAGCAATGTCCTTGAGATGCACAAGGCCAACCGGCACATCCAATGTACCGTCATAAACCGGCAGGCGCGTCAGCCCGCTCTCGCGAAATACTTTCACCAGGTCGGACAGATTTGTTCCGCTGCTGACCGAGACAATCTCGGCCCGTGGAATGGCGACGTCCTCAACCCGCATCTGGCGCAGGTTCAAGATACCGGGAAGGCGTGGGCCTAAGGACGTGGGTTTGGGTTGTTTTCTGGGCGAAGCGTCACTGGCAGGGTCGGCCCCAGACGTTTCTGTTCCAAAAATCCGGGCAAAAAATCCGGGCCTTGAGGCCGGAGTTTCTTCGTCGTTCATGGGCGCGCTACGCGCCGCGGGAGACGACGGTTCGGGGTTTGAGCTCATGGCTCCTTTCCAACTGAAAACCGGGCCAAAATTGCCCGTCCCTCCTAATATGGGTCAGAGACCCCCTATTTTGCAAGTATGCGCGTTTCCAAGCTCTCCATCAGTTCTGCATCTGCATCAGTTTCGTGATCAAAGCCCAGGCAATGGAGCAAGCCATGCACGATAAGGTGGCTGACATGGTGGGGCAGCGATTTGTTGCCATCGCCAGCCTCACGCGCGCAGGTCTGATAGGCAAGCGCAAGATCACCCAGCTCCTCAGGTGGCCCTGCGAGGGTGGGGGACGGCAAATCCGGCATCTGGCCGGGAGTGGCAGGGGCGCGGTGACCAGATGGCCAGGATAAAACATTTGTGGGCGTCGGTTTGCCGCGAAATTCGGTGTTAAGCGTTGCGATACGGGTATCATCACAGGCAAGGATTGAGAGCGAGAACCGCGAAGGCGCCATGCCCAGTTCGCTTAACGTAAGCTCCCCGGCGGCGTCAGCCAGCGCGGATAAATCAATGGCCTCCCACTCAGGGGCCTCAATCAAGATATCAATCTCCATCTCGGGCGCATATTCCGGATGCCTCGGCAACGCAATCGTCTGGGCCTCGGGGCAAGTGGGGCGAGTGCTTAACCGACCGGCGTTTCCTTTTCATAGGCCTCAATGATCTTGGCGACCATATGGTGTCGCACAACGTCCTTCACGGTGAAGTAGTTGAAGCTGATCCCTTTGACGCCCTTCAAGATGCGCTCGGCATCTGACAAGCCGCTGGTCACGCCGCGCGGCAGATCAACCTGAGACCGGTCCCCGGTGATCACCATACGGCTGCCCTGCCCCAGACGGGTCAGGAACATCTTCATCTGTATGGACGTCGCATTCTGCGCCTCGTCCAGCACCACGTAAGCGTTCGACAACGTGCGCCCGCGCATGAAGGCCAAAGGGGCAATCTCGATGGTCTTTTCTTCCATCAGCTTGGCCAATTGCTTGCCCGGCAGGAAGTCATTCAACGCGTCGTATAGCGGCTGCATATAGGGATCGACCTTGTCCTTCATGTCACCTGGCAGAAAGCCGAGCCGTTCACCCGCTTCCACCGCAGGGCGTGACAGGATGATCTTGTCGACATGGCCGCTCATCATCTGGTTCACGGCGACGGCGACAGCGAGGTATGTTTTGCCGGTGCCCGCGGGGCCGATCCCAAAAACCAACTCACGGTCATACAAGGCGCGGACGTAGTCCTGCTGCGCTTGAGTGCGTGGTTCGACCGTCTTTTTGCGGGTGCCAATCTCCAGCGTGCCGCCTTTGAACATCTCGATCTGATCACCGTCGCGCACGCCGGTGTCCTCAGATGAACCGCCAAGGCGAACGGCGGCGTCAATGTCACCCTGCTCAACTGGCTTGCCCAACTCCAACCGGGAATAGAGACCATGCAACACCCCGGCCGCACGTTCACGGGCCTCACCAAGGATCGCCAGCACGTTGCCGCGCCGCAGGATTTGCACCGACATCAACTGCTCAACCTGTGCGAGATTGCGATCCAGCTCTCCACATAACTCGATCAACAGGCGGTTGTCGGGAAACTCGATGGTGCGTTCCGGGGAATCGCTGGCAACAGGAGTGGCGCTGGATGGGTCTGTCTGGGTCAGCGGGTTGATTGCCAAAGAAATCTCCGGTCCGGGTATGGGCGCCAGCCCATCTGGGGCTTGCATTCTCCTCAAGATTGGCCCCACGGCCCCCACCTTGTCCACCGGGTTTCCGGGTCAGCGGTCAATATTTTGTGGGCGCGCCATCACACACTCGCCACACCTCCCCCGGAACGCAAAACGGGCGGCCTGTCGAAGGCCGCCCGTTGGTTGCAAATTGCGTTGCTCAGAAGCCCGGAGTGGAATCCGGGATGCCTGGGCTGCCAGACTGATAATCGCCGATGATCGAGCCGGGAGGTGCCGGTTGCGTACAGACCGGAAGGCCGGAACGCGGATCGCGACGGCGCGACCAATACCCCTCAAGGCCATCGTCGATCATCCAGATGTGGCACCCGTCAGGATCGATGTAGATCGCGGCTTCAAGCTGCGACAGCGAACCAGAATCGCGGCCACGGTCTTCGCCAATTGCAACCACACGGTTGCCGTTGGCGTCGGTGATGTTGGACAGGCTATCACAGCCCATAACCGCCAAAGAAGCCGCGACAAGCAGGGGAAGTTTGAATAGTTTCATGGTTTTGTCCCTTCCCGGATCACCGGTAGCACACGACTTCGACGCGGCGGTTGCGTTGCATATTCGCGGCAGAATCGTTCGGCGCGACCGGGCGACGTTCGCCATAGCCAATCTCACGCGCGACACGCGCGCCCACAGAACGGGCCACGTTGGCTACCGCAGATGCACGACGATCACTCAGACGCATGTTGTATTCATCCGAGGCGCGGCTGTCGGTGTGGCCGTAGATTGCGTAGGCATATGCCCCGGCCTGACCGAAGAACTGCTGCAAGAAAGTGCGACCGGACGAGGTCAGTCGCGCGCTATCGGTGTGAAACATCGTATCGGTGTTTGCCACGGCGCAGGGGTTCACATCCAGACACACGGGCATACCGTTTTCCGGGTTAACCCGGCCTTCCATATATCCCTCGATGCCGCCATCAGCGACCCAGTGCAGGCAGCCATCCGGGTCGACCCAAAGGCCGGGCTGGACCACACCGGTTACGACAACCTGTTGTTGAGCAGCTGCCGGGGTTGCAGTGGCCACAAACGCCCCCACAACCAAGGCGGCGACCACGCCAAACGTGCCGGTCAGTCCGCGTATCAGAGCGTTGATCACTCGTGCATCCCCCTTGTTGTTCCGAATCTGCCGGACATACCCTTGCATGTTCGACGTTCGTTCAATTGAATTCGGCGCATTTCGGAAGGCCTGGCAGGGCCCAAAAAGAAAACGCCTTAGATATCGGCAGGATAGCACCTTATCCCCAGTTGGGAAGGGGTTTATTCGCGCCCAAGTTGCGGATTCGGAAACAGCCAGCGGACGATTCGCGCATTTTTTCCGATTGAGTGACGGGGAAGCCCTGCCGCAGGGTGATGACACCGCGACCGGCCCTTCGAAAACCACCGGTTTGTCTCGAAACCGCGAACGATCCCGCGAATCGTGCTGCATTGTTTCAGGCGTCCGCGAATCTTAACAAGCGATACTCAATTGTGATGACACAGTTGCGTTAACCTCGTGTTAACTTTTGGAACGTGACGACACCGCTTTCGAGATCTGCCTTGGGAATTCTTCCCATGGAAGCGGTGACTGGAATTGGGGAATTACACATGATCAAAGCATTTGCTTTTGCCGCCCTTGGGGGCGCGCTTCTGGGTGGGAGCATGACGACTCCGGCCTCTGCCACCAACTACGAATATCCCACGATTGTTAATACCATTTACGTGACGGTCAGCTGCTTTCGTGGTCCGTTTTCTGAAATCATCTGGGACCGACCAAACCCGGTGTTCATCGATAGCCTCGTGAGCGCCGGCTACACTTTCCCCCAAGCCCACGCGATTGGAGAGCGGGTCTGCACCGATCCCAGCACCGTCGATCACCCCGACATGGCGATTCAGGTGATGCACCAGATCATCGCGCAAAACCCGCCGGGGCGGTAAGGGTTGTAGATAGGTGCCTGGCATCCGGGCGGCGGGTCTTCCGCCTGGCGGCCCTAGACCAACTTGCCTGCCAGCGAGTTGGTCCGACTTGCCACGATCTCGACCTCAGCGATCTGCCCACGCAACTCCTCCGGCCCGTCCACATGTACGGAATGGAGGTAATCTGACTTGCCAATCATCTGGCCGGGATTGCGCCCTGGCTTTTCAAACAGCACCTTGACGCGACGCCCCACCATAGCGTCCTGCGCGGCGCGTTGTTGTTGTGTCAGCAACGTTTGCAGGCGTTGCAGGCGCTCGCTTGCCACGTCCTCAGGCACTTGGCCCTTCCGCTCCGCCGCAGGTGTGCCGGGGCGCGGCGAGTATTTGAACGAGTACGCAGTGCCATAACCCACCGTTTTCACCAGATCGAGGGTGGCCTGGAAGTCTTCCTCCGTCTCGCCGGGAAACCCGACGATGAAATCACCCGACAAGTGCAGGTCAGGCCGCGCGGCGCGGATACGTTCGATTAAGGCGATGTATTTCGCAGCGGTGTGCTTGCGGTTCATCGCTTTCAGGATCTTGTCTGACCCCGCCTGCACCGGAAGGTGCAGATACGGCATCAGCTCAGGGCAATCGCCGTGGGCGGCGATCAGATCATCTTCCATGTCGTTGGGGTGCGAGGTTGTGAAGCGAATACGGTCCAGCCCGTCGATCTTCGCCATCTCACGGATCAGCCGCGCAAGGCCCCAATCGCCCCCCGGCCCGGTTTCCTTTTCGCGCCCCTCCGGCCCGGCTCCC
>JAESTV010000060.1 GCA_016763475.1 Roseicyclus sp.
AGAAGGAGCATCACAAGCGGATCTGCGCAATCGGATTGGATCTTCGATACTGGAACTCCGGAAAGGCTTGCCAGAGAGCCCAACTGCTCGATAGTTACGTTCAGGGCGGTGATCAGGTCCCGGAGTTCCTGACGGGCGGCGACGTTGGAGATGTTGAGGCGTTCAACCCCCATATCGCGCAGGTCCAGGAGGGTCATGCCAGAGGGGAAAAGCTCGCGAAAGATCACCCGTTCCGAAAATCCGGGTGCCACGCGGAAGCCGATGCGGCGGGAGAGTTCTTCAAGCGCCCGGCCCATTTTCTGTTTGTTGTGCATGGCTTGCGCGGGCAGGCGGTTGCGCACGACAACCCAGTCGGTGGGCTGAAGCCCCGCTTTGGCGCGCAGTTGGCGGGCGTGCCAGACCATCTCGGAATACACGCTGGGGCCTTTGAGATCGTAGGTTTCGGGGTCAATTTTCGCCAGCAGGTCAAAATCAACAAAGCTGTCGTTGAGGGGGGTGATGAGGGTGTCCGCAAGGCTGTGGGCCACCTGCGACAGGCGGGTGTGGCTGCCGGGGCAGTCGATCACGATGAAATCGCAACTGGCCTCATGATCGGCAACGGCGGCGGACAGGCGGTGGTCGTAGATATTCTCCCCCTCAGGCAGATCATCCGCGGACACATCGGGTAGATCGAGGATCAGGGGACTGGCAAGGTCGAGGCCTTTACGCTCCACCGTGGCGCGGCGATTGGCGAGGTAGCGGTGGAAGCTGCGTTGGCGCAGGTCCAGGTCAAGGCCGCCCACCACATGGCCCAAACGCGCCAGCGCAGTGGCCACATGCATCGAGGTGGTGGATTTGCCGGATCCGCCCTTCTCGTTTCCGAGAACAATGATATGCGCCATGGACCTGTCCCGCCTTGTGCTGTGGTCGTGCGGGCTGGTTGATTTTAGGCCACGCGGTTTTGTGGGACTTATAGGCGTTGTGGCGGGGGTTTGTTAAGCGCAAAGCCGTGTCTGCTGGACGGATCACACGGCCCGTGCGACCCTTTTGCCGCAATGGATTGGGGAGGGACGTACATGCAACGGGACCGATATGGCAATGGTGTGGCGACGTCGTCGCAGGCGGCTGTGGCCGCCTATGATGCAGGTGTGGACCACGTTTTGGCCGCCACCGCCGGCGCACGCGGCGCGTTTGCGAAGGCGGTCACTTCGGATCCGGGGTTTGCGTTGGCCCATGTCGGGGCGGCACGCGCGGCAATGTATGCCGGTGACATGGGGGCAGCAAAGGCGGCGTTGGCGCGCGCCGAGGCGCTGACAGGTGGTGTGTCGGCGCGGGAGCGCGCGCACATTGGAGAGTTTGGGTTGCTGTTGGCGGGCAAGCCGATGGACGCGCGGCGCGCAGTTGAGGCCCATGTTCTGGAGTACCCGAGGGACGCCATGGTGGCGCAGGTCTGCACCAACATTTTCGGGTTGATCGGGTTTTCGGGGGAACCGGGGCGGGAGGCGGCGTTGCTGGCTTATACCGGCGCGTTGTTGCCCCATTACGGCGACGATTGGTGGATGGGGTCCATGCATGCCTTGTCGCTGTGTGAGGTGGGACAAACCGGCGCGGCGTTGGAGATGATGGAAGTGTCGTTGGCGCGGTATGGGGCAAATGCCAACGCCTCTCATTTCAAGGCACATGCGTTGTATGAAGAAGGCCGCACGGCGGAGGGGCGGGCGTATCTGGACGGTTGGATGGCGGGCTACGCGCCGGAGGCGTTGTTACATGGGCACCTGTCCTGGCACCAGGCGCTGTGGGCTTTGCAGGACGGCGACTGGGAGCGAATGTGGGGCCATTATCGGGGCGGAATCGCGCCGGGGGTGAGCCACTCGTTACCGATAAATGTGCTGACGGACGGGGCGGCGTTGTTGTGGCGGGCTGAGATGGCGGGGGCATCGGTTGCGCCACAGGATTGGCGCGCGTTAAGCGCTTACGCAACGCAGCATTTCCCGAACCCGTCACAGAGTTTCGCCGATATTCATGCGGCTTTGGCCCATGCAATGGCAGGGGATGGGCAGGCTTTGGCGCGTATCGCGCAAACCTCACGGGGGTTTGCGGCAGAGTTGGTTGGACCGGTGGCGCAGGCCTGGGGTGCTGTGGCGCGGGGCCAGTGGAGCGCGGCGTTGGAGGCGTTGACGCCCGTGATGGCAGATCATGCACGGCTGGGCGGGTCCAGGGCGCAACGGGATCTGTTGGAGCTGACATGGTTGTTGTGTCTGATGCGGACCGGCGCGCGGGATGAGGCGCGCCGAGCAGCCGCGACTCGCAGGCCGGTGTTCGCCGGTGCCGCCCCGATTGCGGGGTTTGCCTGAAGGGGGCGGCCTTTCGGCGCCAGTTCGTATGTCGGCCAGTTCGTATGTCGGGGTGCGCGCCTTACGGCGCCGGTCCGCATGATCGGTCTGGGCTGGCGTTGCCCCGCTAGCCGCACAGCCGCCGCAGTGTTTGGAACAAGAAAGGCCGGGTGGCGTGCGCTTTCATCTTGGCCGGAAAACTCCCGCCGGAGGCATCTGTCGGCCCATACGCTCGCGGCGGTAGCATATTTGGCGCAACCCAAAGAAAAACGCCGCCCCGGAGTGCGGAACGGCGTTTGATCTTGCGGCGAAGGTGCTGGCTTAGAAGCCCAGACCTTCGTACTTTTTCTTGAACTTCGACACACGGCCGCCGGTGTCCAGCAAACGGGCACCGCCGCCGGTCCAGGCCGGGTGCACCGTGGGGTCAATGTCGAGGGCAAGTGTGTCACCCTCAGCGCCCCAGGACGAGCGCATTTCAAGAATGTCGCCGTTGGTCATTTTCACGTTGATCACGTGATATTCGGGATGCAGGTCCTTTTTCATCTCGTGATCTCCTTACGATTTCGCGCTTTTGAGCGGCTTGTAACGGGTGTCCTCGGCGATACGTGCGGACTTACCGCGACGGGCGCGCAGGTAGTACAGTTTGGCACGACGCACACGACCACGGCGGATAACCGTGATGCTGTCGATGTTGGTCGAATGCAGGGGGAACACACGTTCCACACCCTCACCAAAGGAGATCTTACGCACGGTAAACGAACCGGCAATGCCGGCGCCGTTCTTACGCGCGATGCAAACGCCTTCGTAGTTCTGCACACGGGTCCGTGTGCCTTCCGTAACCCGGAAGCCGACACGGATGGTGTCACCTGCCTTGAAGTCCGGAATATCTTTGCTGAGCGCGGCGATTTGCTCAGCTTCCAGTTCTGCGATCAGGTTCATCTGAAACGCTCCTTAAACTTGCGCGGTTTGCCCGCTTGATTTTCTGTCACCCGAGAGCTCTGGTCTTCGACCGGGTCTGCCTTGTTCCCATTTGGGGGCGCCCGCCAGAGGGTCGTGTAAACTCATGTTTTCTTGGTGACCCGGTGATCTTTCCGCGCCGAAACTTCGCGTATATCCACCAGTGCCAAAGCCCACGTGCCGATTCCGACAGCAGACTGGTGGCGTATAGGTCTGTGCGGGGTTCGGATCAAGGTGATTGTGAGCCGGTTCGGCCTTTGTTTGCTCAGAAAATGAGCATTTGGACGACGGTGATGCAAATGGCGATCCAGATGGTGATGCAAATGGTGATCCAGATGGCGATGCAGATGATGCCGCAAATGGAGCAATTGTCTACGCCGATGATGGCTCGGGGTTTCAGTCCTTGGCGTTGTGGGCCGACCAGAGGTCGGGGCGGCGCGCTTGGGTCAGGGCCTCCGCCTGCGCCCGGCGCCATTTGGCGATTTCGCCGTG
>JAESTV010000061.1 GCA_016763475.1 Roseicyclus sp.
CCTGGCAAAGCAGGGCACAATTGACGCAACAGACCTGCCGCCGTTCGGCACGCCGGATTGGTTGTCAGATACAATCACACGGCCACACGCGAATATCGCCACCGATGCCTCAGTGCCGGCGATCACAATCCTGCCGCTGGATGCGATCCAATTGGATGCTGTGGGTTTGCTGCCGGCCTCGATCACGGGCCTTCCCGCTGATCTGTGGGGCACGTCAGAGACCGCGACTTTGGGCGCATTGATGCGGGCGCAACCGACCCAGGGCCTGCCTGCGATGCAGAGCTTCACCCAAACGCTTGCGTTGGCAGAGCTTGATTCGCCACTGAATGCGCCGCCTGAGGGGTCGGATCTATTCCTGGCGCGGCTGGATATGTTACTGGCCCGTGGCGCGTTGGATCCGGCGCAGGCGTTGATGGAACGTGCAGGCCCGACGGAACCCGCTGTTTTCCGGCGCTGGTTTGACGTCTCACTTCTGAGCAATCGCGCGGACCGTGCCTGTGGTGCGATGAACGCCAACCCGAATATCGCGCCAACATTTTCGGCGCGGATATTCTGTCTGGCGCGGGGGGGGGACTGGTCAGCGGCGGCGCTGCTGCTGGGAACCGGAGAGGCGTTGGGCCAGATCACCCAAAGCGAAGGGGATTTGATCGCCCGTTTTCTTGATCCCGAGTTGTTTGAGACCGAGCCGCCGCTGCCGCCGGACCCAAACCTGACGCCGCTGGAGTTCCAGATGCGCATGGCGATCGCGCAGCGCCCCGATGCGACGGGCCTGCCGCTGGCGTTTGTCTATGCCGATCTGAGTGTGCTGGCGGGATGGCGCGCACAGCTTGATGCGGCGGAACGCTTGACCCGCTCCGGCGCTATTGCGCCGCAACAATGGTTGGCGATTTACACGGCGCAATCGCCGTCAGCCTCTGGCGCGGTATGGGACCGCGTGGCGGCGCTGCAGGCGTTTGACGCGGCGCTTCTGGCAGGTGATCCGGTGGAAACCAGTCGCCGTCTGGTGCCCGCATGGGAAGCCATGGGGGAGGTGGGTTTGCAGGTGGCCTTCGCGGATATCTACGCGGATCGTTTGTTGCACACACCTTTGGTGGGTGAGGCCGGTATTCTGGCGCGCCGTGTCGGGTTGCTGTCGCCGATCTATGAGGAGGTGGCGCAAGCCGCGATCCCTCAAGACGCGGCAGAGCGCTTTGCCTTCGCCATTGCGCGTGGCCTGCCGCCCCCTGACGAGGTTCCGGGCACCGGCCAAACGCAACGGGCCATTGCCGCAGCATTTGCCTCCCCGCTACCGGCCCATCGCTACAGCCTGTATCTTGAGAACGGGCGATTGGGTGAGGCGCTGTTGCGCGCCGCGCAGGTGCTGGGGCAGGGCGGGGCGGATGCAAATGATCTGACCGACGCGTTGGTGCTGTTTCGCTCCGTCGGGCTGGAGGACGTGGCCCGAAGGGCGGCCCTGCAGCTGCACCTGTTGCCGGAATAGCGATGTCTGGACCCGCCACCGACAGCGATTGGATATCGCTTTACCTGGATGCAGCCGCCGCAGAGCAAGGCGCGGCGCGCAACACTTTGCTGGCCTATGGCCGTGACTTGCAGGACGCCATGGTTTCCGTTGCCAAATGTGGTGGCTTTGCAGCGGCTGATCGCGCCGCGCTGGAACGTTATCTGGTGGGGCTGGAGGCAATGGGGTTGGCCCCTGCCACCCGTGCGCGGCGTCTGTCGTCCCTGAAACAACTTTACCGGTTTGCCCACGAGGAAGGCTGGCGCGCTGACAACCCGACGTTGCAAATCACCGGGCCTGCGCGGGCCCGCAAACTGCCCAAGACGCTAAGCATCCCGGAGGTAGACGCGCTTCTGGACGCCGCCGAGATCCACGGCCGCAGCCCCGGTGAGCGCTTGCGCAACCACTGCCTGATGCAGATCCTCTACGCGACAGGCCTGCGGGTGACCGAGTTGGTATCCTTACCCGCATCCGCCCTGCGCGGCGACCCGAAGATGCTGCTGGTTCTGGGCAAAGGTGGCAAGGAACGTATGGTGCCGCTGTCACCACCCGCCCGCGACGCGATTAACCTCTGGCTTGCGCACCGTGATGCGGCTGAGGACGCGGCGCGCGCTGACAAAGGCACCAGACCCAGCCGGTTTGGCTTCCCGTCACGGGGCAATTCCGGCCACCTCACCCGCGTGCGCTTTTTCACCCTGATCAAAGAACTTTGCGTGACCGCTGGCATTGATCCGGCCCGCGTCACCCCCCACACCCTGCGCCACGCCTTCGCCACGCACCTCTTGCAAAACGGCGCTGACCTGCGCGCGATCCAGACCCTTCTGGGCCACGCCGATATCGCCACAACCGAGATTTATACGCACATCCTCGACGAACGCCTGCGCCAGCTGGTCCTCGAAAAGCACCCCCTCGCTCGCCCGGATTGACCCATCACCCGGCGTGTTCCCGCAAAAATCTGAGCCCGCCCCGTGGCTCATCGCGCTGCGATCCCTTGAATGGTCCGCCCCACAGCCCCATAACCAGTTGATGGACAATGAAACCCCTATTATCGACCCAACCGCGCTTGCGGACCCCACCACATGGATCATTGCAGGTGTGATCCTGCTGCTGTTGCTGGTTTCCGGCTTCTTCTCAGGGTCGGAAACCGCGTTGACCGCCGCGTCACGTGGCAAGTTGCGCTCGCTTGCTGACAAACAAAAGAGTGGGGCCAACGGCGCGCAGGCCGCGCTGGACCTGAAAGAAGATAGTGAGCGCCTGATCGGCGGCATCCTTCTGGGCAACAACCTAGTGAACATCCTTGCCACATCCCTGGCGACAGCGCTGTTCACGACACTGCTTGGCGAAGGCGGGATTGCGGTGGCAACGCTGGTCATGACCGCTCTGGTTCTGATCTTTGCCGAGGTCTTGCCCAAAACCTACGCGATCAATAACCCAGAGACCTCTGCCGCCCGCATTGCGCGGCCTATTGGCTTTATCGTCACAATCATGGCGCCGGTTGTGGCTATTGTCCGCGTGATTGTGCGCGGCGTCCTGCGCCTGCTGGGCACCCGGATCGAGGCCGGGGCCAACATGTTGTCGGTCCACGAAGAGATCATGGGCGCGTTGTCGATTGGTCACCAGGAAGGCTCGGTTGAGAAGGAACAACGGGACCGGCTGTTGGGGGCGCTGGATCTGCATGAGCGCACGGTTGAAGAGATCATGTTACATCGGTCGGGCATTGAGATGATCGACTCTGACGCCTCACCTGAGGTGATCCTGAGCCAGGCCCTGCGATCCCCCCACACCCGCCTGCCGGTGTTCAAGGATGATCAGGAGAATATTGTTGGCGTGGTCCATGCCAAAGACCTGTTGCGGGTGATTGACCAGCTGACCCGTGGCGACAACGCGCCGGGGCTGTCCGGATTCAACATCACGGACGTCGCGATGGAACCCTATTTTGTGCCCGAGACCACAACCCTCGACGATCAGATGCGCCAGTTTCTGCGCCGTCACACCCACTTTGCCCTGGTTGTGGATGAATATGGCGCGCTGAAGGGGCTGATCACACTTGAAGATATCCTTGAGGAAATTGTGGGTGAGATTACCGATGAGTTCGACACACCTGATGCGCCGGTCCTGAAGGCAGACGAGGCGGGGAATTTCACGATTGATGGCGCCATGACCATCCGTGATCTTAACCGCGTGACGGAGTGGGCGTTACCCGATGAGGAAGCCAACACCGTTGCCGGTCTGGTGATCCACGAGGCGCAGACAATCCCGCTTCCGGGGCAGTGCTTTGCGTTCCATGGCTTCCGGTTTGAAGTGGCGGAGCGGGTGCAGAACCGTCTGACGAAGCTGAAGATCCGGCGGCTGTAGGGGCTGGCACCATCGCCCCTCCGCCACCCCTCTGCCGCCCGCTTAGTCCGTGCCGCGATACGGCTCCACATATTGCAACGCCATGTCCCACGGGAAGAAAATCCATGTGTCCTGGGATACGCCGGTGATGAAGGTGTCGACCATCGGCTCACCCGCGGGTTTGGCGTAGACCGTTGCAAAGTGGGCATTCGGGTATTGTTCACGGACCAATTCGAGGGTTTTGCCGCTGTCGACCAGATCATCAACCACCAGAATGCCGGTGCCGTCACCCATCATCTCGGCGTCGGGTGATTTCAGCACACGGGCCTCACGCCGCTCATCGGCTTTGCCGCCGCCGGCGTAATACGACATCACTGAAATCGTATCGACGGTGCGGATATCGAGTTCACGTGCGACAATCATCGCCGGGGCCATGCCGCCACGTGTAATTGCAACAACCGCTTTCCAGCCGCCATCGTTGGGGCCACGCCCATCCAACCGCCACGCAAGCGCGCGGCTGTCGCGGTGGATCTGGTCCCACGAGATGTGGAACCCTTTTTCGTGGGGAAGCCGTGTGGTCATATCAGTCGCCCTTCTTCTCAAGGCTCATATCCGGCGCTTCGGGGTTTTTCATGCCGATCACATGGTAACCCGCATCAACGTGATGCACTTCGCCGGTCACAGCTGAACCCATGTCGCTGAGCAGATAAAGCGCGGATTTTCCGACCTCATCCTGTGTCACGGTGCGCCGCAGCGGCGAGTTGTTCTCGTTCCACTTCAGGATATAGCGGAAATCGCCGATACCCGACGCGGCCAGGGTCTTGATGGTGCCTGCAGAGATTGCATTCACCCGGATGCCGTCGCGGCCCAGATCTTCGGCCAGATACATCACGCTTGCCTCCAGCGCGGCTTTGGCCACACCCATGACGTTGTAATGGGGCATCACTTTTTCGGCGCCGTAATAGGTGAGCGTCAGGAGTGAGCCGCCGTTGTTCATCATCTTTTCAGCGCGCTGGCACACCGCGGTGAAGGAATAGACCGAGATGTTCATTGTCATCTCGAAGTTTGCTGCGCTGGTCTCCACGTAGCGCCCGCGCAGCTCGTTCTTGTCCGAAAAGCCAATGGCGTGGACCACAAAGTCGAGGTTGCCCCACTCCGCCTCCAAGGTCTCAAACAGCGCATCCAGCGAGCCTTCGTCACCAACGTCACAAGGCAGCACCAGCGACGAGCCGAGTTGCGCTGCCAACGGCCCGACACGCTTCAACAGGGCCTCACCCTGGTAGGAAAATGCCAGTTCCGCTCCCTCGGCGGCGACCGCCTTGGCGATCCCCCACGCGATGGATCTATCGTTCGCAACCCCCATGATCAGGCCGCGTTTGCCGTCCATCATCCCCATCGTCGTGTCCCATTCGCTTGGTGTTCTTAGCCTTCCTCGTAGGACATCACCCGCAGGGCTTCAAGCCAAGCCAAGCCTTGCCCGGCCCCATGTTGCCCGCTAGCAGCAATGGCAGACAAGCGACCGGAGGCACGAGATGGGTGAAAGAAGTGGCATTTTCGCGGGTGATGACCCGTTTGTGCTGGCGCAATCCTGGCTGACTGAGGCCGAAGCCGCAGAGCCTAACGACCCAAACGCCGTTGCGTTGTCGACCGTGGACAGCACTGGCCTGCCAAATGCGCGGATGGTTTTGCTGAAAGAGATTGAGGTAGCGGGGGTAAACGGGCGTGCGGGGCAAGGCGCGTTTGTGTTCTACACCAACTATGGGTCTGCCAAGGCCCGCGAGATTGAGGCCACCGGCAAAGCGGCGTTTGTGATGCATTGGAAAAGCCTGCGCCGTCAAATTCGCGTGAGGGGTGTGACAGAACGGGAGGACGGCGCACAGGCTGATGCCTATTATAGGTCACGGTCTCTCAAGAGCCGGTTGGGGGCCTGGGCCTCGGATCAATCGCAGCCTTTGAACAGCCGCGCATCCCTGGTGGCAGAGGTGGCGCGGGTTACCGCTGAGCACGGAACGAACCCGTCACGCCCGCCGTTTTGGGGCGGCATTCGGAACACCCCCGTCGAAATCGAGTTCTGGGCGGATGGCGCGTTCCGCCTGCACGACCGGTTTCAGTGGCGCCGTGACGGTGTTGATTGTCCGTGGCAGGTGCAGCGACTACACCCCTGATTGACGCAAACGTCACCTGACTTTGGTGTTGCCGATATACAATTTCACGCAACGTGAAATTGTAACCCTTTGAAATTGCGAATGCCTTTTGCCTTGAATCACGGTGCAGCTTAGAGACCATTAGCTATGGTTTATGAGGGCGGAGACACCGAATTGGGACTCGCAGAAAACGACGCCGCGGGGCGTACCGTGGCCGGGCAGGTAAAGTGGTTTGATACCGCAAAAGGCTTTGGCTTTGTGTTATGTGACGAGGGGGGGCCAGACATCCTTCTTCATGCCAATGTGTTGCGAAACTTTGGCCGCGGCTCCATTGCGGAGGGCGCGCGGGTCATGTTGCGAACCCAGGCCACGGATCGCGGCTTGCAGGCCACCGAAGTGATCGCCATCGAAGCGGTTCTCGGAGATATGCCGGAGCACGCTCACACCGCATTGGACTTGCCGGATGCAACTGACGTTCCCCTTGTCGCAGCCCGCGTGAAGTGGTTTGACAAGGCTAAGGGCTTTGGCTTTGCCAACGTCTTCGGGAATCCCGAGGATATATTTGTCCATGTGGAGGTTCTGCGTCGGGCGGGATTCACCGAGGTGCAACCGGGTGAGGCGGTGGCGATCAAAGTTGTCGACGGCCCGCGCGGCAAGATGGCCGCAGAAGTCCGGACCTGGGACAACCTCTGACGGCACCCCATTCCAACGGGTGTGTGGCGGCGCCCAAAACAGAATGAAGTGAGGTCTGAGTCGTATGGTGCATTTTCTTTTCCTGACATTGGCCACCCTGGCCACCACATTAAGTGCCTTACCGGCAGCTGCGTCATGTCGCGAGGACCGGGTGGAGTTGCGCGGAGATTGGGGATCGGTCCGGTTTCGGGTTGAGATCGCCGATGACCCCCGCGAACGCGCCCAAGGCCTGATGAATGTGGAGGAGATGGCGCCACTTGAAGGGATGTTGTTTATCTATGAACGGCCCCAGGCAGTCAGCTTCTGGATGGAAAACACACTTATCCCGCTGGATATGATCTTTGTGGATCGAGATGGTCTGGTGCTGAATGTCCATTCCAACGCGATCCCGCTTGATCGCACCCCGATCCCCGGCGGCAGCCCGGACATTGTTTATGTTCTTGAGGTGAATGGCGGCATGGCGGAAAGCCTTGGCATTGATGCGGGCAGCCAGATGCGCCACCCATCTGTGGCCCCAAACGCCGCACTTTGGCCTTGTGAGGAATGAGGGGGCTTGCATCCCCTGGCCTGCCGCCGGTATGAGCAGCGCACGGTCGGGGCGTGGCGCAGTCTGGTAGCGCACCTGTTTTGGGTACAGGGGGTCGTGAGTTCGAATCTCGCCGCCCCGACCATCTTCTAAATCCAGTTCGAATCCGCCGGGGCACCGCGCTATGTGGTGGTTTGTGTGGCGATTCTGCCATCAGCCGTCTACATCTTGTGTTGCCTTTGGGCACAGCTACGATGGATGGATCACACGCGTTTGCCCCTGATTGCTTTGAAAGTATCACTTTCGGTCTTCCGCCTATCCTGCCCGGTTTAAACGAAAACTCGTGTTGGGCGTTCTCGACGTCTCTGTGAAGGAATCAACCTGAAGCCATGACCGGGAATATATGTCCTCAGTTGCAAGAAATTTTTCCGGGAAAATTTGACAAAAATAGATTGACCCGACTGCCCTGAACACGCCAATTAGCGGTCGTTGGGTAAAGTACTACTACATATAGAGTAGCCCGGCTGAATATTAGGGCAGCCCGGCGGGGGCAGAGGGACACCTCAGCAAAGACGACACATGAAAAGGCCACCAGCCGTCCGCAGGTATCTGCGGCCGACAGGACAGGTTTGTGCGTCGAGCGAAACCGGTTGCTCCGGAGAATAGACGGTCAGAGGGCAGAAGACCCTGGCAAACCGCGTGATGGAAAACGTGCCCGACAGGGCTCTGGTGAGACAAGAGGCAGACAAATGAAAATTGAACGGCGATTTACCCGCGACGGCGCAGATGTCTATGCGGACCTGAATTTCACAACCACGGTATCGGAAATCCGCAACCCGGATGGGACAATTGTCTTCAAGCTCGACGATGTCGAAGTTCCGAGCAGCTGGAGCCAGGTTGCCTCTGACGTGATTGCGCAGAAATACTTTCGCAAGGCTGGTGTCCCTGCGGCCACCAAGCCGGTGAAAGAAAAAGGCGTCCCTGCATTCCTCCAGCGCCGCGTGGCCGACGAGACGGCGCTGGGGGCTATGCCGGAGGACCAGCGCTATGGTGGCGAGACGTCCGCCAAGCAGGTCTTCCGGCGCCTTGCCGGTGCATGGACCTACTGGGGCTGGAAAGGCGGCTACTTCACGACTGAGGCCGACGCCCGCGCTTATCTGGATGAAATGCAGCTGATGCTGGCGCGCCAGATGGCCGCGCCCAACAGCCCGCAATGGTTTAATACCGGCCTGCACTGGGCCTATGGCATCGACGGCCCGGCACAGGGCCACCATTATGTGGATCATAAAACCGGCAAGCTGACGAAATCCACCTCCAGCTATGGACATCCGCAACCCCACGCCTGTTTCATTCAGGGTGTGAAGGATGATCTGGTTAATGAGGGCGGCATCATGGACCTGTGGGTGCGTGAAGCGCGGCTGTTCAAGTATGGCTCTGGCACCGGCACCAACTTTTCTCACCTGCGCGGGGCCGGTGAGAAGCTGTCGGGGGGGGGCAAATCTTCCGGCTTGATGGGGTTCCTGAAGATCGGGGATCGCGCGGCGGGGGCGATCAAGTCAGGGGGCACCACACGGCGCGCCGCCAAGATGGTTATCGTTGATGCCGATCACCCCGATATCGAGGAATTCATCAACTGGAAGGTGCTGGAGGAGCAGAAAGTTGCCTCCATTGTCGCCGGCTCGAAGATGCATGAGAAAATGCTCAACGGAATCTTCACCGCAATCCGCGAATGGGATGGCTCGATTGAGGATGCGGTTGACCCCGCCAAGAACCCCAGTCTGAAGCAGGCGATCCGCGAAGCCAAAAAAGTAGCGATCCCCGAAACTTACGTGAAGCGTGTGTTGGATTACGCCAAGCAGGGCCACACCAGTATCGAGTTTCCGACCTATGATACGGATTGGGACAGCGAAGCCTATAACTCGGTCTCGGGCCAGAACTCCAACAACTCGATCCGGGTGACAGACGCCTTCCTGAAGGCGGTTGAGAACGATGAGATGTGGGAATTGATGAACCGCAAAGACGGGTCTGTTGCGAAAGAGATCAAAGCCCGCGATTTGTGGGAGCAGGTTGGCCACGCCGCGTGGGCCTGCGCCGATCCCGGCATCCAGTACCATGACACCGTCAACGCATGGCACACCTGCCCGGAAGACGGCCCGATCCGCGGCTCTAACCCGTGTTCGGAATACATGTTCCTGGACGACACCGCCTGTAACCTCGCGTCGCTGAACCTGCTGACGTTCTACTCCAACGGCGTGTTCGATGCAGAAAGCTACATGCACGCCTGCCGCCTATGGACGCTGACGCTGGAAATCTCGGTGATGATGGCGCAGTTCCCGTCCAAGGAAATTGCACAGCTGAGCTACGATTTCCGCACCCTTGGCCTTGGCTTTGCCAACATCGGCGGCCTGCTGATGAACATGGGTTACTCTTATGACAGCGCTGAGGGGCGTGCCCTTTGTGGTGCGCTGACGGCGATCATGACCGGCGTGGCCTATGCAACCTCGGCTGAGGTGGCCTCGGAGCTTGGCCCATTTGCGGGTTACCAGCGCAACCGCGAACATATGCTGCGGGTGATGCGCAATCACCGTGCTGCCGCCTATGCCAAGACTGACGGCTACGAGGAGGTGAACGTAAACCCGGTTGCCCTCGACCACGCCAATTGCCCCGACAAGAACCTGATCGAGCTGGCCAAAAAATCCTGGGACGAGGCGCTGCGTCTTGGCGAACAGCACGGCTACCGCAACGCACAAGCCACTGTCATCGCCCCCACCGGCACCATTGGTCTGGTTATGGATTGCGACACCACAGGGATCGAGCCTGACTTCGCCCTGGTGAAGTTCAAGAAGCTGGCCGGTGGTGGCTATTTCAAGATCATCAACCGCTCGGTTCCCGGCTCGCTTGAGATGATGGGCTATTCCTCATCCCAGATCGAAGAGATAGTTGCCTATGCAGTTGGTCATGGCACCATCGGGCAAGCGCCCGCCATCAACCACACAAGCCTGATCGGCCACGGCTTCGGCCCAACCCAGATCGAGAAGATCGAGGCGGCCCTGCCGTCGGCCTTCGACATCCGCTTTGTCTTCAACCAATGGACCCTCGGCGCGGACTTCTGCACCGAAACTCTGGGCATTCCATCGGCAAAACTGAACGATCCCACATTTGATCTGCTGCGCCATCTTGGCTTCACCAAAGCTGATATCGACGCCGCAAACGATCACGTCTGTGGGACCATGACCTTGGAGGGCGCGCCGTTCCTCAAAGACGAACACCTGTCCGTGTTCGACTGCGCGAACCCGTGCGGGAAAAAGGGCAAGCGGTACCTGAGCGTCGATTCGCATATCTACATGATGGCCGCCGCCCAGTCCTTTATCTCGGGTGCGATCTCCAAGACGATCAACATGGCCAACCACGCCACAATCGAGGATTGCCAGAAGGCATACGAGCTTTCGTGGTCTTTGGGGGTGAAAGCCAACGCGCTGTACCGTGATGGATCGAAGCTGTCGCAACCACTGGCAGCCGCCCTGGTTGAGGACGATGACGAGGCCGCCGAAACCCTGGAGACCGGCACCAACCACGAGAAGGCAATTGTGCTGGCTGAGAAGGTGATCGAGAAGATCATCATCAAGGAAGTCGCCCGTGGCCGTGAAAAGATGCCCCAGCGGCGCAAGGGCTACACCCAGAAAGCCATCGTTGGCGGCCACAAGGTCTACCTGCGCACCGGTGAGTATGAAGACGGCAACCTGGGTGAGATCTTCATTGATATGCACAAGGAGGGTGCGGGCTTCCGGGCGATGATGAACAACTTTGCCATCGCTGTGTCCGTGGGCCTGCAATACGGTGTGCCGCTGGAGGAGTTTGTGGACGCCTTCACCTTCACCAAGTTTGAACCATCAGGCATGGTGCAGGGCAACGAGACGATCAAAAACGCGACGTCGATCCTCGACTACATCTTCCGCGAGTTGGCGGTGTCTTACCTGGACCGGACCGATCTGGCCCATGTGGCTCCGCAAGGCGCATCGTTTGATGACATCGGTCGTGGCGCGGAAGAGGGGGTGCGCAACTTCGAGGAAGTGCCCGGTAGCCGCGCAACGTCTCCGGTGGATGTGCTCAAGCAGGTTGCCTCCACCGGCTACCTGCGCAACCGCGCGCCACAAGAGTTGATTGTGCTTCAGGGCGGCATGCAAAGGCCTGACCCGGTTGCGGTGTTGGAGGCTTTGGTGCCAGAGGTCAAAGGCGGCAGTGGCGGCGGCGGTGGCGGTACAATCGCAGCCGCAGTGTCGACAACAGCCTTGGCCACCGGAGCGGTGCCCATTGGCGCCCGGGTCAAAGCCAAAATGCAGGGGTACGAGGGTGAAGCCTGCGGCGAATGCGGCAACTACACGCTGGTGCGCAACGGCACCTGTATGAAGTGCAACACCTGCGGCGGCACGTCGGGGTGTAGCTGAACGAAATTGAGGTGGGGCGAAAATTCCTTCGAAGGAATTTGCAATTCTCTTTGAAGAGAATTTGTCCCGCCAAGATCGGGTGTCCGGGGTCCTCACCAGACCCGGGCGCCTGAAATCCGGGGCGGGTGCGCTCGCCCTTGACGCGGATCAGGCCGCAGGCAGAACACGACGGGCAGTCAAATATCAGAGCCTGATCAGCGAACCTTGGGGTCCCGTTTGGGGCCCCATTTTTCTTGTTCTCCAACGGCTTCGCGTGTGACCTTCATCTGTTGGATACACGGATGAGGCCGCTTGCCGTCCCGCCAAGGGCGCGCGATAGTCGGCCCATGCGCTCTGTCCTGATCACCTGGCTCCTGTGCCTGATCTTCTCCGCCCCGGCGCGGGCGGCTGATGTGTTGGTTTTTGCTGCCGCCAGCCTTGCCGGGCCACTGGACGAAATTGCCGACGGCTTTGCCCGTGAGACCGGCCACAGTGTCACCTTCTCTTACGGGGCGTCGTCCTCCCTGGCGCGGCAGGTGGCGGCGGGTGCGCCCGCTGATATGGTGATCCTCGCCAACGAGGCGTGGATGGATCATTTGCAGGGCCTTGCCTTACTGGCTGAAGGCACCCGCAGGACGCTTCTGAGCAACCGATTGGTCTTGATTGGGGAGGTGCAGATGCGCCCCCCGTAGGTTTGACTGATCTGCCCGGAATTATTGGAAATGGCCGCCTGGCCCTGGCGCTGACCGAAGCCGTGCCCGCCGGCATCTATGCCCGCGCCGCGTTGGAGCAATCGGGCCTGTGGGATCGGCTGCAACCCAACGTTGTGGAATCCGACAACGTGCGCACTGCTCAAATGCTGGTTGCCATCGGCGCGGCGCGTTTCGGCATCGTTTACGCCACCGATGTCGTGCAGGAGCGGCGGGTTGTTGTCCTGTCTGAGATCCCGGAGGATCCGCACCCGCCGATCCATTATCCATTGGCGCTGATCCATGGCGCTGATCTGGTGGCCGAGCGTTTCGCCGCTTACCTCAACAGCCCCCTGGCGCGTGCAACCTTCACGGGTGTGGGTTTTGGGGTGGTGGAGCAATGAGTGGCTGGCTTGGCCCGGCGGAGTGGGAGGCGGTGGCGCTGTCCCTGCGGGTGGCACTGATAGCCACCGTCCTGAGCCTGCCGTTTGCCATTGCGGTGGCCTACGTGCTGGCGCGCACGCGGTTTCCGGGGCACGGGTTGCTCAACAGCCTTGTCCACCTGCCGCTGATCCTGCCACCAGTTGTGACCGGCTACCTCCTTTTGGTCAGTTTCGGCCCTCAAGCGCCAATTGGTGCGCTGCTGGAGGCCATCGGCCTTGGCGTTGCCTTCCGCTGGACCGGCGCGGCGCTGGCCGCCGCGATCATGGCCTTCCCGCTGATGGTGCGTGCAATCCGCCTGTCGCTGGAGGCGGTGGACCCGAAGCTGGAGGAAGCGGCCAGCACCCTTGGCGCGTCACGGTTACGGGTGTTTGGCACCATCACGTTGCCCCTGATGGCGCCGGGTATCCTTGCGGGCACGGTGCTGGCATTTGCCAAGGCCATGGGTGAATTCGGGGCCACAATCACCTTTGTGTCCAACATACCGGGAGAGACCCGCACGGTGCCGTTGGCGATCTACGCGTTCCTGCAACTCCCCGGTGGTGAGGGGGCGGCATGGCGGTTGGTGATTGTATCGGTTGTTGTGGCGATGGGGGCGCTTCTGGCATCTGAAGTGTTGGCGCGCCGCATGAGTGCGCGGATCGGTGGGCGTGATGATTGAGGTCCGGGTGAAACATGAGTTTCCGGATTTCAGGCTGGACGTGGCCTTTGAGGCACCGATGGGGGTGACGGCCTTGTTCGGGCGCTCTGGATCGGGGAAAACAAGTGTTGTCAAAGCTGTAGCTGGCATTCTTAAAGCAGATGAGGCGCGAATTTTGATCGCTGGTACGGTGTTGGAGGACAGTAAATCCGGCACCCGACTGCCGGTGGCACGGCGTCGAATTGGCTACGTATTTCAGGAACCGCGCCTGTTTCCACACCTCTCTGTTCGCGGCAACCTGCGCTATGGGATGCAGGAGGGGGACCTGTCCGGGGTGGTGGAGATGTTGGGGATCGGTGACCTTCTGGAGCGCCGCCCCGGCGCATTGTCAGGCGGAGAGGCGCAGCGGGTTGCCATTGGCCGGGCGCTGTTAAGCCGTCCGCGCCTGTTGCTTCTTGATGAGCCGCTGGCGGCCCTTGACGATGCCCGAAAGGCCGAGATTCTGCCGTATCTGGAACGGCTGCGGGATGAGGCCGGGGTGCCGATCCTTTATGTCTCACATTCCGTGGCCGAGATCGCGCGGCTGGCGACCACGGTTGTGGCGCTGAATGCGGGCCACGTTGCCCGCGTGGGGCCAGCGGCGGAGGTGTTGTCCGATCCGGATATTGTTCCTGTCCTTGGCGTGCGCGAGGCAGGGGCCTTGGTGCGCGCGCAGGTCGTGGCGCACCATGATGACGGGATAAGTGAGTTGAGTTGGTCCGCCGGGCAACTGTTGTTGCCGCGCGTCGGGCAGAAGATTGGCGCAACGGTCCGGGTGCGGATCGAGGCGCAGGATGTGATGCTTGCGGCAACCCGGCCTGTGGGGATTTCGGCGCTTAATGTGGTACCGGTTTTGGTGACAGCAGTGCGGACCGGGGACGGGCCGGGGGTGATGGTCCAGCTGCGCGCGGGGGAGGATCTGTTACTGGCACGGGTCACACGACGCTCCGCTGACGTGATGGGGTTAACGGCAGGCTGGCGCGGGTTTGCAATTGTGAAGTCTGTCGCGGTTGCGGCTGGCAACGTCAGCGGTGCCATGTAGGGGAGTGCCCGCTGGATCGGGGCCGGGCGTTACGCTCCCCAACCGCAATAGCGGAGACGCCCAGACACCTGCGCCCCAAAACACTGGCCTCCCCAGATACCCGCCTCCCACGCCATTGGTGCCCGGCCCCCCCCCGCGTGACGCGGCAGGCGCCTATGGCTGAGGGCGTTTGTTCCGGTCTGGGGCCTGCGTTATTCGGCAGCTGCCATGGTGATCACCGGCTCCATCCGCGCGAGAACATCCTCGGCCAGATGGCACTTGATCTCGTGCCCTGCGGCCAGCGTCCGCATCGGCGGAACCTCTTTTTCACACAGCCCGCCGGGGACGTCGGATTTCCAGCCACAGCGGGTCTGGAACGGGCAACCCGAGGGTGGGTTCATTGCCGACGGGATATCCCCATCAAGCACAACATGCTTCTTTTTAACCGAGGTGTCAGCGATGGGAACGGCGCTTAGCAGCGCTTCCGTATAGGGATGGTACGGCGGGCTAAACACCTGATCCGTATCACCAATTTCGACCACATGGCCGAGGTACATCACCATCACGCGGTCACTCAAATAGCGCACGATGGACAGGTCGTGAGAGATGAACAGCAGGGTTGTCTTCTCCCGGCGCTGGATCTCCATCAACAGATCAGTCACGGCGGCCTGAACCGACACGTCAAGCGCGCTAACGGGCTCATCTGCCACCACAATGCGCGCGTCACCCGCGAAGGCGCGGGCAATGCCAACCCGTTGCTTCTGCCCCCCCGACAATTGGCGCGGCATACGATCACCAAAGGCGCGGGGCAGCTTCACCAGGTCAAGCAACTCCAGCATCCGTTCGCGCCGGTCCGCGTCACTTTTGCCGACCTTGAAGACTTCCAGGGCACGGATGATCTGGCGACCGATGGTCATCGACGGATTGAGGGTGTCGAAGGGGTTTTGGAACACCATCTGTATACTGGACACGGTTGCGGTATCGCGGTCTTCAATGGCGATGTCCTGGATCGGCAGCTCACCCAAAAAGATTTCTCCATCGGTGGCGGTTTCCAGCCCCATCAATACTTTGGCGAGGGTGGATTTGCCGCAGCCCGACTCACCCACGATTGCCAACGTCTCAGATTCACGAGCCTCGAAGCTGATGGTTTCATTGGCTTTCACCACTTTCGTGGAACTGCCGCCGAACAGGGAATTGGCGGCGACTTCGTAGTATTTCTTGAGGTTGTCGACCTTAAGGACCACGTCACCAACCGGCACCTTTTCGGTTGTCGCGGCCAGTTCGGGGGCGGCGTTCCAGTCGATTTCCTCGAATTTCAGGCAACGGCTGGCGTGGCGGCTGGCGTGGCGGCTGGCGTGGCGGCTGTTGCCTTGCACCGGGGCCATCCGAATCTCGGACGCGTCGCAGCGGCCTTCCTGAAAGTAGTTGCAACGGGGACCGAAGTTACATCCCGGCGGCCGCTCATGAGGCAGGGGGAAATTGCCCGGAATGGCGATCAGAGGGCGCGCGTTTTTATCAGCACCGGGCAGCGGGATCGAGCGGAACAGCGCCTGGGTATAGGGGTGCTGCATTTCGTCGAACACATCAGTGATCGAACCGGTCTCTACGGCCTCACCGGAATACATCACACACAGGCGGTCGCAGGTTTCCAGGATCAGGCCAAGGTTGTGGGAGATGAACAGCATCGAGGTGCCGTATTTCACCCCGAGGCCCTTCACCAGGTCCACAATTCCGGCTTCAACCGTCACGTCAAGGGCCGTGGTCGGTTCATCCAGAATCAGCAAAGATGGCTTTGACATCAAGGCCATGGCGATCACGATACGCTGCTGTTGACCGCCGGAAAGCTGGTGGGGGTAACTTTTCAGCATCCGTTCCGGGTCCGGGAGGCGGACGTCGGTCACAACGTCGAGGGCCATTTGATAGGCCTCCTTCGCGGACTTTCCTTCGTGGATCATCGGCACTTCCATCAACTGGTTGCCGATCTTCATGGCGGGATTAAGGGAGGCCATCGGCTCCTGATAAATCATCGCAATTTCAGACCCACGCAAGTCGCGGAGTTCCTCAGGGGACATCAAGTTGAGGTCCCGGCCCTTGAACTTGATTGTGCCGCCAACAACACGCCCGTTCACACCGAGGTCCTGCATCACGCCAAGCGCCACAGTGGACTTGCCGCACCCGGATTCGCCGACCAATCCCATCGCCTCACCGGGCATCACGGTGCAGGAGAAATCCATCACTGCGGGGATTTCCCGCAGGCGGGTGAAGAAGGAGATCGAGAGGTTCTCAATCTCGAGGATCGGGCCGTCATAAGGTTCACGATCTGCCATTAACGTCTCTCCCGTTCCGGCCGGTGGCCGTCTGTAACTCTCGTACACAGGCTGTATGCATCCTGTGTAAACGCGTGCGTGGGCACGGTGTGTTAGCTCTCGCGCTGATTCCCATCAGTCCTTCAGGCTTTCTTCCCGCAGGCCGTCCGCCAGCAGGTTCAGACCCAGCACCAGCGACATCAGCGCCAATGCGGGTGGCAGGGCCGGGTGCGGGTAGATCGTCAGAAGACGTCGGCCCTCGTTGATTGTAGAGCCCCAATCCGGCGACTCTGGCGAAA
>JAESTV010000003.1 GCA_016763475.1 Roseicyclus sp.
GGGTTGGACCCTGCGTTTCGCGCCCTGGTCCTCAGCTTCCCGTCCGAAGATGATCTGGCGCAGGCGGTTGTCGATGCAGGCGCAGTGCCTGACCCGGTGGCGATTGAATCCGTGCGCTGGGAACAGATGCAGGGGTTGGGCGCGGCGCTGGAGGCCCCGTTGCGGGTGATTTACGCAGCACTTGATCCCGGCGCGACCTATTCCCCCAATGCCGGTGACGCCGGAAAACGCGCCCTTCGAAACACCGCCCTGCGGCTGTTGAGCCCCCCCCGGGACCTGAGCCTGGCCCGCGCACATTTCGAGGGTGCCACCAATATGACAGATCAGGTTGCTGCCCTGGCGGTCCTGATCTCATCGGGAGATCGCAGCGCCGCCGCCGCGTTTGAGGCGCAGTGGCGCGGTGACCGGCTGGTGATGGACAAGTGGTTCGGGCTGAGTGTCGCCGCCGCCCCGGCGGCGAATGCGTTGGATGTGGCTGAGGCGTTAAGCCGTCACGATCTGTTCGACTGGAAAAACCCCAACCGGTTCCGCTCCCTTCTGGGGGGGCTGATTGCAAACCCGGCAGCGTTCCACGATCCCTCAGGTGCGGGGTATGACTTTGTGGCGGGTTGGCTGATCCGGATGGACGGCGCAAACCCACAAACGGCGGCGCGAATGTCGACAGCGTTTGAGACCTGGCGCCGCTATGACGTGGACCGGCAGATGATGATCCAGGACGCATTGGCGCGGGTTGCGGCGGCTCCGGGGTTAAGCCGGGATCTGGCGGAGATGGTCACCAGAATGCAAGGTGAGGTGCAAGGGTGATGCAAGGGTAGGGTCTCTCCACACACCACTGCGCCCAGATCATCGGCTCGGGTGCCCCGCCTCACCTCGTCCCGATCACTCCCTGCGGCACACCACCCTGTGGCACCGGGACGAGGTGCAGCGGACAGGCGCACCGGACAGGCGCACCGGCAGCGCCTTGCACCTGTCGCCGCGCGGCGTCCCGCCAGATCATCAAGCTTAGCGCAGGAGTTGTGTGGCGCTCCAGACCAGGCCAATCAGGATCGGTTGGTGGATCAGATAGACCAGCAGCGAATGACGCCCCGGAAGGCCCGCCAGATCGGCGGCGCGCGAAGGTGTGAGCGTCTCCAACCGCGCCCAGACCCCGGTGCGTGTGGCCAGTTTGGATGCGGCCATTCCAGCAAGGAACGCCGCAAACCAGGGGAAGATCGGCTCATAGTCCACCGTGCTCAGCTGCATCGTCTGCAACCCGGTCCACCACAGCCACGGCGCATCAAAAGACGGCCCATTGTAAGACGGCGACCGCACAAATTCCGGCACATAGAACACCACAATCGCCAGAGCCACAATCAGCACCACTGGCAGACGTAAGGCGGCGAGACCCAGCAGGCTACACAGGGCGATGGAATGCAGGATGCCAAAGAAGACAAACGCTTCGGGGAAGGCCATGTAGGTGCCCACGGACACCAAAGCCGCCGCGCCCGCGATGATTGCGAAACGCCGCCCGAACGCAGCCCAACGGATGCCCTCTGCATGGGACAGCCACAGACCAACCCCTGCAAGGAACAGAAACGAACTTGCCGTCGCTACAGCAAGCGCGCGCCAGAAGCCGGTAAAAGATGTGCCGGGGGCGACATAGCCAAACAGCTCCAGATCGAAGTTGAAATGGAACACCGCCATGGCGACAAGCGCAATGGTGCGCGCGATGTCGAGGGCGGGGATACGCGGGCGCGCCAAGGGTCGCGCCAAGGGTGCGGTAAGGTCGGTGGTGCTCATCGACGTCAGACTAACAGCCCGCCCTGCCCTTGCCCACCGGGCAAATGCACAGCAACCCACCGGGCAAATGCACAGCAACCCACCGGGCGAAGGCACAGCAACCCACCGGGCGAAGGCGGTAACCCACCGGGCAAATACACGGCAACCCGCCGGGCCAACCCAGCAACCCACCGGCCAACACCCAGTACCCGCCGGGTAATGGGTGAGCACACGACCTGACGTCAGCCGAACCCGCTTTGCCCGGCCATCCCAAAAACATGCCAAGTCCGCCGCGTACCGGCCCCGGGCGTTCCCCATTCTGGGCACAATTGCCGGGCTACATCATCGCCATGACAGATACATTCGAATATGCCACTCGCCCCGGCAGCGCCGGGCTCACCATCCTCAGTTTTGTAGGATTGGGCGCGCTCACCGCCTTTCTTTGGCAGATGACCCCTGGCCTTGTGCTGCTGCTGATGATCCCCGCCCTGGCGGTGTGTCTGTGGCAGGTCACACGGGTGCCGACCTATGGGATCAGAATGACCCGGTCGTCGTGGCACATTCTGGGCGGGGCCGATGATCTGGTGATCCCGACCGCACAAATCGCCTACCTGCGCATTTTGGATCGCGGCGCGCACCGCCGTATTGGCCTGATGCTGGATGACGGAACCGAGATTGTCTTGCCGCTGGAGTGCCTGCCGGACCCATTGCAGTTGATCCGCGAAGCCACGAACCGGGGCATTCCGGTGCGGGAGCAGTCGTAATCCGCTGACCTACGGCGCCTGCGGGCGTGCAGCAGGGCGCACAACCGCTGCATTTTCGGGGCCCACAGCATCGGCCCCGCCATCATCGGCACCCGCATCATCAGAAACTGCACCATCCATAACCGGCAGCAACGCCACGTCCCTCAAACCATCAGGCCTCAAACCATCAGGCCTCAAACCATCAGGCCTCAAACCATCAGGCCTCAAACCATCAGGCCGCATCGCAGGCCGCATTTGCGGCGGCGGGGTTGCGCAATATTCCTGATCCCGCACCCAGTTCCGCATTTCTCCGCGTTTGCGCGGCGAATGGAACGGCCCCCAATCAGCCGCCACACCACCCATCCCCTCAGCAACAACATTGTCACGGGGCACGGTGATCGCCATGATCCGGATGCCGCACCGCAAATTCGCCGGGCCGCTCATCAGCGCCTCGGCTGATCTGACATCACACTCCCGCCAGCGCGCGGTGCCAGGTGCAATCTGCACCAGCCCAAACCACTGCCCGCCGCCACCCACGGCACCGGGGCGATGGGTGCTTTCGTGCCACGCGAGGGTAGAGATCAGCCCGGTCCAGAACGCCGCGCGCTGCGCCGGTGTGGCCTCCAGATAACCGGGGCACCAAACATGGATATCACGGGGTTCAACCTCAAGAAGCGGCGCGCCGGGGCCACGAAGGGCCGCCAGAACCGCCGCCGTCCAGCGAGAGCCATCGGGGTGGTCGTCCCACATTGCGGTGGGAACGGCCCAACTGTCGCGGGGGCTGGGACGGGGGCTGGCGGCGGGGGCA
>JAESTV010000062.1 GCA_016763475.1 Roseicyclus sp.
CCGACGACACCGGAAGTGGCCGAATTGGCCCGCCAATACATCTTCATCCGGATCTGGACCGCGCCGTTCGCAATCTCGGTTTATGCGTTGACCGGGTGGCTTGTGGCACAGGAGCGCACGGGGGCAGTGTTCTGGATTCAACTGCTGATGAATAGCCTCAACATCGGGCTTAACTTTCTGTTTGTATTGGGTTTTGGCTGGGGTGTTGAAGGCGTGGCCTTGTCCACCGCCATCGCCGAGATTTTCGGCGCGGGCCTTGCCCTGTGGTTCTGCCGCAGCGCGTTTGCGCGGCCCGCATGGCGCGATTGGCCACGTGTGTTTGACCGCGCACGGCTTATCAAGATGGCGCTTTTGAACGTTGATATCCTGATCCGGTCAGCGCTTTTGATGGCGATGTTCACCTCCTTCACCTTCCTGGGCGCGCAGTTCGGGGACGTCACTTTGGCGGCGAACGAAGTGCTGATCCAGTTCCTTTTCCTCACCGCTTACGCCATGGACGGCTTTGCCTTTGCGGCTGAAACGCTGGTTGCGCGGGCTTTTGGCCGCAAGGATCCGGCGGGGGTGCGCCGCTCTGCGGTGCTGACATCGACTTGGGGACTGGGGATTTGTGTGATCTTGGGGGTGGCGTTCTGGTTTGGCGGCCCTTGGTTGATTGACCTTTTGGCCAAAGATGTGGACGTGCAGGACACCGCGCGGGTGTTCCTGCCGTGGATGGTCCTGGCACCGCTGATCGGGTGCGCGGCGTGGATGCTGGACGGCATTTTCATCGGCGCAGCCGGGGGGCGCGACATGCGCAACATGATGATCCTGAGCGCATGTGTTTACGTGATTGCCGCGGTGGTGCTGATCCCGATCTTCGGCAATCACGGGGTTTGGGCGGCGCTTTTGATATCCTTCGCGACGCGCGGCGTGACCCTTGGAGCGCGTTACCGATCACTTGAGCGTTCGGCGGCCTAAAGCGCTTCGCCGCCAAACCCCTCAGAGCAGCGACAGGACCATTTCCGGCGGACGTCCGACAATCGCCTGCTGGTCGCGAACCAGAATTGGCCGCTCGATCAGGATCGGGTGGGTTGCCATCGCCACAATCAGGGCCGCGTCATCCACATCGGCCAGCCCCAGATCTTTATAAAGCGCCTCACCGGTGCGCATCAGCGCACGTGGAGTGATGCCCAGCTGTGCCAGAAGGGCGGTCACCTCAGCCTCATTCGGCGGCATGTTCAGATAAAGCCGCACGTCCGGTGCATGGCCGCGATCCTCCAGCAACGCCAGCGCGGCGCGGGATTTGGAGCAGCGCGGATTGTGCCATAACGTCATGTCCATTCGCTTACTCCGGTACCGGTGGCTTGCGCCACGTTGTCAAACCCATCACGTTCCAGTGCGCCATCGAGGCCTTTTGCGATCTTATTCACCAGCGACAGCCCACCATACACAAGGCCGGTATAAAGCTGAACCGCCGACGCGCCGGCGCGGATTTTTGCATAGGCCTGTTCGGCTGAGGCGACGCCGCCGACGCCGATCAGGGGAATTGCACCATCGGTAAGCTGGTAAAGTTGCGCCAGAATGCGGGTGGAGGATTCAAACAGCGGTTGGCCCGACAGGCCCCCTTTTTCGGCTGCGTGGGGGCTTTTCAAGCCGTCGCGGGCAAGGGTGGTGTTGGTGGCAATGATGCCGCTGATGCGCCCCGGCGTCTCAAGGATAACGTCAACGATATCAGCCAGCTCGCCGCTGTTGAGGTCAGGCGCAATCTTCACGAACAGGGCAACAGGGTTCGCCTGCACATGGCGCACGGCGTCAACGTGTTCGATAATCTGGCGCAGCGCGTCTTTGCCCTGCAAGTCCCGCAACCGCTCGGTATTCGGGGACGAGACGTTGATTGTCGCGAAGTCGATATGTTGGGCGCAGGCGCGAAAGACGGTGGCGAAATCGGCGACCCGATCGACGCTGTCCTTGTTGGCCCCAAGGTTGAGGCCGATGGGAATCTCGTGGGCAAGCCCGTCCAGGCGCGCGGCAATCACCTGCACCCCGTCATTGTTGAAACCGAAGCGGTTGATCGCGGCCTTGTCTTCGCGCAGGCGGAAAAGGCGCGGCTTCGGGTTGCCGGATTGGGGCAGGGGGGTGGCGGCGCCAAGTTCGATAAAGCCGAACCCGGCCCGTTGCAGCGGCCCGGCGACGTTGGCGTTTTTGTCAAAACCCGCCGCCAGACCGATAGGGTTGGGCAGGTTCAGTCCGGCGATGGACACGCGCAGGCGCCGGGTGGTGTGGGGGCCTGACAGCGGGCCAAAGCCCATTTTCAGGGCGCTCAGGGCAAGGCCATGGGCGCGCTCCGGGTCGAGGTGGCGCAGGAGCGGCAGGCCGATCTTTTCCAGCATCTACATGTCTTCCGGGAAGACATGTGCGCCGTCCACACAGGGCAGGGCCGCGTGCCAGATCACATCGACGCGCCGCAATGGCCCGTAAAGATGCGGGAACAACGCGTCGCCGCGTGATACCTCCCACGTCAGGGCGTCACCCAGATCGTCCGCCTCAAGCGCGGCCAGGACCAGGCCGTCCACACCGGCAAAATACTTCGCAGCGGTTTCCGCCGCCTGTTTGGCCGTTGAGAAATGTATGTAGCCATCAGCCACGTCGATGGGCGCACCGGACGTTTCGCCCGCCGCCTCAAGTGCGGCCCATTCGTGAGCACGCAGGATCTTGTAGATACGCATAAGCGCCGGTTTCCCCCGTGCGCGACAGGACGTCAAGGGCAGGTCGTGGCGTCAAGGGCAGGTCAAGTGTCACACGCGTGACACGTCGCGCCTTTACTTGATCCCGGTGCAGCGCCAAGCTGGCATCAGTCCAACACAAAAACCGGGAGAATTTCATGCTTGTTCGTATTCTGGGGTCCACGGCGATGTTGGCGGGGCTGGCGATGACCGCCCCTGCCGCCGCTGAAACCAACATTACCCTGCTGCATTTCAACGATTTCCACAGCCGCATTGCGCCAATCAATCGCTTTGATTCGACCTGCTCGGCTGAGGATGACGCCGCGGGTGAATGTTTCGGCGGGATCGCGCGCATCGCCACGGCAATTGAACAGATCCGCGGTGAGGAGGAGAACGTTGTCACCGTTGTGGGCGGCGATCTGTTCCAGGGTTCAATGATGTACACAACGTTCAAAGGTGACGTTGAGATTGATATGATGAACCGCATCGGCCTTGATGTGCTGGCGCTGGGTAATCACGAATTTGACGACGGCCCCGCCAACCTTGCCCGCACCCTGGGGATGGCAGAGTTTTCTGTCCTGATGGGCAACATTGATCTGTCGCGCTCCGACGAGTTGATGGGTGATTTGTTGCAAGACACCTACGTGATGGAAATCGGCGGCGTACAGGTGGGCTTTGTCGGCTCCACCACCACCGACACGATTGAAATCGCCGCCCCCGGCCCGAACGTCCTGTTTCAGGATGAGGTTGAGGCAATGCAGAGTGACGTTGACATGCTGCGTGAGCAGGGCGTCGATATCATCATTGCGGTCACACATGTGGGCTACCTGATGGACCAGCGGCTGGCGGCAGAGGTCTCGGGCCTCGACGTGGTGGTGGGGGGGCACTCCAACACCTACCTGTCCGCCTCTGATCCCGATCGCGATGGCGCCTATCCAACGGTTGTAACCGGCCCGGACGGCAACTTTGTCCCCGTGGTGCAGGCCTATGCCTATGGTCGGTATCTGGGCCGTCTGGACATGACCTTCGATGATGACGGCAACCTGCTTTATTCGGGTGGTGATACAATCCTTCTGGACGCCTCGTTTGTGGGGGATGCGGACATCGCGGCGCGTGTGGACGAGCTGTCTGGTCCGATCGAGGAGCTGATGGCTGAGGTTGTCGGCGAAACCAGCGCATCCATTGAAGGTGACCGCAGCGTCTGTCGCGCTGTGGAATGTGAGATGGGCAACCTTGTGGCGGATGCGATCCTCGACCGGGTTGCCGATCAGGGCATCCAGATTGTGTTCCAAAACGGTGGCGGTTTGCGGGCGTCGATTGATGCAGGCGAAATGACCATGGGTGAAGTGCTGGCCGTGCTGCCGTTCCAGAACACACTGGCCACCTTCCAGCTGTCGGGTGCAGGCGTGCTTGAGGCGCTTGAGAACGGCGTCAGTCAGGTTGAGGAAGGCGCGGGCCGCTTCACCCAGGTGGCGGGTATGCGATACACGTGGAACCCGGCCGGCGAGCCGGGCAGCCGGATTGTATCAGTTGAGGTCATGATCGATGGCGCGTTTGTTGCGTTGGACCCTGAGGCCACCTACGGCGTCGCGTCCAACAACTTCATGCGTGGCGGTGGTGACGGGTATGACGTGTTCGAAACCGATGCCATCAACGCCTATGACTTCGGTCCGGGGTTGGAGCAGGTTGTGGCGGATTACATCGGCGCCAACTCACCCTACACGCCGTATCTGGACGGGCGGATTGCGCAAGCTGAGTGATCTTTTGATTATCTGAAGTCTGCAAGGATGGGCTGAAGTCTGCGAGAACTGGACCGGCGCGGGGCAAACCGCGCCGGTTTTCATTTTGGCTGCAATCGGGAAACGCCACCTGCAAACGCAGTGTTTACGGGTGCGACAGTTCGCAGTCTAATAGGCTTCATGTGCGGCCGTATGACCATGACCCATCCCAACGATGCGATGGCGCAGCTGTTTGATGCGGCTCCCGCCAACAATCTACCAGACCCGCCGCGCTACAATATCTGCCCAACCACCCAGGTGGCTGTTGTGGTCACAGGAGACGGGCAGCGGCGGATCAAGCCAATGCGGTGGGGGTTTCTGCCCCATTGGTACAAGGCCCCAAACGGCGGGCCTTTGCTGATAAATGCCCGCGCGGAAACCATCGCTGAAAAGCCAGCTTACCGCGCCGCGGCCCGTGAACGGCGCTGCCTGATCGTGGCCACGGGGTTTTACGAATGGACCAAAGACAGCGAGGGCAACCGCCTGCCCTGGTACTTCTCGCGCCCTGATGGCGGGCCGCTGGTGTTTGCGGGGATCTGGCAGGTTTGGGACAAGATGCAGGAGCCGCTGGCCACCTGCGCTATGGTCACCACCGCGGCGTCGGAATGGATGTCGTCCACCCACCACCGCGAACCGGTTGTGTTGGCTCCCGAGGATTGGGGAACATGGCTTGGCGAGACCGAGGCAAAAGCTGCACCCCTGATGTGCGCGGCCCCTGAACACACCTACCAGCGGTGGCGGGTGGACCGGATGGTAAACTCCAACCGCGCCAGCGGCGAGGCGTTGATCGAGCCGCTGGCCGCTTAGGGCCGGTCTGGGTCAGGTGGAGCGAAGCGCACATTTTCGCGTGCTCCATATGACCCTTCAACACCTACGCACCCCACGTTGGGCGCACCTGAGCTGACCTCAGCCATCCTTACATGTCTTTAGTCCGAATATCCGATAGATCGGGCAAAAATTCAGGACAGCCGTTGCCACGAAGATGGCACCAAGCCAGCCCCAAATGCCAATTGTGCCTGTCGCCGCAAGCACAACAAGAAGGCCGCCGACGACAAGGCGCGCAATACGGTCATAGGTTCCAAGGTTTCGAGTGAGCATGATAGGTCTCCTTTTCTATCCGCATATTCTCTCATGATTGGAGGTGGCGTTCTGTGACCAAGTCACCAAATACCCTCAAATCAGGGGGGTTCGGGATCACAGTGACGTGAGGTGGGGCAGCCCGCGTGTGCTTTGGGGCCGGAGGTGAAACGGCATCTTGATGGCATCGGCGCAGAATGTGCATACTGCGCCAGTTCTCATTCAACATTGCCAGAGCCAACAGATGACCGATACCAAAGACTGGACGCAAAGATTCGCGGGGTTGGCCCGGCTTCCGGCTGGTGTGCGCAAAACGTTGCTTAGTGACGGCAGAGTCTTGCGCGCCCAAAAGGGCGATCAGATTTTCGGGCCGGGTCATGTGCCTCAGAACCTGCTGTTTCTGCTGGCCGGCACGGTGCGGGTCTCCCAAAGTTCGGAAGGGGGGCGGGAGATTGTGCTGTATCGGGTTGAGGCCGGGCAAAGCTGCGTCATGACAACGGCCTGTATGCTGGCCCATGAGGCCTATCTTGCGGAGGGTGTGGCTGAAACGGATGTGACCGCGATGGCGCTTCCGAAGGCGACCTTTGACCATCTGGTCTCAAAGGAGCCGGTGTTCCGGGATTTCATCCTGGCGGCTTATGCGCACCGTTTGACCGGCCTGTTCAAGATCATCGAGGACGTTGCGTTTGGTCGGATCGACGTCCGTCTGGCGGCGCGTTTGCTGGCCCTTTCGGGGGAAACATCAGAGGTGTCGGCGACCCACCAGTCATTGGCGACCGAGCTTGGGACTGCCCGTGAGGTTGTCTCCCGGCAGCTACACGAATTTCAGCGTCGCGGCTGGCTTGAGCAAAAACGCGGGCTGGTACGGATCATTGACACGCAAGCCCTGGAAGATTTGTCGGGAAGTTAGGCGTCAGGGCGCGGATGGCGTCAGGATGGCGGCGGTGAGCGGGCGGGGGCGGTGAGCGGCTCAGTCAGGCGTCGCCCAAAAGGCCGATACAAAAAATCCGCAGGGTTTGGTGACTTCGTCACTGAACATATGGAGTCACTTGTCTAACTCCATACAAACCGGCGATTGTACCCCTTTCGCATCCACATCATCACTTTGGAGAGACAGTATGGAAACCGAGTTCACCCCATGGATATCCCTGTTGGGAGGGGTCCTGATTGGGTTGGCGTCAACTTTGCTGATGTTGTCCGTGGGACGTATCATGGGGGCCACCGGCATTTTGGCGGGCCTTGTTTTCCCAGCCTCAAAACGGGATTTCGCGTGGCGCGCAGCCATTGTGGCAGGTATGGTCACAGGCCCGCTTGTGGTATGGCTGCTTAGCGGAGAGATGCCTGCGGTCCAAGTGCCAGTGTCGACAACAATGTTGCTGATCGGTGGCCTGATTGTGGGTTTTGGGGTCACCTTTGGCGGTGGCTGCACCTCGGGTCACGGGGTATGCGGCATGGCCCGTCTGTCACCCCGCTCCATCGTCGCCACAGCCACCTTCATGTTATTCACTTTTGCCACGGTTTTCATCGTGCGCCACCTATTGGGGATGTGATCCGTGCGTCTATTTGTAATCTATCTGATCGGGGTTGTCTTTGGGGTCGGCATTGCCATCTCGGGGATGGCCAATCCGGCGAAAGTCCTGAACTTCTTTGACGTCGCGGGCACATGGGACCCGTCCCTGATCTTTGTGATGGGGGGGGCCGTTGTGACCACCTTCATCGGCTACAAACTGGTCTTTGGGCGAACATCCCCGGTGTTTGGAGGTGACTTCCTTTTGCCGATCAATCGCTCCTTCGACCTGCCCCTTATCGGAGGCTCAGCCCTGTTCGGCATCGGGTGGGGCATTGCCGGGTTCTGCCCCGGCGGCGCGCTTCCGGCGCTGGGGACAGGCCGTTGGGAAGTATTTGCCTTTACCGGCGCGCTTCTGGTCGGCGTTGTTCTGGCCAAATCCCTTCAAACCATACGCAGCCGTGCCGGGCACGGGGCGATCTGACAATTCAATCAGGAGAGTCGAGATGAACACTTACCCAACCACTCAGGACATCACCCCGGTTGTTGAAGGCTTCTTTGATGAGGCCACAAACACCATCAGCTATATCGTGAAAGACCCGGCCTCAAACGCCTGTGCAATTATCGATAGCGTGATGGATATCGACTATGCCGCCGGGCGTATCACCTATGGTCATGCCGACGCGCTGATTGCGCGGATCGAGGAGCAGGGCCTGTCGCTGGAGTGGATTATCGAAACCCACGTCCACGCCGATCACCTGTCCGCCGCGCCGTATATCCAGGAGAAGCTGGGCGGCAAGATCGGCGTTGGTGCAAACATCATGGTGGTGCAGGACACGTTCGGAAAGGTGTTCAATGAGGGCACCGAATTCCAGCGCGACGGCAGCCAGTTTGACGCTCTGTTTAACGACGGCGACACCTACATGATTGGCCAGATGCAAGCCTACGCCATAGCCACACCCGGCCACACGCCGGCGTGTATGGTACATGTGATGGGGGATGTGGCGTTTACCGGTGATACGTTGTTCATGCCTGATGGCGGATCGGCGCGGGCTGATTTCCCCGGTGGCGATGCGGGTGAGTTGTACGATTCGATCCAGAAGGTTCTGGCCCTGCCCGACGCCACCCGGTTGTTCATGTGCCACGATTACGGCCCAAATGGCCGTGACATCGCATGGGAAACCACGGTGGCTGAAGAAAAGGCCCACAACATTCACGTGGGCGGCGGCAAATCCCGTGCCGAGTTCATCAAATTCCGCACCGAACGTGACGCGCAGCTTACGATGCCCAAGCTGATTATCCCGTCGCTGCAGGTCAACATGCGCGCCGGTAATATCCCGACCGATCGGGATGGAATTCCGATGCTGAAAGTGCCGGTCAACGGCCTGTAAGGCAGAAATGGTGGAGTATCCAAGATGCAACTGAATCGGATTTCCAATGACATCAGTGTCAGTCCGCAAATTGCGCCGGGTGACCTGGCTGGTTTGAAAGCGGCGGGTTTCGCCTCGATCATCTGTAACCGCCCGGACGGCGAAGGCGCGGATCAGCCAAGCTTTGAGGAAATCAAAGCGGCCGCCGAGCTGGTGGGCCTCAGCGCCCGGTTTATTCCGGTTGTTCCGGGTATGGTTTCGGACAGCGATGCGGAGGCTTTTGGCGAAGCGCTGCGCACGTTGCCGGGGCCGGTGCTGGCCTATTGCCGAACCGGCACACGTTCGGAAAAGCTGTGGTCATTGTCGCAAGCAAGCCACAGGCCCATGGCTGCCACCCTGGCCGCCACCAACAGGCCAGGTACGACATGAACGCCGTGGCGCGGCGCATTGCCAAC
>JAESTV010000063.1 GCA_016763475.1 Roseicyclus sp.
AAAATTCCTCGTCGGCAAACCTGGCCTCGACGGCCATTCCAATGGCGCCGAGCAGATTGCATTTCGCGCCCGCGATTGTGGGATGGATATTACTTACGACGGCATCCGTTTGACCCCTGCTGAGATTGTCGCCGCCGCGCGTAATGACGACGCCCATGTCATTGGGCTGTCGATCCTGTCGGGGTCACATGTGCCATTGATAAGGGAGGTGATGGAACGGTTGCGGGAAGAAGGCCTGGATATCCCGGTTCTGGTCGGCGGCATTATCCCCGATGAGGATCGTGTGACCCTTTTGGGATATGGCGTGGCGCGGGTCTATACGCCGAAGGATTTCGAACTGAACCGGATCATGATGGATATCGTAACCTTGGTTGACCCGGAGGTAATGGCCGCTGAATAACCCCAGGCGGTTCCTGCCGAAAAGGCGCGCGACGAAAAGTTTGCTTGCACAGGATAGATTTTTTCTCCATTGGCCAATTACTGGACGCCATTAGAGAAGGGGAAATCACTATGGCAAAATCACTGGACGAGATGAGTTTCGAAGAACTTCAATCCCATCAGCGGGACGTTGAAGCTACGATCAAAGGGTATGAGAAGACACGCCGGGCTGATTGCCTGGCCGAATTGCGCGCCGTTGCCAAGAAGCACGGCTTTGCTCTGGATGAGTTCACGGGTGGAAAGACCACCGGGAAATCCGGACCAAAAGGTGTCGCAAAATACGTCAACCCTGCGGATGGCAACCAGACCTGGACAGGTCGCGGTCGTCAGCCGAATTGGATCAAGGCGGCAATGGCGTCGGGCAAAACGCTTGACGATTTCGCAATCTAGTTTCGGATTGGAACAATTGTGATTTGATGATCGATCGGCCTGGATCAGGCCGATCGATTGCCGTGGCGCTGACGCGTAGGCCCCCGAAGTTGACCATTCCAAGGGTCTGCTGGATTGGATCGGTGCGGCAACGGGACTGAAAGGCAAAGCGGTGTCTTCCCAGAGATCCTGAGACAACAAGTTGTGGGCAACATCTTCGAGGTTTGGTCCGTTGACCCTGGTTCAGCTCCGCTTCCGCGACGCGCTCAACGTTGGGCCATTCCGTTTGGCGTGACGTGATCTGGACCCCAGAACCGCTCAAATCTCCGGTCGCTATGGAGGCGCCTGCGGCCCCTCGCATCACGGGATTGACGCCACACGATGAATTGCCCCAGGCCAAATTGTCCTTTATCAAACATAGGCTAAGGCGGTCTCGAAAATGGGGTGACACGATGACGGTTCATATTGGTGCCAATCCTGGCGATATTGCCGAAACGGTTTTGATGCCGGGGGACCCGCTGCGGGCAAAATGGGCGGCGGAGCGGTTTCTGGAGAACCCGGTTTGTGTCAACGAAGTCCGTGGCATGTTGGGGTTTACGGGCACGTGGCGCGGCAATCGGGTCACCATCCACGGGTCTGGCATGGGAATGGCGAGCCTGTCGATTTACGCCAACGAGCTGCTGCGGGACTATGGCGCCAAAACACTGATCCGCATTGGGTCGTGTGGGGCGATGCAAACATCTGTGAAACTGCGTGATGTGATCCTTGCGATGACCGCGACGACGTTATCGACACCCTCTTCAGGCATTTTCCGAGAGCTGAACTATGCGCCCTGTGCCGATTATGGCCTGCTTCAGGCTGCGTACAAAGCGGCGGACGGCAAAGGCGCAGGCATTCACGTGGGCGGGATATATTCGTCAGATGTGTTTTATGACGAACGCCCGGATTTGAATGAACAGATGATGCGCCACGGGGTTCTGGCGGTTGAGATGGAAGCGGCGGAACTTTACATTCTTGCGGCGCGTCATGGCGCCCGCGCATTGGCGGTTTTGACCGTCTCGGACCATTTGCTGACGGAAGAGGCATTACCTGCGGAAGACCGGCAATCGAGCTTCTCGGACATGGTTGAGATTGCGCTGGAAGCCGCGTTTCCGTGAAGACCCGCAGGTTCGCCGGGCGCGATGTTGGGGCCATCGGCCTTGGCTGTATGAGCTTTGGTGGAATTTACGGGCCCACGGATGAAGCTGAGAGTTTTGCCTGCATGCAGGCGGCGCTTGACCATGGCGTAACTCATTGGGATGTCGCCGAAATTTACGGCGCTGGTATTTGCGAAACGGTAATCGGGCGGTTTCTGGCCCAATCCGGCGCGCAATCCGGTGGGCAATCCGGTGCGCAGGTCACGCTGGCCACGAAGGCCGGGATCTACACCAAACCCGAACGGCACTTCAGCAACGAGGCCGGTGCTTTGCGGCGGTCCCTAGAGGGGTCCTTGACCCGTCTGGGACGTGACCGGGTAGAGGTGTTCTACATCCACCGGCGTGAGGTTGAGCGCCCCATTGAAGAGGTGGCGGAAACCTTGGCGGGGTTTGTTGAAGAGGGGCTGATCGGCGGCATTGGGTTCAGCGAAATCTCACCTGCCAGCTTGCGGCGCGCAAACGCCGTGTATCCGGTAACCGCGGTGCAATCAGAATACTCCCTTTGGTCACGTCAGCCCGAATTGGGAATGATCCAGACCTGCGCCGAATTGGGCGTCACTTTTGTCGCCTTCTCGCCGCTGGCACGTGGGATGTTGTCGGATCACTTTCAGGGGCGTGAGAGCTTTCCCAAAGGGGATTTCCGGATTGGCACACCTCGGTTCTCGGATCCGAACTACCAAAGCAACCGGGACGCCATCGCAGGTTTTGTGGCGTTTTGCGCGGCGCGCGGCTGGTCCACATCCGCCACCGCGTTGGCGTGGATTTTGGCGCAAGGTGACCACATCATTCCGATCCCGGGAACCCGAACGGCGACCCATCTGCGTGAATTGGCAGGGGCCACTGAAATATCGCTAAGCGCTGCGGATAAAGCAGAAATAGACCGTCTTCTTCCCGTAGGTTTCGCCCATGGCGCACGTTACAGCGCGACACAATGGGCAGCGGTGGAGATCTACGGCTGACCCCGCAGGTTACACGGTCAGCTTTTGGTGGCGTGATCAGAGGGTTTGGGAACCGACGTCGAGCGACAGGCCAACAGGGCGCAGAGGGGGCGCTGCCCCCGGCTTCGCCTCCCCCGAGGTATTTCTGGCCAGATGAAGGGGGACCGGCGCGTTCCCCTTCATGGTAGCAAAAATGGCTGGTTAACACCCGTGAGTGCGGTTGTAGGAATTCGCCGCGGGGGGGGTATGGCTGGAGGTGTGGGCCGTGTCGAAGACCTCGATTTGCAGCGGGTAGCAGCGGGTGGTGTCCGACGAATGCTCAGCCCCACAATCGCCACCCGGGCATGCGGAGAGGGCACCAAGCAGGTCAATCTCAGCCCGGAACTCCAGATGGTCGCCGGGGCGCACCGGGGACGCCTTCATGAAGTACTGTCCGGTGTCGCGGGTGAAGCCGGTACACATGAACACGTTGAGGACATCGTGAACGTGGGTCTCGGCCTCATGAAGGGGCAGGTTTGTGGCCTCGGCAAGTGCGCGGGTCAGGTTGGAATGGCAGCAATGGTGGTATTGGTCGCCACTGTTGAGGAGCGCGTTGGTGTAGGGATCGCAGCGGGTGCCAATGACATCATGGACCGCGCCGCCGTAGGGGTCGATGCCGTACCAGTCCAGGGAGTCGTGGGTGATTGTCGCCATCGCACGCAGGTGGGGCAAGTTGGACCAGAGCGTGTCACCTGTGGTGACATGGGTGCCATGTAACGCACGGGTTTTGCCGGAGAAAAACCGCTCGGTCAGATTGTGGGCGTTCCAGAGGTTCAGGTCACCAACCTGGGGGCCGTCGATGGACGTGATGCGGATGGTTTGACCGGCGTTGGCGTGGAAGGTGGCGGCCTCGCGCGGCTGGATGATGTGGGTGGTGATCGCCCCAATGGGTGTGGCGGGGCCAAGGTTTTGGGGGGATGGCAAGGTTTCCGGCGGGTAACAGACAATTGGTTTGATGGCGCGGCGCTGGAGTGCGTCATCGGGCGCGGGTGAGAGTTTGGGGCGGCGGTTTGGCATTGGGTATGTCCTGTCGTTTGGGCGGATCAACGCATAGGGTAGGAGTGTTTGGCAAGTGGCGCGAATGCGGCGTTGCCCCCGGCACCACCCCCCGGCCTCCACGCGTTTTGCACCCCTGAGGGAGTGTTGCTCAGATGCAGGGGTGGCGTAGTGCGAGGGTGAAGCGCTTTTTCTTGCGCCAGTACCCCGGCAAAGGAGGCAGCACGTTTACAGGCTTCCGGTGTTGGGTGCGTTGATAGACGGCCAATGTTCGGGTGTAGTCGCTGTGCTTGACAGGCCACAAAACGGCGGTAGATCTTTGGTAACCGAGGTCTGGAATGACAGGAGCCGATGATGCCGTTCAGGACTGACCTCAGCCAATTTGCGGCCAGCTCTCATAGCGGCCCGCCGGTGAAATTGGGCACCCGATACGATGCGGCGGGTTTTCTGCCCGAGGCTGGCAATACAATTGTGTGCCATCTGGATGAGAGCGCCCCGGCGCATTCTGCGGTGCTTGAGGCGCGGGTTCGGATGCAGCGCCTTGTGGGAGCGGAACACCTTCTGTTTACGCCCCCGGCCAGCCTTCACATGACGCTGTTTGAGGGTGTGATCGAGACACACCGGACCGCGGACGCCTGGCCTGATGATGTGGATTGCGATGCGTCGATTTCGCAGGTGACGGACGTGATGGTGCAGCGGTTGGCTGGGTTGGTTCCACCGGCTGGTTTTGCAGTGCGCGTGGTCGGGCTGCGCCCCACGGGATTGGTTTTGTGCGGGGCATCTGAGGCGGATGACGTGGCGATGGGGGCGTGGCGTGAGGCGCTGTCTCAGGCGTTTGGCTTTCGCCACACGGAACACGATTCCTACCAATTCCACATGACCTTTGCCTATTTGATCAATTGGCTGCCGGATGCGGTGCTGCCCCGATGGGAAAGTGAGTTGCCGGCGATATTTGACGATTTGGTCCGCGCCGCGCCGGTTATTCCGCTGAGGCCTCCGGCGTTCTGTCGGTTTGATGACATGACGGAGTTCAGGGAGTTGGTGGTGCTGGCGGCGTGATTGGCCCGCTTAGGGGTTTTCGCCGCAAGGTAAGCGCTGCTAATCCCGCCGCCAGATACCCGGCGAGGCCAAGGGCGAAGCCGGCGACGGCGCCAAGTGCCGGGCGTGCATCGGTTGTGTCATTGGCGGCGGGGGCGACGTCCTGGAACACCAGATAGAGGATGCCGCCTGCCGCGAAGATCATGATGCCGCCGAGGATGCCGCGTTGATCCGCGAGGAACAGCAGGCCCGCGACGGCGCAAATTGGGCCGATGAGGGCGAGGGCGAAGAACAGGGCGAGGGCGTGGTTTTTGGGGATTGTGCCGGAGCGCAGGACGTCACGGAAGGCCGAATACCCCTCGGGCAGGTTCTGCAGGAAGATCATTGCGGCGAGCACCCAGGCGGTGGCGCGGTCAATGACAATCATTGCACCAAGGGCGGCAGCTTCGGGCAGATAGTCCAGCAGCATGGCCAGCAGTTGCGCGCCTGCACCGCCGGATTTTTCCACCAACCTGTCGACGGCGTAGAAGGTCAGGCCGCCCGCGATCAGGAGCAGGAAGGAGGCCCACGCGGGCAGGTTCGCGGCCCCTTCAGGCACCAGCACCAGAGCCACGGCAGAGATCAGCGCGCCGCCGCCAAAGGCGGTGATGGCGTGATTTATCGGTGCGGGCTCGTCTCGGCGCGAGGCAAGCCACGCCCCGAGGGGCATGGAGAGGCTAGCAAGTGACGCGAGTAACGCGGCAAGCGCGACGGCCTCCATCGGCGCTTAAATCTGCCGTTCGAGCATCATCTTCTTGATCTGCGTGATTGCCACCGCCGGGTTCAGGCCTTTGGGGCAGGTCTTGGTGCAGTTCATGATGGTATGGCAGCGGTACAGCTTGAACGGATCTTCCAGCTCATCCAGACGCTCACCTGTCGCCTCATCGCGGCTGTCGATGATCCAGCGGTAGGCATGCAGCAGGGCGGCTGGCCCGAGGTAACGATCGCCATTCCACCAGTAAGACGGGCAGGACGTGGAGCAACACGCGCACATCACACATTCATACAGACCGTCCAGTTTGGCGCGATCCTCAATTGATTGCTTCCATTCCTTTTCGGGGCGGCTGGTTTGGGTTTCCAGCCATGGCATGATCGAGGCGTGCTGGGCGTAGAAGTGGGTCAGATCCGGGATCAGGTCTTTGACCACAGGCATGTGGGGCAGGGGGTAGATGGCAACGTCACCTGATATTTCGTCCATGCCGTAAATACAGGCCAAAGTGTTGATACCTCTGGATTTCACGCCACCGATGTTCATTGCACACGACCCACAGATGCCTTCGCGGCAGGAGCGGCGGAAGGTCAGGGTCGGGTCGATCTCGTTCTTGATCTTGATCAGCGCGTCCAGAACCATGGGGCCGCAGGTATCCATATCGACCCAATAGGTATCGAGGGACGGGTTTTTGCCGTCATCGGGGTTCCAGCGGTAGATCTGAAACTTGCGCAGGTTGGTGGCGCCGTCAGGTTTGGGCCAGGTCTTGCCGCGGGTGATGCGGGAGTTCTTCGGGAGGGTAAGCTCAACCATTGTGTGTGTCTCCTCGGGGATAGGCGCTGCGGCTTTGGGCCGCGAGAATGTGTGTCATGTGCTGCCGCCGATAGATATGCCAACCCTCAGGCCGCCACCGCTGGGGTTTGGTTGACCACCGATGCGGCGGATGACGCAATCGCGGAAGGCGTCTTGTTCGTTGCGCGGGTTCAGGATGTCGGAGGTGATGGTCACACGCCCGCCAGCGGTTGGCCCGCCAGAGCCGCCGCCAATACCGACCTGACCAGAGATGCCGTCAGCCTGACGTGCTTCGGAGACGCAGAGGCGTTCTGCGGTGGCGCGGGTCGGCGGCGTTGCGGGGCCGCAAGCGGCGAGGCTCAGGGCGGTGGCGGTGAGCAGGAGCGTGATGCGGGTCATCCTAGCCCCCTGAGCAGGCCATCGAAATAGTTCCCGGCGGTGCATTGCAGGGTTGCGGGGCGTTGCAGGATATTTCTGACGGTGCTGGAGGCCGCGTCGGTGTTGCCCAGAGCGATGCCGCCCGCGATGGTGATGATTTCCTGCGCCGAGGCGTTGTCGATCACACAATTGGTTATGGGTGTGGCGTCCACACCGGGGAAGCGTTGTTCAACTTCGCCGTTGATAAACGTGCGCGCCTGTTGGCGGACCAGTTGGTCAGTCACATCCTGGAACCCGACACATGCGGTGAGCAGGGGGAGGAGGAGGGTGAGGAGGAGGGCGCGGATCATGACGGCCTCACAAAATATGACACACCAAACCAGATAGGTGTGCAGAAGGCCCTGAGTGTTTGGGCCCTGAGTGTGAGGGCACCAAGTGTGTGGGCGCAGGACAGTGCGAAGCTGATACCGCGAGTTGCCTTTGAATTCTGCATGTCTGCCCAGTCCTCGGCACCGAGGTGCCCAGCCATGTCAGGCCGCAGGCGCATATAGCCGCCGGTCTTTGGATCGGCCTTCAGCCGCGCAAACGCAAAGCTCACCACGATCGCAAGAAACAGGGTGGCGACAAGGGCCAATTGAGCGATCACAGGATCAACCATGGGACAGGCCCCCCATCAATACACCCGCGCTTTGGGTTTGATCCTTTTGGGATCAATGCCGCCGTCTTTTTCGGCGGTCAGCGGCTTCACGTGGACCGGGCGGTAGGTGAGGTCCACTTTGTTGCCGTCCACGTGGGAAATGGTGTGTTTGCGCCAATTCTTGTCGTCGCGATCCGGGTAATCCTCATGGGCATGGGCGCCACGCGATTCCTTGCGCGCCTCGGCCCCGGCGATGGTTGCCAGAGCGTTGGGCATCAGGTTGGTCAACTCCAACGTCTCCATCAAATCGGAGTTCCAGATCATTGAGCGATCGGTGACGGCGATGTCGTCCATCTTTCCGGCGACGGTGATCATTTTCTCCAGCCCCTCGGCCAGCGTCTTGTCAGTGCGGAACACCGCGGCATCAGCCTGCATGGTTTTCTGCATCTCAAGGCGCAGGTCCGCTGTGGGTATGGAGCCTGCGGCGTGGCGCACAGCGTCGAACCGGGCCAAGGCCCGGTCTACCTCAGCTTGCGGCACATCGGGGTTGGCGCTGTTTGCATCGACCTTCTCTCCGGCTTTGATTGCAGCGGCGCGGCCAAAGACCACCAGATCAATGAGCGAGTTTGACCCGAGGCGGTTAGCCCCATGGACGGAGGCACAACCAGCCTCACCCACAGCCATCAGGCCGGGGACAATGGCGTCAGGGGCATCTTTGGTTGGGTTCAGCACCTCCCCCCAATAGTTCGTCGGGATGCCGCCCATGTTGTAATGGACTGTGGGCAGGACCGGGATTGGTTCCTTGGTCAGGTCCACCCCTGCGAAGATACGCGCGGATTCCGAAATGCCGGGCAGGCGCAGGTCCAGGGTTTCTTTGGGCAGGTGATTGAGGTGCAGGTGGATGTGATCCTTTTGGTCGCCAACGCCGCGCCCATCGCGGATCTCCATCGTCATGCAGCGCGACACCACATCACGGGACGCGAGGTCTTTGTAGGTGGGGGCGTAACGCTCCATGAACCGTTCACCCTCGGAATTGGTCAGGTAACCGCCTTCGCCCCGTGCGCCTTCAGTAATCAGGCAACCGGCACCGTAGATGCCGGTGGGGTGGAACTGCACAAACTCCATGTCCTGAAGTGGCAGGCCAGCGCGGGCGACCATGCCGCCGCCGTCACCGGTGCAGGTGTGGGCGCTTGTCGCCGAGAAAAACGCGCGGCCATAGCCGCCGGTGGCCAGCACCATCATCTTGGAGTGGAAGACGTGTATGGTGCCGTCGTCAAGTTTCCACGCCACAACGCCGACGCATTCGCCGTCTTCGTTCATCAGGATATCGGTGGCGAAATATTCGATAAAGAACTCAGCGTTGTTCTTCAGGGATTGGCCGTACAACGTGTGCAGCATTGCGTGGCCGGTGCGGTCTGCGGCGGCGCAGGTGCGTTGCACCGGGGGGCCTTCGCCAAATTCGGTTGTGTGGCCGCCGAAGGGGCGCTGGTAGATGGTACCATCTTCGGTGCGCGAAAACGGGACACCGTAATGTTCCAGCTCATACGCCGCCTTGGGGGCTTCTCGCGCGAGGTATTCCATCGCGTCGGTGTCACCGAGCCAGTCGGAGCCTTTGACGGTGTCATAGAGGTGCCAGTGCCAATGGTCCGGCCCCATGTTGCCAAGGCTGGCCGCGATGCCGCCTTGGGCCGCGACAGTGTGCGAGCGGGTCGGGAACACCTTGGTGATACAGGCCGTTTTCAGGCCCTGTTCGGCCATGCCAAGGGTGGCGCGCAAGCCAGCCCCGCCGGCGCCAACAACAACAACGTCATAGGTGTGGTGGGTCAGCGGGTAAGCGGGGGATGTGTTTTCGGTCATGGTGTCGGACATCTGGGGAACCTCAAAGCGCGATTTGCATCAGGGCGATCAGGCCGCCAGCGGCCAGCCCGTAGCTGATAATGGTGGTCGCGATGATCGCGATCTTTTTGGTGAGGCCGCGGGCGTAATCCCCGATCATCACCTGCATGCCGAAGCGCAAATGGTGCATGCCGATAACCAGATAAGCCGCGACGATCAGGGCGGGGATCGGTTTGCCAAGGGTTGTGACAACCTCTGCATGAGGGCTGCCCAGAAGCGGGCCGATCACCGCCAGAAAGAACGGTGTCAGGATCAGGAGCGCCACGGAGGTGAGCGTTATTGTCCAATGTTGCGCGGTGCCACCCCGGGCAGAACCGAGGCCAGTGACGCGTTTGCGGTCAGTTACATATGCCATGTGCTTGCCCCCTCAAATCGCGATGATGGTCAGGAAGGTGAGGGCAACGGAGCCAATCAACATGCCCCAGCCCATCTTGTCGGAGGTGTCGGGATCAAGGCCCCGCCCGGTATCCCAAACCAGGTGCCTGAGGCCGCCAAGCGCGTGATACCAAAGGCCGAGGACGGACAGCGTCATCACGATATCGCCGGGGACGGATGTGACCCATCCGTCGATCGTCGCAAAGTACTCCGCGCCGGACGCGGCAGCCATCAGCCACCACACCACAAGGGCCGCAGAGATCAGCATCGCATTGCCAGTGATCCGCACAAGGATTGAGGTGATCGAATTCAGCTGCGGTTTGTAGATCGTCAGATGAGGTGAAAGCGGACGATTGCCGCGGTTGACGTCGGCCATGGCTGGGTTCCCCGTTGAAATTTTGCTGTCAGGTCTCGGCTGCGTGCCGGTTGTTGGGTCAATCAATAGCAAGAATTGCGTGGTAGTCACGTGCCTGGGCTATAAAATATCCGGGATGTGTGGGGCCTAACGCCGCAGAAACGCCGTAAAAACGCGGCAGGATTGGCATTTGTGATCACGGGTTTGGTTGCTGTGATCACATCTGGAATGTCGTGAAATCAGTGTGAAATCCCTGTGAAATCCCTGTGGAATCCCCGTGAAATTACCGCGGAAACAAAGCCCAGTAATCCAGATCCAGAAAGACCTCGGGCAGGTACTTCCCGTCTTCGCTACGCAGCGCGCCGGGCTCACCTTTTGTGGCGACAAGGCGCAGGCGCAGGGCGCCCACGTGGGGATTGGTGGTCTCGGCGGTATCCAGAACCTCGGACCAGGCGCGGATTGTGTCACCGGCATAGGCAGGCGCGGCATGGGAGCCTGCGTTGATTGCCGCAATCAGCTGCGCATTGGCGAGGCCGTTGAAGGACAGCGCGCGGGCGAGGCTGATGATGTGGCCGCCATAGATCAGCCGCCTGCCATCGGCGCGGGCGGTGACGTCGAAATGCACCTTGGCGGTGTTCTGCCACAGGCGCGCGGCCATCATGTGTTCGGCATCCGTCAGGGTGACGCCATCAACGTGGTCGATGATCTCGCCGATTTGGTAGTCACCCCAGCGGTGCGGCTCCCCTGCTTGGGTGAAGTTGTAGGCCGACCAGTCGAGGGTTTCGGGGATGTGCAACGTCTCAGGTGCGACAACTTTGGCGAGGTCAGGGACAATAGCCTCCGGCGCGGGGGAGGACACGTCACGTTTGCGCACCATCACCCAGCGGACATATTCCAGCACTGGCGTGTCGGAATTGGCGAATCCCTTGGTGCGGACCCAGATGATGCCGGTCTTGCCGCTGGAATTTTCCTTCACGCCGATGATCTCGGACCATGAATGGACCGTATCGCCGGATTCGACCCGGTGCAGGAACCGCCCTTCGCCATACCCGAGGTTCGCCACCGCATTCAGCGAGATATCGGGGACCGACTTGCCAAACACCGTATGGAACGTGATGAGGTCGTCGATGATCGGGTTACACAAGCCAGAGCCGGGGCAGGCGAAATCCCACGACGATTGCAGAGCAAACCGCGGCCCATACAGCGCCTGATACATCGCCACATCGCCGGTATGCAGGGTGCGTGGCGTGGCGTGGTGAAGGATTTGACCGACGTGGTAATCCTCGAAGAAGTATCCGGCGTTGGTTTTGCTCATGAGAGGTGCTCGCGTATCGGGCGCTATTGCGCGCCTAATTTCATCTCGGGCGAATAGGGGGTGTCCACATCCTTCACCACCGCCTGCCCACAGCGCATCACGCCACGGGCGGCGTCGAATGACATGATGGGGTCGCCGTGAAGGCACCAGCCTTTGGCCAGCGCCTCCGAAACCTTGTGGCAGAAGGCGGAGGTGTCGTCTTCGGTGAGCAGACGATAGATTTGCATCGGCCTATCCCCAGGGTTGGACGCCAAGCCAGTTATGGATGACCATGACGACGGCGGTCACGACAAGCGCGGCGATGATGTAGATCAGCTCTTTGCGTTTGGGCGCGCGGTTTGGCGGTGTCCACGGCCCGTCTTGCGCGTTGATCAGAAACACCGACCCCAGCGCCCAGGCCAGCAACCCGCCGAACAAGACGAACGAAGGAGCGTCACCATTCACCAGCAGGTGTGCAACGGCCCAGAGGCTGAATCCGACCAATTGCGGGTGGCGCAATTTCGTGCCGAGCCAGATGCGATCCCCTTTTGGGCCGCCGACCGCGTAGACGTAGAAGGCGAGGATCATCAACAGGCTGGTGATGCCGACCAGTGCCGGTGAACGGCCCCAGTAGATTGCGCCTTCTGCGCCGCGGTAGCCGATCACCATCAAGACGACGCTGGCCACGATGAGCACCGCAAACAGGGCCTTGCCGCGATCCCCCAAGCGGGCGCGGGGGGCGGGGGCGAGGCGTTTGAAAAGGTGGGCAGCGCACCACAGGGCGATACCAGCGATCAGTAGGGTCCAAGCCATCATTCGGCCTCCGACGCGGCGATTGCGTCTGCTATGGCCAGCGTTGTGCGGGCGGTTTCTACGTGTAGGTTCTCGACGATCTTGCCGTCAACCACAGCGACCCCCTCGCCACGGGATTGCGCGTCGTTGAACGCGGTGATCTGGCGGCGGGCGAGGTCAATTTCCGCCTCCGAGGGCGCAAAGGCGGCATTGGTGACGGCGATCTGGGCCGGGTGGATCAGGGTCTTGCCGTCAAAACCGAAGTCCCGCCCCTGAGTGCATTCAGCGGCCAGACCGGCTTCATCCTTGAAGGCATTATAGACGCCATCGACACACAGAAGCCCCTGGGCACGGGCCGCGAGAAGGCAGAGCTGCAGGGCGGTGACCATCGCCCCCCGCGTGCGGGACTTGAGGTCTTTGGCCAGATCGTTGGTGCCGATCACAAACCCAGCCATTCGCGGTGCGGCGGCGATTTGGGCGGCGTTCAGGATGCCCTGGGGGGTCTCCATCATCGCCCAGATTTTGGTTTGGGCGGTATCGGGGGTTGCGTCGAGAAGGGCAGCGAGGGCCTCGATATCTTTGGCCGAGTTCACTTTGGGCAGCAGGATCGCCTGTGGTCTGGCGGCGGAGATGGCGGCAAGGTCATCCGCGCCCCATTCGGTATCAAACCCGTTGATCCGCACGATTTGCTGGCGCTGGCCGAAGCCGCCCGCTTTCAGGGTTTCGGCAAGCAGGTTTCGCGCGGCGGCCTTTCCGTCAGCCGCCACGGCATCTTCAAGATCGAAGATGATTGCGTCGATGGGCAGGCCTTTGGCCTTCTCCATCGCGCGGGCGCGGGAGGCGGGGACATAGAGGACGGATCGGCAGGGAAGGGCGGTCTGAGTCATGGGTTCGCTTGGGTCTGTTGGGTGGCCATCTGGGACCACATGTGACGGGTAAGCGCAAGGCTCTTGCTGCAATGCAGAATATTGCGCAACAAAATTACGCGGGCGAATTTGCGGCGGCCTGGCGGGGCCAGGAGGGGGGCAGGAGGGTGATTTTGCGAAACTTGGCGCCGATTTACGCGAAATTAACCCTCAATCGGGCAAGATGGACGCTCAGTTGCCCATCAGAGGCACGTCACGTCGGAGGTGGTTCCATCAGGATCGGGGCGCCGGATCGGACGCTGTTTTGCACGGCTTTAGGCACACGCCCCTCACGGAAAAGGGACACGATGCCATGAAGATTTGGGCCATGAACAGATTCGCCATAAAGAGATTCGCATTCTGCGTCGGCTTGGGGCTGGCCGCCGTCACAACCAGCCAGGCAAACGCACAAAATCAACGGGTCAATATGTTGTGCGCTGAGCGCGACATTATCGTGAGAGAGTTAACCGGCCGTTACGGCGAGCAGGTCTATGGAATGGGCCTTGCCCACCAGAACCGCATTGTTGAGGTCTATGTATCTGAAGAAACAGGGTCTTGGACAATTACCGTCACCTCCGCGGATGGCACAACTTGCCTGATGGCGGCAGGGCAACATTTCGCGCAGATTACCCCGGAGGCGCCGGGCGAAGACCTGTAATATCGGTCGTGGTCCGGGGTCTGTTTCGGGGATTGGGGCTATCCGCCGCGCATGCAAACTCTTGCACCTGTGCAACGCTGGGTCTACCGCTGCGCCAGACGGAAACACCGGACTGAGGACCTTTTGACATGGCCAGACCTAAGATTGCGCTTATCGGCGCGGGACAGATCGGGGGCACACTTGCCCATCTTGCGGCGCTGAAAGAATTGGGGGACGTGGTCCTCTTTGATATCGCCGACGGCGTGCCTCAGGGCAAAGCACTCGACATCGCGGAGGCGGGCCCGTCTGAAAAGTTTGACGCCCATGTGACAGGCACAACCAGCTACGCAGACATTGCCGGCGCGGATGTGTGCATCGTCACCGCCGGTGTTGCGCGCAAGCCGGGCATGAGCCGCGATGATTTGCTGGGCATCAACCTGAAAGTCATGAAATCCGTGGGTGAGGGTATCCGCGAAAACGCGCCGAATGCGTTTGTGATCTGCATCACCAACCCGCTCGACGCGATGGTTTGGGCGCTGCGTGAGTTCAGCGGCCTGCCGCACCACATGGTCTGTGGCATGGCGGGTGTTCTGGACTCGGCGCGGTTCCGCCACTTCCTGGCGGACGAATTTGACGTCTCGATGAAAGACGTCACGGCGTTTGTTCTGGGTGGGCACGGCGACACCATGGTGCCGCTGACACGTTATTCCACCGTTGCGGGTATCCCGCTGCCGGATCTGGTGAAGATGGGCTGGACCACGCAGGAGAAGCTGGACGCAATTGTGCAGCGCACCCGTGATGGCGGCGCTGAGATTGTTGGCCTGTTAAAGACCGGCTCAGCCTACTACGCCCCTGCGACCAGCGCCATCGAGATGGCCGAATCCTTCCTGAAAGACCAAAAGCGCGTGTTGCCCTGCGCCGCATATGTGGACGGCGCGCTTGGCCTCAAAGGCATGTATGTGGGTGTGCCCACAGTGATCGGCGCTGGCGGGATCGAGCGGATTGTTGACATCAAGATGACCAAAGATGAGCAGGTGATGTTCGACAGTTCTGTTGATGCCGTCAAAGGCCTGGTTGATGCCTGTAAGGCGATCGACGACACGCTGACCTGAGGGGTCTGCACTTCCCTGAAAGGCCGGGCCCGCGCGCTCGGCCTTTTTTGTGGGCGCGTGCTGCCAAACCCTGTGGCCCGAGAAAACCCTTGATCGGGCGCGGGGAAGTTGATTCAAGTCACCAAAGCGGCACGATCAGAGGCTATTCCCCTTGGGCAAACGCATTATCACCTATGGAACGTTTGACCTGTTCCATATCGGCCATGTCCGGTTGCTAAAGCGGCTTGCGGGTTTGGGCGGCCATTTGACGGTGTGTGTGTCGACCGACGAATTCAACGCGATCAAAGGCAAGAAGACGGTGATCCCGTTTGAGCAGCGTGCGGAAATCCTGGGCGCATGCCGCTATGTGGATAACGTGTTGCCGGAAAATGACTGGGCGCAGAAGCGTGACGACATTATGCGCGAAAAGATCGACATCTTCGCCATGGGCGACGATTGGAGCGGTAAGTTCAACGATCTGAGTGACCTGTGTGAGGTGTTCTATCTGCCGCGCACGGAGGATATCTCGTCCACCTCGATGAAGGCGTTCATGGAGGCGCTGCGCGACGACCAACTTCTTGAGATCAAACACCTCATCGAGACGCTTAACGCCAAGGCGAGCGCTCTTTGAGCCGCCAAGGCTCGGCGGCACTAACAGGATCGGACCAGCACCATGTTGATTGCCAGCACCATGTTGATTGAACGGGTACGTGAGAGGGTTCAGGGCGAGCCGATCTCGAAGTCCGAATATCAGGAGCTGTTCGACGCATTGGAAGAGGTTCGTGACCCGCGTGACCCGGCATGGGTGCAGGCGTGGATTGTGTTGAATTGCGCCACGCGCAACCGGGCGTTTGGCACCCAACGCCTGATGTCGCGTTACAACAAGCAAAGCCGCAAACGGGGAACAATTGACGAATACAACGAATTCCTGCGCCATATTCAGGATGATCTGGGGTTTTACCTGCCCAACGGCAGCGCTTACACGGAATCGTTTCGCACCGCGGACGTGGGCGCGGTGATGCAGAAATGTGGCGAATTGGCCGCGACGCTCGCCGCGCTGGGTCTGGACGTCTTCGCCAATTCCGGCACGTTATTGGGTATCGTGCGCGAAGGCACCTTGCTGGAGCATGACAACGACATTGATTTGGCGGTGCTGCTGGACGCACGGACGGAAGCGGACGCGGCGCAGGAATGGATTGCCCTGTGTGATCGTCTGATCGCCGATGGTGTCGCGGTAGAGCGCAGCTCGTGGAGCAAGGTGACGCTGAAGATGCAGAAGATCGGCATTTTTGGGGTGGATCTGTTCCCGGCCTGGATTGACGCCGACGACAAGCTGTTCGTTTACCCCCACACCTGCGGAAACATGACACGGGCGCAGCTTCTGCCGTTCGATTTGAACGGCGCCACCGGGCTGCAAATTCCTGCTGATCCAGAGGTGATGCTGGTCCGCAATTACGGCGACGACTGGCGTGTGCCCAATGCGGGCTGGACCTTCGGCTGGAAGGTGGCAAACGAGAATTTCGCGGGCTTCCTTGCCGAGATTGAAAAGGCAATCAGCTAGAGCGGGTTTCCGCTTTCGCGCACCTCTTTGCTCTAAGCCACGATCCTCCAACGCAAGCAATCGACATCGCTCAAGCGCCTTGTCATGGTCCCATGTGGTGCAGGCAGCGCGGGATTGATGGCCGGGGCAAGGCATGGCGACTGAGCCACCACACCTATGGTCCATGAGATTTTGTGATCACACGATAATTCCCTGTGATCACAAATGTCGGGTTTTGCCGCAAATCCCGGTGAATATGGCAAATTCCCGTTTCATTGCGCCCAATTGTTGTGTTTATCCAGAAGCAACATGACCCAAAGAACGGACCAGTTGCATGAACATTCATGAGTATCAGGCGAAAGCCCTCCTCCAGCAATATGGCGCTCCAATCTCCGACGGCCGCGTGGTTTTGAA
>JAESTV010000064.1 GCA_016763475.1 Roseicyclus sp.
GGAGCCCCCAGCTCCACCCGTACCGCCTGTGCCGCCTGTGCCACCCGTGCCGCCTGTGCCACCCGTGCCGCCCGTGCCCTTGCAGCGCGGACCCGTTGACGCCGGAACCCGGCCGGTTGATTTTCCAGTGCCTCCAGCCCCGCGGCCCGCTGCAACACGTCCGCAGGATCTGCCAGAGCCACCAATTCCCCCCGCGCCGCCAGAGAGATCAGGGCGCGACGCCTCGGGCCATGCCCGGCCCAAGACACGGATCCACGGCTATGGCGGCAGGTCACGGGATGAAGCTGACGGTGCCGGAATCAAGGCCGCTGAGGTTGTAGCCCCGGTTGTGGGCTGGCTGGTTGTCACCGCAGGACCAGGGCGAGGGGCCTCGGTTGCGCTGGTTGCCGGTATGAACGCCATCGGGCGCGGTGATGACACCCACGTCCAGATTGATTTTGGCGATGATTCCATCAGCCGCGATCCCCATGCTTTTGTTACCTATGACGATGAAGCGAGGGCCTTCCACGTTAGCCATGGCGGCAAGGTCAATCTTGTGCGCCTCAACGATACGCCGGTGTTGTCGACAGAGCCGCTAGCCCATTTCGATACGCTGAGGATCGGAGCCACGTCCCTGCGGTTTGTGGCCCTGTGTGGTCCTGATTTTGATTGGTCCGACCCATGAGCCCGGCAACAAACAAAGGCGGGATGGCGATGATCGGATATGACGTCGCCACGGCCCTCTGGCAGGGCAAACGTCCGTATCAGGAAGATACGCTTCTGGCGGATTTCCACGGCGGAATGGATCGCGGGTTTGCAGTGCTGGCTGATGGGATGGGCGGTCATTCGGCGGGTGATCTGGCCTCGCGCCTTGTGGTGATTGACGCGGTCAGCCACCTGAAATTCCTGATGCATGATGGCGAAGCACTGGAGAGCAACCTTCAGGCTGAGCTGATCTCGGCGATCAAGACGGCCAACGATGTCCTTAAAGACCGCGCGGCCGACGATCGGCGGGTGCAGGGTATGGGGACCACGTTCCTGGCCACAGTGATGTTTGAGGATCGCCTTTACTGGGCGTCTGTTGGCGATAGCCCATTGTTCTTGTGGCGCGAAGGCAAGTTGCGGCAGTTAAACGAGGATCACTCGATGGCGCCGGTGATCGACCAGATGGCAAAATCTGGTGAGATTACCAAAGCCGAAGCCGCCAACCACCCGGATCGCAACGCGCTGACCTCTGTCCTGATGGGCGGCCAGCTCAAATCAATGGATGTCCCCAAGACCGCAATTGTGCTGGATCCGGGTGATGTTCTGATCCAGGCCTCGGATGGCGTGCAACACCTTGATGAGGCGCGGATTGCCGAGATATTGGCAGGCGCACGCGCCGGGGCCACCAGCCGCGAGATTGTGGATCTGTTGATGGCCGCCTTGTTTCATCTGGATGATCCGGCCCAGGACAACACCGCAATCTTGGTGTTGCAGTTGACCCAGGGGTTGGGCGGTGGCGGTGGTGCGGCTGTTGTGGCCGGTGCCACGGCGGGGTTGGCAAGTGAGGGCGCGGTTGCGGGTGCCGCGCCTGCCGGTGCTGCCATGGGGGCTGCTACGGGGGCTGCATCTGCGGCGACGGGTGCGCCTCGTGCGGTCACACCTGCGGATGTCGAACCACCGCCCGGCAGGCGGCGATGGATCGTGCCAGCGGCCCTCCTCGGCGGGGCGGCGGTGGCTATTGGGCTTTTTTTTGGCCTGCCGAGTGAGCAAAACAACCCCAATCTCGTCTTGGCCCCGTCACAGGTTGAGGTGGCAGATACGGACGTTGTGGACACCCTTTTGACAGACGTTGTGGACACCTTTCCGACAGACGTTGTGGACACCCCTTTGACAGATGTGGCGAATGTGGGTGACGTGACGCCTGCTGATATTGGAACGGACGCAGACACAGCTGCTGACCCTGCTGACCCTGCGGCGCCTTCGGACGACCCCCGGTCCGCTGACGAAACTCCGGCGCCTGAGGCGGCATCCGCGGCCAGCGCTGACGAAACACTGCAAATGGGCAAACTGGCGCAAGCGGATGTGACCATTGCGACCGGTGTGAGCTCGCCTGGGGATGTGGGAACGCTTTTCACGCCTTTTGAGGCGCTTGCCCCGGCACCTGTGCCCGCCCCTGTCCCAGTGCCTGCGCCCACCCAAACACCCGATCCAATATCGCAACCGCTGCCCCCTGCACCGGGGGATGGCCCGTTGCGCGAGGGGTTAAATGCACCCGCGTCTGGCTCTGCTCCCACTGATACGCGGGCTCCGGCCACCCCGCGACAATTGCCTCGGCAACCCACTCGGCCACCGCTGATCTTTGATCCAGCCCTGAATGAAGTTGATGCCCCCAATCCGGGCCGCCGGACTCAGCGGAGTATGATGATGGCACCCATCACGCCTGAAGCGGCATCGCCGATGGCCACAATACCAAGCGCCGCGCCAATGCTGCCGCCGTTCACCGGCTCGATCCATCGGGTGTGCCAGCGTCATCGCTGCTTTGCGATCATCGCGCCGCCGCCGCGCCACCGAGGTACAAACCTCTTCCAGCACCGCGAATTTCACGGCAACATCGACCAAAAACCATAAGACGACGGGGACAGATTAGATGAACGACGATGTGGAGATTTCGATCCGCGACACCGGGTCCGGCGCTGTCCTGCTGGACACGCAGACATTGCGTATGCCGGTTGAAATCGGCCGATTTGGTGCGGACAACGTGGGCCGGGTCAGCGCGGGTGACGGTCGGGTTGTGCATTTCGGCGAAGGGTACGGCACGTTGTCGCGCCAACATCTGACAATCACCAAAGGGTCTGATGGCGGACTTGTGGTGACGGATTTATCCTCCAACGGTGTCTATGAGATCGGGCAAGCGGGGAACGCTCCGGTGCCTTTGGGGCGCGGCGGCGCGGCGCGTATGTCACCGGGCACAATGCGCGCTTTTGAGACGGTTGGCTTGCGGGTCACGGTTTGCGCCCCGAAACAGGCGCAGGTGGATGCCATCGGCCAGCCGCTGCATCTGGTTTATGACAGCTCCTCCAGCGGGCGGCTCAAGGCGCTGGATCTGGATGGTGTGTCAATTGCGTTGGTCGCCAATGGGCCGGAGGTGCTGATGCGTCGCCGCCCCGGCACTGCACGGGTTGCGCTGGAGGCTGTCCGGGCTGAGGGCGCCACATGTCTGGTGATGATCGGTCCCGATGGCTCCGGTGGAATCGAGGCGATCTGTGGCGTGAAAGACGAGGTCTCGCACAACCGGCGCATGATGGACGGTGATGAGGTGGCGGCGATGGATCATCTGGATACGGTTGATATTCGGGGTCAATTGCTGCGCATCATGTCGGCGGAAGAAGGCAAGGGGCTAAGCTGTACAAACACCGAATGTCGCCAGCTCAACCCCTACCTTCCGGGTGAAAACTGCCGTTATTGCGGACAGCGGTTGGGTGATGGAACATCCTACTGGGTGCATTCGTAAAGCTATGACGGAGAACGAGAAATGATCCCATTCCCCGTCCGATTCCGTGTCCGTCAGATCGGCATTGATGGCCACACAATTGGCCCGTCGCGCATCTTGCTGTGCGAAGACCCCGGCGTGTTCCTGATCGGCAAATCCGAGGATGCGGATGTGCCGCTGAGCGGGGACGCGGTATCACGCCGCCATATGAGCCTTTTGATGACCGATGACGAGGTGCGGGTGCGCGATGAGAGTTCCACCAACGGGACTTATGTGAATGGCACGCGGGTGGATGAGGTTGTGTTGTCGGCGGGGGATCAGATCTCTATCCCCGGATGGTTGCTGGAATTGCTGGGGCCCGCGAAAAATGCTGCATCGGCCACGCGGATCGGCGGAGTTGAAGTTGACGAAAGCCTTGTTTCACGCCTGATCATGACCGATGACGATGCAGCGCCGTCGTCGCCGCTGTCGTCGTCGCGCCGGACCTTTCCGGGCGCGGAATTTGACGGCAAAGATGTGGTCGGAGTTGAGGCATTGCGCGCCTCAGGCCACCCGGTAGACGAGGTCCGGTTCTGCGCCGTCGGGGGCGGACTTGGCAGCTTTATTTGGGTTGACCACCTGCGCTGTTACGGCATCGCTGCAAATGATATCAAAGCCATCGGAACTGAGGGCGTCTGTTATCAGACCTACAAAAGGTACTGCAAAAACAGCCAGATACCGGATCACGAGCGGCTGCGCTCGAACTCGCTTTCCCGCCCCGACAACATCTGGGGGTTTCCCGGATATGCCCTGCGCGAAGTTGGAAAAGGCATCAGCGTGAAAGGTGTGTTTCAGGTCTTTGGCGAACCGACGTTGTCGGAATCCTATACCCCGCGCGCGGGGGACGTGTTTGACAGCCTCGACAAAGAAGCCGCGCGGATCAGCTGGCCGGAGATGTTTGTGAAGGCGCAGGTGCTTGGGCTGCGCAAGACCTCCGATGGGCGCTATGCGGTGGCCTATAAGTTGTGGGGTGGGGAGGCGTCCGGGCAAGAGCGCAACCGCTATGTCATCGCCGATGTTGTGCATCTGTCCACTGGCTACCCGGCGACGCGATTTGTCGATGATTTCCAGACGTTTATCACCAACCACCCGGATGCGCGGGCGCAAGTTGCCAATGCCTACGAGCCTCATGATCAGATGTATATTGAGGCCGAGCGGCGCGACGGACCGGTGCAGGTTGTTGTGCGGGGGCGTGGCATTGTGGCCAGCCGGATCATCCAGCGCCTGTTTGAGGCGCGAAAGAAGAACCCCAACATTCGTATCCTGCATTCGATGCGGACCCCGATTAACGCCCGAGGTGGCGCTGTGTTCAGAATGGCGCGGCGTCTTGTCCGCAATAACGTGGAAATTCAGCCCTTTAACTGGCCAAAAAGCTGTTGGGGTGGTGACTTGCGGGTGGAATATGAGGACGCGGATGAGGAGCAGCGCGGGATTATGTTGACGCAACTTGGCGGGACAACAACCGCTGAGCGATCCGATTGGATCGGGATTGTTGATCGTGGCACGGAAGAGGGGTGGTATCGTCCGGTCTATGGCAACATCAGCGATCTCGCGCCGCTGCCTGCCCAGGGCGCGAACCAGCCTGCGGGTGTGCAGGTTTCGATTGATACGGTGGAGGGTAACGCCGAAAAGCTGAACGCCGATTATCTGGTCGATTGCACCGGGTTGATCGCGGATATCCGGCGCTCACCTTTTCTGGCGGATATGCTCGATACTTATCACCTGCGGCGCAACCACACGTACCGGATGAAAGACGGCACAGCGATACAAGGCGGACCCACGGGCCTGCATTGCACCAATGATTTTGAGATTGAGGGGCTGAGGAACAATACTGGCCGGGTTTATGCGGCCGGCGCCATCACCACGGGTGGTCCTTATCTGGCCGTCGACAGCTTCCTTGGCCTGCAATATTCCGCCCTGCGCTCGGTTGATCATTTGGCAACGGAGCGCCATCACAAGGTCCGCAACCTTGGCCCGTTCCGGTCGTTGGGGGGCTGGACCAAATGGATGGTTGGTGCGCAACCATGAGGAGGCACCACCCATGACCCTCACATTCGCTGGTCGCTTGCAAACGCGGCTTTTCCTGTTCCTCTTCATCGGCTTACCGATCACGTGCCTGTACGGTTTCGCGGTTTCCGGGTGGCAATGGGATTGGCGCGTGATCCAGGTATTTGTCTGGTTCCTGTGTACGATCACGGGCTTCGGACTGCTGTTGGACCCGGTCTACATCTTCCTCCAATCCACCCGCTGGGACCGCGACTGGCCGTTTGCGTACCAGTTCTTCTTCTCATGGGTGGAATTTGGCGTGGTCTTCTTCGTCGCACGTGCCGGATTGGTTCCCTACCTGCCAGAAGTCGCGTTCCAGGGCAGTCGGGGCCTTGGCATCGCAACGCTGCACTTCACGCTGGTGTTTGTGCCGTCTTTCCTGGCGCTTCTTGGCCCGTTGCAAGCGATCTTCATTCGCTGGCGGTTCAAGGGCGGCCAGTTCGGGAAGCTGTGATGCCTGCGCCCGTCACCACAAACCCACCTCCGGTGCGATCTGCCATGGTGCCGGTGGTGAAGGTCTGGATTCCGGTCCATCTTGCGTTGCTTGTCGCGGCTTACGTGCTGCTGTTTCGCGAAAGTGCGCTGGATCTGCCGATCCTGATGGGCCTTTGGTTCTTCTTTCCGGTTGGCATCATCGGCGCGATTATTGCGAATGCCACGGGAACCGGCGGCGGTGTGGTCTTTGTGCCGGTGTTTGCGGCGTTGCAGGACGGAGGCATCACAATCCCGCCGGAACTGGTGCAGATCGCAACCCTGAAACCTGAGGAAGCGGTGGCTGTTTCCTTCGCCATCCAGTGCTTTGGCATGTCGATCGGCGCAATCACCTGGGCGCACGCGATTTTTGTGAAGGATGCGCTGAAATGGGATGAGAAAGTATCGTCTCAGACGCTTGCGGCGCTCACCTTTGCGCCTTTGGCCACTGCCATCCCGGCGCTGTTGCTGACCCAGGCGTTTGTGGAGGTTGAGGGCGCCAAACTGCTGGTTTGGTTCAAGTTCTTTTCGCTCGCCCTTGGCGTGACACTGCTGGTTTTCACCTGGATCCAGCGGCGGCAGGCGGCGAGGGATCGCAAGATCTGGGTCTCACCTGGTGAATTGTGGGTTTTGTTGGGGCTTGGGGTTGTCGGTGGCGCGGTGACGGCGCTGTTTTCCGTGGGTATTGGCGAATTCCTTGCGATCTACCTGATCGTGCGCCGCTTCCCCACCAAGGTCGCTATTGCGGTCGCCGTCTGGGTGAGCGTGGTCTGCGTGATCATCGGCTTCTGGGACGGGTATTTCAACGATTTGCTCCGCTTGGAGGTCGCGCTAATTGCGGTTCCCGGTGCAGTTGTTGGCGGGTTTCTGGCCAAAGGGATTGCGTCGCTATTGGGGTCGTTGTGGCTAAAGATGCTGGCATCGGTCTGGATCATCACGTCCAGCCTGTATCTGCTTCTGAGCTGAGGTTACTCGTCCTCCGCTCCGGTAAGCGAGATTAACGCCGGGCATGTCACCCCGTCGGGGGCCGCCAGCCAAATATCAAGCGCGCGGGTTTCATCCCCCGCATCGACAAGGCTGAGCGGGGCGCGCGGCTGGTCGGGATTGCCAAGCAACCATTCATCACCGAACCGGGCGATGGTCAGCGGGTCACAGTCGCCGGTTACACGCACGGCCAAAGTATAGTTGCGCGAGGTGCCGAGGATGTTGATCGAGACATCGGGGGCTTGGGTGACAAACACATCCTGTTGGAGGGCTTGCAGGGCGCTGGCCAACGCAGGGTCGAGGGCCTGCGCGCAGGGCAGCAGCGCCAGATCACCGCCAGCCTCAACCGAGAAGCTGCGCCCGCTGGACAGCGAATTGGGCAGGATCGGGATCCCATCCATGGTGCGGCTGATCACGGCGCAGTTTGGCAGATCCGGCATCTCACGCTGGTGGTTGGGGTTCAGTTGCCAAAGCTGCGCCTCGTCCTCGTCTTCGCGGCCAGTGGTGAGGAAGGTGTTGTCGAAGCTGAAATAGCCCTGGGTTGCATCGCCAAAACGCTGAATCCCGGTGCCGGATGCCACATCCAGAAGCCGGGCGGGCCGCCGATCAACGGCACCGATGAAGATCATCGAGCCATCCGCAGAAATGGAGATTTCAGCCGTATCGTAACCTTGGCCCACGGGGCCAGAGCCGCGCACCTCGCCGGTCAGAAGGTCAATCACGTCCCATGTCTCGCCATTGGCGCGCAGGAAATTCAGGCGGTCACCTGACAGGCGATAAAGGGTATATTGGGCACGTGCGCCGATGCGTGCGATCTGATTTTGTTCAAGAATATTGTCGAAGATCAGGACATCGCCGTTCGAGCGCAGGACCAGCAGGCCCTGATCAGCCCCAATTGGCGACAGGGCGGCAACCGATCCAATGCGGTTTGACGCGGTCCGCAACAGGCGGCCATCTGGCTCATAGATCTCAATCCCCGTGGAGGTGACAACATTGATCTGGTTGGTGGTTTCAGCGAAGGCTACGCGGAGCGAGGTCCCATTTGGCACCGAGGTCAGGATCCGCTCAGCTGCGATGCCGGTGCCGCTGTTGGTGCCGCTGTTGGTGCTGCTGCTGAGGTCAGCCAGCGGTGTAATCACCACGTTCACCCGCCCGTCTGCGCCTGCGCGGGTGAACACGAAAAACTGTTCGTCTGCGCTGATGGCGCGGTTGGCGGTGGTCACAGTTGTGGGGGAAAACCGCAAAATCTCGCGCCGGGTGGCGATATCATAGAGGCGATTTGGCGTGCCAGCAGGGGTGGTGGCAATCAGGTATGAGCCACCTGCCGAAAAGCCCAGACGTGTGATGCGGTCGGGGAAGCCACGGGCCAGATGCGCCTCGTAGCCGCCGGTCTCGCGGTTGAAAAGCGCGATGCCACCGGCGCTGTCAACAGCGGCCATGCGCTGATTGTCCCAAGAAAAGCGCGGCAAAAGCGTGAAGCTGCCGTTGGGTGCGCGCAGATTGGCGTGTTCCAGCCACAGGCGTGGGTCCGATGGGGTGGGTTGTGATGCGGTGGCATTAAGGGCGGCTTCGGCGCGGGCAAGTGCGGTGCGCAGGTCACTGTTTTCGGCTTCAAGCGTTGTGATACGCGCGCGGAGTTGTTCAACCTCGCCGGCATTTGACGTGCTGACAGGCGCAGATTCGGCTGCCGCAATTTGCGCCAGCAGGCGGTCCCGCTCGGATTCAGACGCGCCAAGGGCGTCTTCCAGCGCCTGCAACTCGGATCGCAACGCCTCGAGATCAGCGGCGCCCTCAATGGCCTGTAGCAACTGCTCCTCAAGGGTGCTGGCCCGAGATGTGGCTTCATAAAGCGAGGCCTCGGCGGTGGTCAGGTCAGCCTCAACTTCGCTCAACATGGCGGCGGTGGTGCGCGCCTCCACCAGCGCGGTGGTGGTGGCGGCGAGGCTTGCTTCAAGGGTGGTGATACGTGTGTCGGCGCTGGTCTGCTCTGATGTGAACTCGGCAATGCGGTCAGCCAGAACTTCGCCTTCGGCCACGGCTTCATCAGCGCGCGCCTCCGCTGCGTTGCGTTGGGTGTGCGCCTCTTCCAGTGCAGTTTGAGTGGCGGCAAGCGTGGCGAGGTCTTGTTCGAGGCCGCTCACCTGCGCGGCGGCGGCGTCACGTGCGGCGCGAGCGGATTCCAACTCGGCCATCGTTGCGGCCATGTCGCCATCTGCGGCTTCCAGTCGGGTGAGGTCTTCCTCCGCCTGCGCCAGGGTGCCCTGGAGGCTGGTCAGGTCGATTTCAGCCGTCACGCGGGCGGCTTCGGCCATGGCGAGGTTGGCCTCAAGCTGGCCCATCCGGTCCACCATTTCATCCA
>JAESTV010000065.1 GCA_016763475.1 Roseicyclus sp.
ACCATGCAAAATCTGGTATTTCCTGTTGGCGAGAATGACCGTGGTGATGTTGCAGTTCTCGCGCACCTGGCTCCACAATCCCTGTACCGTATACATGCCGCTGCCATCTGCCTGAAGGGCGATGACCTTGCGATCCGGGCACGCAATCGCAGCCCCCAGAGCCAGCGGAATACCGATGCCGATTGAGCCGCCGGTAAGTTGGAGCAGATCGTGGGGCGGGGCATGTTTTGTCAGGGATGCCACCACATGGCCGAAGGTAATCGATTCATCGCACAGAATTGCATTTTCCGGCATGGTATGCACAACCGCAGCAGCCAGGTTCGCCGGCGTGATGGCACCGGCATCAGGGGCGGCAACCTTTATCAATGCCGCCAAATCAGGGGCAACCGTGGCGCCAACCCCCAGTTCATCGGCCAGCATGTCGAGTGTAAGGGCTAAATCAAGATGCGGTCCGGCCAGCTCGGTAATGGTGGCACCGGGCGCCCACAACTCACCGGGTTTATCAGGATAAAGAAAAAACGCTACCGGCTGGCTGGTGCCGATCAGAATGATATGTTCGTAAGGTGCCAGCAGTTCGACTGCATGATCAACCACATAGGGCAGGCGGTTCAGTGTCACGCGTCCAGCCCCGCGTTCGGTGCGTGCATTTGCCCGCGCTGCCAGCAAATCAACATTGCAATGATTGGAAATCCTGCCAGCTGTGGCCAGAGCACCTGCGCGCATGGTTGAGCCGCCAAGCATGATTAATGTGCGTTTTTTTGAACGGATGATTTCAGCAGCATGTTTGATGGCTTCACAATCAGCAGGTTCAATCCACGGTGTATCGGCTTTGTAAACCCTGTCCCTTTCAGTCTCTGGAAGTTTGGACCAGGCGGCATCGGCGGGCAAAATCAAAGTCGCAATCTGCCCCGGGCTGGTGCGCGCAATACCAATCGCCTTTGCCGTGTCACTGCCCACTCTGGCAGCATCAGGGATGGCATGAACCCAGTGCGACATCGGCGTGGCCAGCGAGACAATATCGCTGGTCAACGGGGCATCAAGCGACAGGTGCGCGGTGGCATGATCGCCCACCACATTGACCATCGGCGTGCCAGCACGCTTGGCATTGTGCAAATTCGCCAGTCCATTAGCCAGGCCGGGGCCAAGGTGCAAAAGCGTTGCCGCAGGCTTTTCCGCCATACGGGCATACCCGTCAGCCGCCCCGGTAACCACCCCTTCAAAAAGCCCGAGAATACACCGCGTCTCGGGCCGGCTGTCCAAAGCGGCCACAAAATGCATTTCCGACGTACCGGGATTGGCAAAACACACATCCACATCATTACCCAGCAAAGTCTGGCATAACTTGTCAGCACCGTTCATTTGTAAATCCTCAGTTATAAAAACCTGATCTTTCTGTATAATCCCGATTGGAGCAAGCGTGACACATCGAAAATCTCAAAAAACTGTGGTAAAGCATTTCATCAAAGTAGTTGCTCCAGTTCGAAAGCAGGCACCATGAACACTCCAATCATATTTACCAATGCTACTGTTCTCGATGTTGTGGCGGGGGAAAATGTTGCTGATCAGCATGTGCTGGTTCGTGATGGCAGGATTTCCGAGATTTCGGGCGCGGCGATAACATGTTCAAGCGCGGAGGTTATTGATCTTGAGGGCAAAACACTTATGCCCGGCCTGTGTGATGCCCATGTGCATGTTATTGCCTACACCGCAGATTTTTCGCTGCTTAAATCATCATCGCCTTTTTATGTCTCAGCTCAGGCCGCTAAAATCATGGGCGCTATGCTGGCGCGTGGCTTTACCACCGTGAGTGATGCCGGTGGAGCCGACTGGGGTCTGGCGCGCGCGGTTGAACAAGGTCTGATTGCCGGCCCGCGGCTGTTGTATTGTGGCCATGCCCTGTCGCAGACCGGTGGCCATGGTGATATGCGCGGGCCTGGTGAACTCTCTTTGCACCAGTGTTTTTGCTGTGCCGGGCTCGGCACTGTCTGTGATGGCGTCGATGCTGTCCTTAAAGCTGCGCGCGAAGAAATCAGGCGCGGCGCCACCCACATCAAAATCATGGCTTCGGGCGGGGTGGCATCCCCCACCGACCGCATAACGTCAACGCAGTTCTCGGAAGAGGAAATTCGCGCCATTGTCGGCGAGGCCGACGCTGCCCAGATACCCGTTATCGCCCATGCCTATACGGCGCGGGCCGTCAACCGCGCCATTAGCTGCGGGGTAAAATCGATTGAACACGGCAATCTCATAGATGCTGAAAGCGTGAGCCTGATGCTTGAACATGGCACTACACTTGTGCCAACGCTGGTGATCTATCGCGCCCTGATTGAAGAAGGCGAAGAAGCAGGCCTTGCCGCCGAACTGGTGGCCAAGACCCACCAGGTGCTTGATGCCGGAATTGCCGCCCTTGAGATGGCCTATAAGGCCGGTGTGCACATCGCTTATGGCACTGATCTTTTAGGTCAGATGCACCGCCGCCAGAATGAAGAATTCGACATCCGAAAAGAAGTTGTCTCCACCCCGGACCTGATACGTCAGGCCACCGTCAATGCCGCCGGATTATTTCGGATGCAGGACCAGATTGGTCAGGTGACAGTCGGTTTTGACGCTGATCTGATTGTTGTTGACGGTGACCCCTTAGCCGACATTGGCCTGCTGGCGCGACCGCAAGAGAGCCTGAAAATGACTATGAAGGGCGGCAGGATTATGGTTCGCCATGACATCTGATCCACCGGCATATTCAGCTGTCGCGCGCGAATTGACAGGCGACATCTGGCCCGCCGCACAACCCGGCAGTGACGCTTACGCCTATGGCCGTGCAACGCTTGAGCCCACCGGCGAATTTGATGTACGCAGTTTTCACAGTTTCACCATTACCTACACCGTCGGTCAGTTTGGTATAGATGATACCGGTGCCATCGCGGTGGTGTTTCGCGTGGTCAGTGATTTTGGCCGGTTTCAAACCGACAGACCGCAGGAAAAAAACTACGTTACCGCCACAACCAGCGGTGCGGCTGATCTCGAAGTGAGCTACGGTCTTGATGGACAACGGCCGTGGAACAAAGCCATCACCATTGCTGTTGCCGGTGGCTGTCTGCGCCCGGGTGAAAAAATAACCATTATTATCGGTGATACTGCGCAAGGCGGCCCGGGCATGTTGTTGCAAACCAATGTCGAACACGCCTTTGAGTTCAAAGTTCTGGCCGATGTCTGTGCCGTTGGCCATTTTGTACCCTTGCCGGACCAGTTGACAATTTCCATTACTCCAACCGATCCCGTACAGTGGCAGGCGGTATTGCCAACTCTGAGACGCGTAGGCGAAGAATTTGTCTTTGGTCTCAAGGGCGAAGACAAATGGGGCAATCCCACCAACCGCGCTGCCGGGAAATTCCGCCTGCAAACGTCATTGCCGGTAAAAGGTCTGCCTGAGATAATTGACTACCCCCTCGGGCAAA
>JAESTV010000066.1 GCA_016763475.1 Roseicyclus sp.
CGAGGCTGAGGTGGAGCTGATTGTGGCGGAAGAGGGCGTCAGCCCGGGGCAGGCCTGTGTGTTCTACGCCCCGGAAGGTGGGCGGATCTTTGGCGGTGGCTGGATTCACCGGGGGTGAAGCACTCAAGCAGGCCACAGGCCGGTAGGACAAATAAGAAAGTGGCGCGGTTGACGGGACTCGAACCCGCGACCCCCGGCGTGACAGGCCGGTACTCTAACCAACTGAGCTACAACCGCGCTTTGCGCCACGGGCGGAACGATCGTGTGGGTGATGGCGCGGTTGACGGGACTCGAACCCGCGACCCCCGGCGTGACAGGCCGGTACTCTAACCAACTGAGCTACAACCGCTCACCCAAACGACCGGGTTACCCCGGCGTGTGGGGCGGTTTAGGACGCACCGCATTCCCCGTCAAGCGCCCAACGGGGTGGATTGATCGCTTTCTTTCGGCGGTGGCACCCAGGGCACCTGAGCCTAACCGCGCCGAATTGGCCGTTCTGCCGCCGGGCCCACACCTGCGCGCCTGCGTTCACGGGCAAAAACATACAGACCTGCCCCGGCAATCAACGCTGTTCCCAGCACCATGACCCACCCCGGACGTTCGCCAAAAACCACCCAGCCCAGGACTATCGCCATTGGCAGCGCGGCGTATTCGTAAGACGCCACGGTGGCCGCGTTGCCGATGCGGTAGGCGGCGCTGAGGCAATAGCCGATCGAGGCCGACATCGCGCCAAGGGTGGCGAATTTCCAGATATCCGCGGAGGCGGGCCAAACCCAGGCGCGCAGCAGGAAGATCAGGCTTTCGCTGTCCAGCCCTTCCGCGTAGCGCCCATCTCCCACCGCCAGAAATGAAACGGACGACACCACGATAAACGCCGCCTGAATGTAGATCGCCATGGCTGACGCCGCTGATCCCGCGCCCAACTTGCGGGTCATCACCTGCATACCTGCGTAACAGGCGGCGGCGGCTATGGGCAAAAACAGCGCCGGGCGCGGCACGTCTGCCCAATCAGTTGCAGGCACCATCATCACCGCAACACCCGCAAACCCGATCAGCAGGGCAATAAGCCGGTGACGGCCCACGGCCTCACCCAACACCGGGATCGCCAGCAGGGTGATGAACAGCGGCGCCACAAAGAACAACGACGTCGCCACCCCCAGTGGCATCACCGACAGCGCCGCGAAGTAGAGCATATTGGCCGCCACAATCAGCGCGGCCCGGAACACGTGTAACCCCGGACGGTCCGTCTTCAGCAGGTGCCAGCCGCCCTCCCCCCACACAAACCCGCAGGTGATCACAATCCCGATGATGGAGCGGATGAACACCATCTGGTGTAACGGGTAGTCCCCCGACAACAGTTTGATCAGCGTATCGTTGATTGAGATGCACACCATCCCGATCAAGATCAGCACAATCGCGCGGATCGGAGTGGCCTCTTGGGCGGGCATGGCGGTGGTCACGGGGCGGCTCCGCTACCGGGTTCGCTCAAAGGCATCACATCACACCCGCCGATTGAGACGGCAGGGACAGTGAAGCCGGGACCCGTAGCTTCGACCTCCGGCGCGCCGTGGTTGGCCGCCATCTTGCCTGCACGCCGCGCGTCATGGTCATGGTCATGGTCAGGCAGAGCACCTGTATCCGCACACCGCCAGTTTGCCTCACGCAGATGCGTGATGTCGCAGAGGTCTTCCTGTGTGGCAGGGCGCAGGTCCATTGCGGCACGCTGCATCCGCACAGGCGTCGCAGCAAGGTGAAACGGTATTGGTCAGGTGCAATCCCTGCATCTTTTGGGCAAATGAGCCTTGGATCATTCCAATCATCATCCGAAGGTCATCTGTCGCGACCACAATGGGGGTGCAACCACAAAGGGGGCGCAACCACAATGGGGGGGCCATCACTGACAACCTCGCTATTTTGCGTAGCGCTCTGCCATGGCCACGCGCCGTGATCCCGAATGCGACGGTCATAACCGCACCCCCTTGGCCGGGTTCCGCGATGAGGGCCGCCAGACCCGCCGAAATGAGGCCACCTGCCCTGTAGAAGCAAGGTCAAGGCAGATTGCGGGGCCAAACCCGGACTCGGATCAAGCGGTGGCCTGTAGGGGCACACAAAAGCGAAAACAATAGCGGCGAAGCGGTGGGGCATTGTGGATATTATGCGGCAGGTTACCGTGTATCTTACGCGGCAGGTTACCCTGTCTCCGACCGCGACCGCAGGTCACCGCAAAGACCGGAAAACCTGACCTCACCGCCCCGGCAGCGGAACAAACTCCGCATCATCGGTGGGCGGCAGTTGGAAGCGGCCGTGTTGCCAATCCCCCTCACGCCAGGCCTCTTTTGCGGCCTCGATCCGCTCCTTTGAGGAGGCGACAAAGTTCCACCAGATGTGGCGTGGGCCTTCCAGGGTGTCACCGCCCAGGATCATCACCCGTGCGCCCTGCTCACCTGCGGTCATGGAGACAGGATCACCGGGGCGGAACACCATCATCTGGCCTTTGCCAAACACCTGCCCCGCAACCGAAACCTCGCCGTCCAGCACATAAGCGCCGCGATCCTCATGGTCGTCGGGCATCGGCAACCTGGCCCCCGCCTCCAGCAGCGCATCGCCGTAGAACATCGCGGACGGGGTGGCGACGGGGGCGGCCTCACCGTAGGCGGTGCCGAGGATCAGGCGAAGTTGTTTGCCCTCCCCTTCCAGCAGCGGCAGTTGGGGCTTGGCGGCGTGGGTGAACTCGGGTGGGTTATCTTCCGCATCCTTGGGTAGGGCGAGCCATGTCTGGATACCGGACAGGCGGTAGGGTGCGCGCAACATGTGGCCGTCCACACGTTCGGAATGGGTGATGCCGTGGCCCGCGCTCATCAGGTTCACCGCCCCCGGTTCGATCCATTGATCGGTGCCAAGGCTGTCGCGGTGGTGGAACTTGCCCTCAAACAGATAGGTCACGGTGGCGAGGCCGATGTGGGGATGGGGGCGGATATCGACCCCCTGCCCGGTTATGAACTCTGCCGGTCCCATGTGGTCAAAGAAGATAAACGGACCAACCATCTGGCGTTTGGGGGCGGGCAACGCGCGGCGGACCTCAAAACCGCCGAGGTCACGGGCGCGGGGCACAATCACCATCTCGATGGCATCCACGCCATCACCGATAGGTGTGGCCGGATCGAGGGCGGGGTTCCAGCTCATCTTCGCAGCCTCCAATGTGGTTTATGGAGGGATATTAGCTCCTAGGCGGACGCGGGTATATTCCACTGAACTGACCTGTGATGTGCGCCGGCGCACACTTCATACCGCCTTCAGCCCAAACACCTCCACCCCCGAGATCGGCTGATTGGCCTGCGCCAGCTGGATGCCGGTGATAAGCCGCACAACCAACCAGACCAGCCAGGCCGACAGCACAAGAAACCCGACAAGGACAAACGCGAGGATAACCCCCCCCACAATCCACAAAAGCCCCCTCCAGAAGGTGCGTATCTGGAAATCCAGATGGCTGTCGAGCACCGGGTCTTTGCCGCGCTCCACATAGGCATAAACCACACCTGCCAACGCCGCGAACGGAACGAAAAGGCCTGCACCAAACAGGACATATATTATGATCGCCGGTTGCAGGGGCTGGCCGTGGCCGGGCGCGTTGATTGGGTCTGACATCAGGCTGTGGCTCCGGGATGATGATGATTTGAGGGGAGCTTGGCCGGGGAAGCTCGGGCGGTCAACCGGAGACGTGGAGGGCCGAGTGATTGACGGAGACGGAACCAGTTGTCGGGAAGCTGGCGGGCAGCGGGTGGCGCGGAGCGCTCTCGAAGGGGATGGGGGGTGAGCATGTGCCCCCCGGCGTGGCCGAACCGGTCGGGATTCTCAGGGGCGCACATCAGCATCACACATCGGCATCGCACATCAGGATCGCACATTGGGCCGGGCAGATGCGGCGGGCCTGTGTCGCGGCTGGTGCGGCGGGCTGGTGCAGCAGGCAGGTGCGGCGGGTGCCCCTTTTCCTGCGCAAACCGGGCCCCACAAGGAAGGCCGCGTCGATCAGGCTGCACGGCACAAAAGGTGCCGCCACTTGCTGCGGTGGGATCTGGTGGGTGGTGAGGGGCTCGAACCCCCGACATCCTCGGTGTAAACGAGACGCTCTACCAACTGAGCTAACCACCCCCGCGGTGCGCCTGATACCGCGGTGTGGCAGGGGCGGGCAAGGGTCAATCTTGCGTCACGGCCCGCATTTTTTCCTCGGACCCGTTCTTCAGCTGATAAACCATCCCCTGATCATGCCCCTGCCCGGCCATTTCCGCACGGGTCAGGCCACGCACAAGCCCGCGCAGCAGCAGCGAAGTGATGCCATGGGTGACGCAGATCGTGGGCTGGGTGAGACCCGCAAGATAACCCGTCACCCGCGTTTTGAGGGCCTCGAAACTCTCACCTCCGGGCGCCGCAAGGGACACTTCGAACAGGTTCGGCAAGGCCCGCGCCCGCGCGTCCTCAGCCAGGAAATCGGCGCGCAGCCGCCCTTGCCACAGGCCCATGTGAACCTCTGCCAACCGCGGTTCAATGGTGATCGGGTGCTTGCTCAGCCCCGCCGCAGCTGCCGCAACGCCCCAGGTCGTGCGGGTCCGCCCCAGCGGGCTGACGTGTATCTGGATGTCAGGGTATCCGGGCAACACCTGCGCCCGCAAAATCTGCCCCTGCACCCGCGCCTGTTCGTGGCCAAGATCGGTCAGCGGCGCATCAAGGTGCCCCTGACAGCGCCCGTCGCGATTCCACTCGGTCTCGCCGTGGCGCAGGATATAGAGAGTTGGGTGGTTAGCCATCATCACGGTTTGCCCAGTCATCCATTTCAGTGGCCTCCGCCGCATTGCCAACCCATCGGCGCGGGCCCGCCCCGTGTGCCGCCATCCGATCATCGGTGTTGTAGAGCGGGCATTGGGTCAACGACAGGCAACCGCAGCCGATGCATGACCCCATCTTATCCCGCAACCGTTGCAGGGTTTTGATCTGCTCATCAAGCCGCTCGGTCCACACCGTGGCGGCTTGGCGCCAATCCTCAGCCTTGACCCGGCGCGTGGGCAATCTGTCGAGGACCGCGCGGATTTCGGACAGCGGCACCCCCACGGATTGCGCCGCGCGGATGATCGCCACGCGCCGCAGCTCGGCCCGGTCAAAACGGCGGTGATTGGCGGGGGTGCGCCAGGATTGGATCAGCCCTTCGGCCTCATAATAATGCAGAGTCGAGACGGCGACACCGGCGCGGGCGGCCATCTCACCGACTCCAAGGTCTTTTGCAATTTTTGACGACATTGGCGCTTTACCTCAAGTGAGCTTGAGGTCGTATCGTCTGTAAATCACACCGTTTGCAAGAGGAAACACCATGTCGATCAAACGTCTTACCTCCGCCCCGTCTCATCTGCGCCCTCCCACGCGCACCACCGCAGCCAAACTCTGGCGTCGGTGGTGGTTACGCGCCAGCAAGGCACGCCAAATGCGCCAGATGAAAAACTACGTCAGCAACCCGCATCTCGCAAAAGACATCGGTATCCCAGCCACGAAACACTCGGTCCGGTCACTGACTCTGTGGTAAGCGCCAGGGCCGTGAACCCTCGGCACCCGACACAGATGCAGACCATTTTCCGGGGATCGTAACGCTGGCGCAGATCAGGGAATTAGCCGCTGACACAGCGCCGGTACGACACCGGACCATCTGGCACAAATGCCAGTCCATCCATCGGTGTCGAAGAGGAACTGGTGGGTGATGAGCGTGTGGTTTCGAACTCATTTGCCTTTCTCAAGCTAGCCTTTCAGGCAAGCAACAATCAAATCTGCCATTGTATCCCACAAAGCCTCCAAGTCCTTCGGCGAAGGTGCAAAACTGTTCGAATGGACATACCGATTCAACGTGTCGGCCGACACAAGTTGATTAATTTGAGAAAATTTCTTCGTTGCGTCTAATTGTTTTTTATCAATTTTATCGTGGCTAAAAAGCACTGCGCCAACTTTTTCAACACGACGCGCAAGCTTGTCATTATCATGTACTTGAATGCTGTGTTCATCCACATAATAATCAATAGATAACTCCAAGAGCACCCGAAATAATACCGACACTGCATTCGGATGTTTATCGGTATTTAGGTGGAACTGAAGCTCTTCCCAAATAGCATGGTGTCGTTGCTGTTTGCCCGTCCAGAGAATACCAAACTCTTTTTGCGGGATAAGAGTTGTTCTCCTTGTGGGCCTAGGTTTTGGTTTTGGCCTTGGTTTTGGTTTACCCGGTGATTTACCGCTCTCTCTATCGAGAATATCCTCGTCTTTTGGGAGCTTTCCGCTCCCATATAGTCCTTCAAGGTAAGGGCACCTCGAAAAATTGCGCCTGATCTGAGCACGCTGTAGAATCGCGCCATGATGCAGCGGAGGGATGGCGACCATGGCACAGATGGGTTTCTTTGATCTTTCAGATCGTTACGCGA
>JAESTV010000067.1 GCA_016763475.1 Roseicyclus sp.
CGCGTGGCTGAACCGCTGCCGGAGATTGGCCAAGGATTGGGAGAAATCCATCGCAAGTTCACAGGCATGGATCCTCATCGCCCATATCAGAACCCTCACGCGTAGAATCGCAAGCCATTGTAATCATGTGTAGAGTTTTGAATCAGACTCTTAGACCGTGGTTGGGTTAACGAGTGGTTGGGTTAACGAAACGACAGGGCCGCATCGCGCAGGCCGCGTGCAATCCGGGTGAACCCGGCATTTGTGGGACCGCGCCAGATGATCGGGCGGCGCTGGATACCTGTGGCATCGACAAACTGCGCCTCGGCGCGGAAGGCGGCGGCGTCGGGATCATAGGCCACGCGATGCAGGCTAAGGCAATGGGTCGACATGGGCGTAACTCCAATCAAACGGGGCTATATGGTCACCATCTGTGGCGGTTATCCCAAATTACAACTCAACATGTCGAGATCAGGTTCCCCTTACCTTTGAACCAAATTGGCCCGGGTTACCCGCCACCAGGAAGGCAACCCGGACCGCCGCGCACTCAAACAATACACGTGCGCGTATGAGGGGATGGCTGCGCCAAAAGTGGGGAGGGAGGCGCAGCCCGGAACGAAAAGGGGGTCGTCCCGTGTCATAGATATGGGGCGGGGCGGCTGACGTTTTGCGGGGAAAACCGGGCGGAGCTTCCCGTTACGTGCAGGGCGGGCAGGTGCGGGTGGATATATTGAGATCACCTCAATGGGGGTTCTCGATAGCGGCAGCGGGGTCACGGGCATCGCGTAACGCCCAATTGCGGCCCTCAACGCCAAGCCGTCCCGGATGACGCTCCTGCGCGTAGCAGGTCACGCGCGCAATTGCAGGCCGTAACGGTTTCGGATTGCCTCTGTCATCGCACCCACATCTTGCAGGATAATGGGGATATCACCGAGCGGATCGTCCAGGGCCTGAGTGACCGCATTGCCGCGATACGCGCGCGCGCCAGTGCATTGCCCATGATTTCGGCGCTCATCTTGAGAACCGGGAATAAGCTCCCCATTTATTGCGGTGAGGCCCACGGGCCACGTGCCGAATAGCGGGCGTGGCCAACCCGGGCGCTTGGATTAAGGAGACATGCCATGAACCTAGAGAAGTTCACCGACCGCGCCCGCGGCTTCCTTCAGGCCGCGCAAACCATTGCGCAACGCGAGGACCACCAGAAGCTGGTGCCCGAGCATCTTTTGAAGGCCCTTCTGGATGATGACCAAGGCCTTGCCGCCAACCTGATTGCCCGTGCCGGTGGCGCGCCGGACCGGGTGCGCGAGGTGTTGGATCGGGCGATAGAGAAGTTGCCGAAGGTCACCGGCGACGGCGCCCAGGTTTATATGGATAAACAGACCGCAAAGGTGCTGGATGAGGCTGAGAAGGTCGCCCAAAAGGCGGGTGACAGTTTTGTCCCGGTGGAGCGGCTGCTGACCGCGCTGGCGATGGTGAAATCGGGCGCAAAAGATGCACTGGATGCCGGTGCCGTAAACGCACAAGCGCTGAACGCGGCGATCAACGATCTGCGGAAAGGCAAAACGGCGGATTCCGCCAGTGCCGAAGACAATTATGACGCTTTGAAGAAGTATGCCCGCGACCTGACGGAGGCCGCCCGAGAGGGCAAGATTGATCCGATCATCGGACGTGACGAAGAAATCCGCCGCGCAATGCAGGTTCTGTCACGGCGCACCAAGAATAACCCGGTTTTGATTGGCGAACCCGGCGTCGGCAAGACCGCGATTGCGGAGGGCCTGGCCTTGCGGATCGTTAACGGTGACGTGCCGGAATCCCTGCGCAACAAGACGCTGATGTCGCTTGATATGGGTGCATTGATTGCCGGCGCGAAGTATCGTGGAGAGTTTGAGGAACGGCTGAAAGCTGTGCTTGGTGAAATCTCCAACGCGGCCGGCGAAATCATTCTTTTCATTGACGAAATGCATACTCTGGTTGGTGCCGGAAAGGCTGACGGCGCGATGGATGCGGCGAACCTGATCAAACCTGCGCTGGCGCGCGGTGAATTGCATTGTATTGGTGCCACGACGCTGGTTGAATACCGCAAATATGTGGAGAAAGACGCCGCACTTGCCCGGCGGTTCCAGCCGCTGCTTGTGGAAGAGCCGACGGTTGAAGACACCGTCTCGATCCTGCGCGGCATCAAGGAAAAATACGAACTCCACCATGGGGTCAGGATCAGTGACAGCGCACTTGTGGCGGCTGCGACCTTGTCCCATCGCTACATTACCGATCGGTTTTTGCCGGATAAAGCCATCGACCTGATGGACGAAGCGGCCAGCCGTCTGCGGATGGAAGTTGACAGCAAACCTGAGGAATTGGATGCGCTGGACCGCCAAATCCTGCAAATGCAGATCGAAGCGGAAGCGTTGAAGAAAGAAGAGGATACGGCCTCCAAAGACCGGTTGGAGAAGCTGGAAAAAGAGCTGTCCGGGCTGCAGGAGCAATCGGCGGAAATGACCGCCAAGTGGCAGGCCGAGCGCGATAAACTGGAATCCGCGCGGGGTCTGAAAGAGCAATTGGACCAAGCGCGCGCCGAGTTGGATCAGGCCAAGCGCAATGGTGATCTCGCCAAAGCAGGTGAGTTGTCCTACGGCGTGATCCCGCAATTGGAGAAGGAATTGGAGGTCGCCGAGGCGCAACCCGACGATGTCATGGTTGAAGAAGCGGTGATGCCAGAGCAGATCGCAGAGGTGGTCGAGCGTTGGACAGGTGTGCCCGTGGCCAAGATGCTGGAGGGGGAACGCGAGAAACTGCTGCGAATGGAAGACGAGCTCGGCAAGCGGGTTATCGGGCAACATCAGGCGGTTAGCGCGGTGTCGCGGGCTGTAAGGCGCGCGCGCGCGGGGTTGCAGGATGAGGGGCGGCCTTTGGGCAGCTTCCTGTTCCTTGGCCCAACGGGTGTGGGCAAAACCGAGCTGACAAAAGCACTGGCCGAGTATCTCTTTGATGATGATCAGGCGATGGTTCGCATCGATATGTCCGAGTACATGGAGAAGCATTCGGTTGCGCGTCTGATTGGCGCGCCGCCGGGATATGTTGGCTATGATGAGGGTGGTGTGCTGACCGAAGCCATCCGTCGCAGGCCGTACCAGGTGATCCTGTTTGATGAAGTCGAAAAGGCCCACCCGGAGGTATTTAACGTTCTACTTCAGGTGCTTGACGACGGAATCCTGACTGACGGCCAAGGCCGAAAAGTGGATTTCAAGCAGTCGCTGATTGTACTGACGTCAAACCTCGGGTCTCAAGCCTTGAGCCAATTGCCCGAAGGTTCGGACCCGGCGCAGGCGGAAAAGGGCGTGATGGAGGCCGTGCGCGCGCACTTCCGGCCGGAATTCCTGAACCGTCTCGACGATATGATTGTCTTCGATCGCCTGACGCGGGCGGACATGGATGGCATTGTGAAGATTCAGCTGAAACGCCTGGAACAGCGCCTTGCAGACCGGAAAATTCAGTTGAATCTGGATGATAGCGCAAGGACGTGGCTGGCGGATGAAGGGTATGATCCGGTCTTTGGAGCCCGTCCATTGAAGCGAGTGATCCAGCGGGCCTTGCAGGACGAGTTGGCTGAAATGATCCTTTCTGGTGACGTGTCGGATGGGGCGGAGATATTCGTCAGCGCCGGTGCGGATGGGCTGATTGTGGGTGACCACGTGGCACCGTCCAAACGGCCAAAACCGGACGATTCCGCTGTGCATTGATTGTCCCATTTGGATCCAGATGGTCCCATTTGGTACTTTAGTGATCTGAACGGCTTCCATATGGACGCAATTGCCCGCCCAGCCATTTGCGCTGGGCGGGCGTATTTTTGGGGGGCGCTTTGTGGAATGTTGTGTTCCACGGCATCAGCACCTTGGCGTCACTCTGGGGCGCGATGGCTGGGGTGCCGTGCTTCCATCGGCAAACTTGCAGCGCCAATATAGTCGCTCAGGAATGGCGCTCAGGGGATGGCGCTCAGGAATGGCGCTTGGATGCGGACTTGTGGTTGCGAAATTGTGAGCGGGCTGGCCATGGTATGGCCAACACTTGGGGAGAGCGGTCATGGATATACCAACGATGGAAAGTGTCTCGATCTTCCTGGAGGCGATGGCGATTGCGTTTTGGCTGGTCATTGGGCTGACGGTTTTGGCGGTGGCGGTGCTGTTCTTCCTCGACCGGTTCCAGACGTCGGACGCAATCCGGCGCAATTATCCGGTTTTGGGGCGATTCCGGGGGCTGTTCTCGACCCTTGGGGAGTTCTTCCGGCAGTATTTCTTTGCGATGGACCGCGAGGAATTGCCGTTTAACCGCGCTCAGCGAGAGTGGGTGAAACATGCGGGGCAGGGGAGGTCGTCAACCCTGCCGTTTGGGTCAACCCGGAATATCAGCGTGGTCGGCACGCCGTTGTTTGTGCCCTCGGCGTTTCCGCCGCTGGATGACCAGTTTGCCAACAGCGAGCCGATGCTGATCGGACCGCACACTGACACTCCTTATATGGCGGGCAGTTTTTTCAACCTGTCGGGGATGTCGTATGGGGCGATCTCCAAGCCTGCGGTGCGGGCCTTGTCACGGGGCTGCAAGATGGCGGGGTGCTGGATGAACACCGGCGAGGGTGGGTTGTCACCTTATCATCTGGAGGGTGATTGCGATCTGGTGTTCCAGATCGGCACCGCCAAGTTTGGCGTTTGTGACCCGGATGGCGCGTTGGATGAGGACAAGTTGGCGGCAGTGGCCGCGCGGCCTCAGGTCAAGATGTTTGAGTTGAAGCTGGCCCAGGGGGCGAAGCCGGGAAAAGGCGGGATTCTACCAGCGGCGAAAATCACCGATGAGATTGCGCAGATCCGGGGCCTGCCCAAGGGGCAGGACGGGATCAGCCCGAACCGCCATCGTGACGCCGGGAATGTGGAGGAGTTGCTGGATTTGGTCGCGCGTATCCGGCGCGTTACCGGCAAACCTGTGGGTCTGAAGGTGGTGATGGGGGATCCGCAGGTGTTTGAGGACCTGTTTGCTGCGGTGAATGTGCGCGGCGAAGCCTCGGCGCCGGATTTCATTACGCTTGATGGCGGTGAGGGCGGCACTGGCGCTGCGCCGATGCCGCTGATGGATCTGGTGGGTATGTCGATACGGGAGGCGCTGCCGATCCTGACAGATGTGCGCGACAGGGCGGGTTTGAAACAGCGGGTGCGGATTGTGGCCAGCGGCAAGTTGGTGAACCCCGGTGATGTGGCGTGGGCATTGGCGGCAGGGGCGGATTTTGTGACCTCGGCCCGTGGGTTCATGTTCGCGCTGGGCTGCATTCAGGCGCTGAAGTGCCACAAGAATACCTGCCCGACCGGGATCACGACCCACAACCCCCGGTTCCAGGAAGGGCTGGTGGTGGAAGACAAGGAGGTACGTGTGGCGAATTTCGTCAGGAACATCGTGAAAGAGGTGGAGGTTATTGCGCATTCGGTTGGCGTGAGTGAGCCGCGCCGGATGCGGCGGGGCCATGTGCGGCTGGTGCAGCCGGATGGGTCAAGTACGCCGATGGATCGGTTAGATCCGGCGGGTTGAGGAAAACGCCCGGACTGTGATGTCTCTTTGCCCCGGCGTTCTGCCCGTTCACCCCGGGTGCCGGCGACGGACCGGCTTTGCACCCAGCCGGCGTTGTTCCCCAAAGGGCTGCATCACATTCCCTAACCGTTGCGTGATATTGGATGTCAGCCCTTGGGGATTTGCCGACTTCTGGTGCATCAACGCCGGGACAGATGCACGAGGAGACAACTTATGGCCCGCCGCTACACATCGAACCTGACCTGGGACGACGTCACGCCGGAACATCTATTCCTGAACCGCCGCCAATTGATCGCAGGCTCCGGCGCCATGCTGGGGGCGGGATTGATCGGAGGCAGCGCACAGGCGCAGGAGGCGATGGAGGCGATGGAGCCCAACACCTTTGAGGAGATCACCACCTACAACAACTTCTACGAATTCGGCACTGGCAAGGATGACCCGGCGCGCAATGCCCATACGCTGGTGACGTCCCCCTGGTCGGTGGAAATTGACGGCCTTGTCGACAACCCCGGCACCTATTCGTTTGAAGACATCATGTCCGAGGTTGAGGTTGAAGAACGCATCTACCGACTGCGCTGTGTTGAGGCGTGGTCGATGGTGGTGCCGTGGAACGGCTTTGAGCTGGCTGACCTGCTGAACCGCGTCGGGGTCCAGGACGGCGCGCGGTATGTGGCCTTTGAAACCGCCAACCGCCCGGATGAGATGCCGGGCCTGCGCTCCCCTGTCCTGGACTGGCCGTACCGCGAAGGTCTGCGTCTGGATGAGGCGATGCACCCGCTGACCATAATGGCGACGGGTATCTATGGGCGCGACATTCCGAACCAGAACGGCGCGCCGATGCGTTTGGTGGTACCGTGGAAGTACGGCTACAAATCCATCAAGAGCATTGTGCGTATCAGCCTGGTCGAAGATCAGCCGCGCGCCAGCTGGAACGAATACTCAGCCAACGAATACGGCTTTTACAGCAACGTGAACCCTGAGGTTGACCACCCCAGGTGGAGCCAGGCCAGTGAGCGACGCATCGGCGGCGGCTTGTTCGCTCAGCGCCAGCCGACGTTGATGTTCAACGGCTACGCGGATGAAGTCACGTCCCTGTATGAGGGCATGGACCTTGATGAGTTCCACTAATGCGTAAATTCCGCCTATTCGCGTGGCTATCCGGTGGAACGGGCGTTTTCGCCTTGCTGTGTTGCGTGCTTCCGATCCTTCCTGTCCTTCTGGGGGCGGCGGGCTTGAGCGGGCTTTTGTCCGTCGTCTATCGCGATAGCGTGCTGCTCCCGATTGCGGCGATCGCATTCGCCTTTGCAGGAGGTGCCTTATGGCTGGATCGCCGATCAACCTGATGTCGGTTCTGACCTGCCCGAACTGCGGACAGTGCGAGACCTTGGCGATGCCCGAGGACAGGCACCAATGGGTCCACCTATGTTTGTCCTGTTCAAACGTGTTGCTCCCCCGGCAGGGCGATTGTTGTGCCTAAAGCGGTTGTCTTGATCCAATGATCCCGATGCAGACGATAAATGGTGGCCTGCGGCGGGTTCCGAGGTGGACCCTCTATATGGCGGGGGCCGCCTATGGCGGTTGGCTGTTCTACCTGGCGGCAACGGGCGGCTTGGGGGTGGAACCGATTGAGGCGCTGGAACACGCCTATGGCAAGATGGCGATCCAGCTGATCCTTGCGGGCCTTGCGGTGACGCCGTTGCGCCAGCATCTGGGGCTGAACCTGCTGTGCTGGCGCCGCGCCATTGGCGTATTGGCGTTCTTCTTTGTGTTGGCGCACTTGCTTGTATGGGCGCTGCTGGATGTTCAATTGATCTCGGCCATGTGGGCCGACGTTGTAAAGCGGCCTTATGTGACCATCGGGATGGCGGGTTTCCTGTGCCTGATCCCGCTGGGGGTGACCTCCAACAACCTCGCCGTCCGCAAGATCGGCCCCGTCGCGTGGCGTAAACTGCACAAGCTGGCCTATCCGGCGGCCGTTTTGGGGGCGGTGCATTACGTGTGGCTGGCGAAAGGCTTCCAGATCGAGCCGTTGATCTATCTGGCGATCACTTTGGCCCTGCTGGCGACTCGATTCCGTACGACCAAGGCGCGACTCGCCTGAATCGGGCGCGAGTCTCTGGTGGAACCCCTCCATGGCACCCCACATTTGGGTATCGGTCTGGGGATAACCACAAGAGGCCCCCGATTCAGACCATATGAGTCGCCAAATTGACCAAGGGTAAGCCAGGCTCCACCACCACCTGTGCGGATTCCCCCGCAGCAAAAACCCTTAAAAACATGGGCCAAACGGCTTCTTTCCAAAAAATGTCATATTTCTGCAAAAAAGCACTTGCGACCCTCAGCACCAAACCGTAGATAGCCCTCACCGGCGGCGCAGAGATGCTCCAACGGGTCGCCAAGAGGGCCAGAAGCGGAAACGCAGACAGCCAAGGAGGCAAAAAATTGAGGCAGTTTGAAGCGAGCCGCGTTCGAAAATTTTGAACGTAGCTGGTGAATTGTTGTCTCCTGCTCTTTGACATTGATATATATTCGAAGAGATATGTGGGCGGTTTGGTTCATTCGATGGATCAACCTCTTCATATCGCGCTAGTAGCAACGCACCTCGGTGTTTAGCGATTATCTAGTGTCAGCTTCACTGTTTGGACGGCTTTCGGTTTCTTCTGAAACCTGAAGCACAACAAACAGAAGACTGATCTTGATCCTTTGCAGGGTTAAGATCGATGTGCAGAGGTTCGAACGTCAAGGTTAGATCAGCAATGATCTTCCAACTTGAGAGTTTGATCCTGGCTCAGAACGAACGCTGGCGGCAGGCCTAACACATGCAAGTCGAGCGCTTCCCTTCGGGGAGGAGCGGCGGACGGGTTAGTAACGCGTGGGAACATACCCTTTTCTACGGAATAGCCTCGGGAAACTGAGAGTAATACCGTATAAGCCCTTCGGGGCAAAGATTTATCGGGAAAGGATTGGCCCGCGTTAGATTAGATAGTTGGTGGGGTAATGGCCTACCAAGTCTACGATCTATAGCTGGTTTGAGAGGATGATCAGCAACACTGGGACTGAGACACGGCCCAGACTCCTACGGGAGGCAGCAGTGGGGAATCTTGGACAATGGGCGCAAGCCTGATCCA
>JAESTV010000068.1 GCA_016763475.1 Roseicyclus sp.
GAAGTTGAAGGTCACGATCACCCCGAGATCGAGACAACGGATGAGCACACCAAACTGGCCGAACGTCGGGTGAAACTGGGTCTGCTGCTGGCAGAGCTGGGTCAAAAGAACGATGTGCAGGTTTCGGATTCTGAGATGACCCAGGCGATCATGACCCAGGCGCGCCAGCATCCGGGCCAGGAACGGGCGTTCTTTGAGTTCATCCAGAAGAATCAGGCCGCACAGCAACAAGTCCGCGCGCCGCTGTTTGAGGACAAGGTTGTTGATTTCATCGGCGAGATGGCTGAGGTGGTTGAAAAAGAGGTCTCCAAGGATGAGCTCAAAGCCGCTGTGGAAGCGCTTGACGAGGAATAACCCAGCCGCATCTGCGAGCCAGGTAAATCAAAGGGCGGCCCTCGCGGGCCGCCTTTTTTGTTGGGAAAAACCACGTTGTTATCCGATAACGGCGCCCCGCTTTTGAAAAACAGCGCCGGGTAAGCGCATTCTTGGTCCATCGCCGAACACCGGCACATTTTGAAGACTTTTTTCTAGCACCTACTTTTTGAACACCTCTTGAACCCATGTATTTTACCAAAGGCTTAATCCCATGTTTAAATTCACCATCGCCACCGCGATTGGCCTGTCTGCGGTAGTTTCCGCCGCCCAGGCCGACACGATCGTGGTCCAGACCTACCCGTACGTCACCCCCGTTCACGTCACACCCACGCACGGAATTTCGGCTTACAACACGCCGTCGTTTGCTCGCATGGTCGAGATGTGCGCCCGTCTCGGCTTTGATTGCGGCGTGCCTGGGGCCGACGCTGTCCCCCATCCACATCTGTCACCTGAAGCACAGGCTGACGCCGACAAGCGGCTGGGGCTGTATGCTGACGAGTGGGAGGATTACGCGCTCGAGATAGAAGAGCGCTTTGAGACGCTCCCCGCGCCGGTTTACCCGCGCGCCCATGACCTGTTCGGCTGGAACACCCCACGCTCCTTGCTGGGTTTGGCGCCAAGTTTGGCACCACGTTCGGTGCCCCGTCTGATGCCACATACGTTTCCGCGCACGGTTCCGTTTGCACAGGTGAACCCATACCAATTCGGCCACCGCTTCCCGACCATGCCCCGGATCGCGATGCCCCGGATCGAGGTTCCATATGGCTTTGCAAATCCGCGTGGTGCGTTCCCACGTGGGCCGCTGATCCCCTGGCCCTCCCTCTGACCCCGCCCAGCCCTGCCTTGTCCCGACCATATAACGGGGCAGGGCGCCCATTTCCTTTCCCATTCATTAATCGAGTAGTAAAACCATGAAACGTTCTCTCCCCGTTCTGGCCGTATTGGCCGCCACACTCGCCACGCCGCTTGCGGCGCAAGATATGTCGAGCTTCCTGAACCCAAGCGCCCTTGCGGCGCAGCTGGGCCTCGGCAATCGTGCTGTCATCACCCAACTGCCCACCACCACCTTACGTGCGCCCCTTGGCTACACCCTGTCCACATCGCGCGTAACGGCGCTCAATCACGGCGCTATCGCGTCGTTGTCACCTGAGATTCGCTCATATGCGCCGCGCACATCCATCACGCCGGTTCCCCGTGGACACATCGCCCGTGTGCTGACGCCAAGTGCTGATGTCGCGCCCGTTGTCACACTTGTGGCCCCCCGCGCAGGTGTTGCTGACATGGCTGAACTGATGGCCGAGGTTGCTGACGCCGCCCCTGCTGGTGCCAACACAGTTGTCATCTCCGGTGCCAACACCGCCGTCATCTCTGGCGCCAACACTGCCGTCATCCGCTCCTCCGGTCCGGCCCCGCGGCTGAGCTGGTGGCAGCGCATCTTCGGCGATTGAGTCCCTCTATTGCGGCCCCGGGTTTTGTGCCCGGGGCCGCATCCCCAAAAATTTTTCGCTTGGGAAATTAGCGGGTTGGTGGTTATCATGCCGCCCGATATCGTTATTTTGAAAGCGAAGGTCAGGGTTTCCGCAGTTTGGCGGTTTGACGATTTCCCATAGCGTAACATCATTACGTCTTAATACGGTGCGCTCGGCTCCCCTCGCCGGCGACCAAACAGGAAGGACAAAACAACTATGCGTCTTTTGACCACAAGCGCGATTGCATTGTTTGCAATGGGCGGCGCCGCAATGGCCTGCCCCAATTACCAGCTATCCCAGGGTGGCTTATCTTTTGACGGGTCCCAGTTGAATCTGCCCCAGAACTTGGCGGTTCAGGCGGGTGGCAACTTCGCGTTGGACCAATGCGGATTGGGTACTCTTGGCTACGGCCAGTTCCGTGCCGCCCCGGATTACACCCTGAACCTGACGGGTATGGCCGGACGTGGGTTGGACATTTACGTCACCTCCAGCTGTGACCCGGCGCTGTTGGTGAACGACTCCTCGGGCCAGTGGCATTTTAACGATGACCGCAATGGCCTTCAGCCAGGCGTGACCCTTCCCGCAGGCACGGCCAATGGCCGTGTCGACGTTTGGGTTGGCACATTCTCTGGCGGCGGTTGCCCTGCGACGCTGTCAGTTCAGGGGGTTGGCGGCGCCCCGGCGCCTGCTCCGGCCCCTGCACCCGCTCCGGCTCCTGCACCCGTTCCGGCACCAACCCTTGCGGGCTGCCCCACATGGCAGGTCCCTGGTCCCGCGTTGCAGTTTGACGCAAGCCAGCTTCTGCAACCGCTGAGCTACATCACCCAAGCCACAGGCGGCGTGTCCATCCGGGATTGCCCGGATATCCAGGGCGGTGGCAGTGCAAGTGAAGTACCGCAGTATTCGATCACACTGACGGGAATGGCTGGTTACGAGTTGTTGATGTATGCCGAAACCCAGTGTGATGCGACGTTGCTGGTCAACGGTGCAGATACGACCTGGTACTACAATGATGACGGCCATGGCCAATTGCAGCCGGAATTGACGATCTCGGATCAAGCGGCCTTGAACGGTCGGATTGATGTGTGGGTTGGGCTTTACGGTGGTAACAACTGTTCGGGCACATATACCCTTCAGGCGATCCCGGTTGTTCAACCGGCACCAGCACCAGCACCTGCTCCGGCCCCAGCTCCGGTGCCAGTACCTGCTCCGGCGCCAGTGCCAGTTCCGGCTCCTGCGCCAGTTCCGGTCCCAGCGCCCGCACCTGCACCTGCGCCGGCACCTGTCCCGACACCAGTGGGCGGTTGCCCAACCGTGGGCTTACAGGGCATTCCCGTTACCAGCGATGGTCAGGAGCTTTACAGCCCCGACACATACATCGTGCAAGCCGGTGGCGTGACGCCGCTTTCAAGCTGCGCGGATGTCCCTGGTCTGGGCGTGGCCAACGCAGGTCCGCACTACACCTTCTTCCTTTCGGGGATGGAGACCTACGGGCGCCTTGAGATTGAGGTGGATAGCGTTTGTGACACCACGCTTCTGGTCAACGACGCTCAGGGCAACTGGCACTTCGACGACGACAGCGGCGGCGCATTGCAGCCTGCGCTGAACCTGACGGATACTGCGGCATTGAATGGCCGGGTGGATATCTGGGTTGGCACGTTTGGCCCGTCGATCACATGTCAGGCCGAGATCGAGTTGGAGACCTGGAACTTCTGATCCGGATCATCCCCTCGGGCGGCGTGGATAAACGCGCCTCCGGGGGGCCATCTCCAAGGGGTTGAGGTAAGGAATTCCAGCCTTTTCCCGACACCCGAAAAAAACGATGTTGCCCTCGTCACCCCTACAGACCGGGGCAACATCAAACACCAAAATTTAGACGCCAAATTTCAACGACCGACTACCCCCTTCCAAGACAAAAATTTTTCGGAGTAACACAAATGAAAAAGATTCTTGTAGCCGCAACCGCCCTTGTTTTATCCACTGGAGTCGCCGCCGCCTGTCCCGCTTGGGAAAATGATGGCGTCCAAACTGGCTACACCACTGGCCAGGATCTCTATTCCCCCAATAGCTATTCCGTGACTGCCGGAGGCAGCCAGAGCCTTCGTGACTGCGGCTGGAACCACTCGGGTTACGTAATCTCGAGCCCCGATTTCGAATTCCAGATCGCCGGTATGGAGCAGTATAACCGCCTTGAAATTCGCGCTGTTGCCAGCTGCGATACGGTTCTTCTGGTCAATGCCGCCAACGGTAACTGGTTCTTTGACGATGACAGCCACGGCAACCTGAACCCATCCGTGAACCTGTATGGCGCCGATGCAGCCTCCGGCGTTTATGACATCTGGGTTGGCACCTACGGCAGGGATCTGTGCAGTGCGACGCTGCAGATGGAGACTTGGTACAACTAATTGATCTGACCTGAGCGTCAGTTTTGCGAATGGCCCGCCCTTATCGGCGGGTCGTTTTGCGTTCCGGGGGGAGTTGTGATCAGCTGTCCTGAAACTGCGTGAAGGAACAGCAATGACGTTTGAGACCTGGTTGGCTTTTGCACTGGCAAGTGCCGTGGTTGTGTTGATTCCCGGCCCGAATATCGTGCTGACGGTGACATACGCGATCCGAGATGGAATGCGGTCGGGTTTTGCGACCGTGCCGGGTGTGGTGGTGGGCGCGTTCATTGGGATGAGCGTGTCGCTTGCGGGAGCTGGCGCGGTTCTTGCGGCCTCGGTTGGCTTGTTCACGGCAATGAAGATGATCGGCGCGCTTTACCTGCTGTGGCTGGCCTACAAACTCTGGGTCGCCCCGGTTGAGGGTATCCGCACCCAAGACGATGCGCCCGAGCGGTCACTTTGGAGGCTCTTTCGGCAGTCAATCCTGATCAGCGCGTTGAACCCCAAGGGCCCCGTGTTCTACATGGCCTTTGTCCCGCAATTCATCGACCCTTCTGCGCCAGCGCTCGCACAATTCTCGATCCTGACTGCAACGTTTCTTGCCGTGGCAGGTTTGAACGGGTTTGGCTGGCTGGCGTTGGCCAGCGCGATGCGCGACCGTTTGCAGGGGCCATTTGTGATGCGCCTGATTAACCGGGTTGGGGCGATGTGCCTTGGATTGGCCGCTGTCATCGCGCTGCGAGCCAGCCGAACGGCCAGCTAGACGTTATTCCTCCGCTGGCGTCAGGCGGATCAGCGCGCCGGGATCGTCGTCGATAAGAATGAGGATCGCCCCGTTTGCGTCCACGGCCACATCGCGCACGCGGCCCTGGCCGGTGCGAAAACGTTCCTCACCGATGATGGTGTTGCGCTCCCCGTCCGAAGCCACCTCCAGGCGCACCAGCGTCTGGCCTGCCAGTGCGCCCATCAGGATGTCACCCTGCCAGTCGGGGAACATCTCACCCTCGTAGAAGATGAGATCGGACGGCGCGATGGACGGATCCCAGTAGTAGCGCGGCTCGGTGAAGCTGGGCGCATGGGCCTGCTCACCGGCGCCGACATCCGAGCCGTTGTAATTCACGCCGTAGCTGACGAGGGGCCAGCCGTAATTCGCGCCGCGGGTGATGATGTTCAACTCATCCCCGCCAGCGGGGCCATGTTCCAGCACCCAAAGCCGGTCTGTGCCCGGTTGCAGCGCCAGACCCTGCACATTGCGGTGCCCGTAGCTGAGAACCTCGGGCAGGGCATCCTCGGTGATAGGCTCCCCCACCGGCGCGCCGTCTGGCGTGATGTGGACAATGACGCCGTAGGAGGTGCTGGGGTCTTGGGCCAGTTCGCGGTTTTCAGGGGTGAAGCGGTCGCCGGTGGTGATCACAAGCGTGCCGTCAGCCAGGGGCAGGATACGGCTGCCGAAATGAGCCGGGACAAGAGAGGCCGGGGTTTGGCGGAAGATTTCGGTGACATCCGTCAGCTGGGTCAGATCCTCGGACAGGATCGCGCGGGCAGCGGCGGTCGCAGAATTGGCGAGGCCGATACGCGACGCATAGGTAAGGTAGATGGTGCGGGTGTCCGCAAAATCCGGGGCAAGGGCCACGTCCAGTAAGCCACCCTGCTGCATCGCACGGACGGCTGGCACATTGCGGATTTCTGGCCCCAAGGTGCCATCGCGGGTAATGTGGCGCAGAGTGCCGCCACGTTCGGTCACGATATAACCCGCGCCGTTTGGCAGCACCGCCAGCCCCCAGGGCCGCGCCAGTGCGCCGGTGATGACCTCTTCGTCGAAGGTGACACCTGACGCGACCTGCGGGGCCTCTGTCTGCTCGGCAAACGCAAGTACCGTGTCGGGCAGGTTGGCGGTGCCGTCATCCACCGGGTCCTGCGCCAGGGCGGGGGAGGTGAGGAGGAGCAAGAAGGGCAGGGCGCGGAGCATGGCGGGCCTCGTGTCAGATGCGTGTTCCATAGAAATAGGCCGCCCCCACACGGAGACGGCCCAACTTTTTCGTGATCGGCATAGATCGGCGAGATTAGTCCTCGTCGTTTTCCTCAGCCGGCGCATCGTCAGCCGCAGGGGCCGGGGTGTCGCCATCATCGTCCATGCCAGCAGCGCCGATATCATCGAACAGTTCCGCGATCTCGAATTCGGCTTGTGCTTCTTCCTCAGCGGCCAGATCCTGAATGGATTTACCGGAGGCCTGAAGCTCTGCTTCTTCGGGGGAGCGGGCAACGTTCAGTTCAATCTCAACCGACACTTCGGGGTGCAGCTTGACCATAACGATATGCAGACCAAGGTCTTTGATCGGTGCGGTCAGAACAACCTGCTTGCGATCAACGGTGAAGCCTTCTTCCGTTGCCACTTCAGCCGCGTCACGGATGGTGACGGAGCCATAAAGCGCACCGGAATCAGACGCCGATCGGATGATGATGAACTGCTGGCCTGCCAGCTTTTCACCAAGCTTTTCAGCCTCGGATTTTGTTTCCAGATTGTGCGTTTCAAGTTGCACTTTCTGGCTTTCAAAAGCCTTGAGGTTCATCTCATTGGCGCGAAGCGCCTTCTTTTGCGGCAGCAGGAAATTGCGCGCGTAGCCCTCTTTAACAGAGACCACTTCGCCCATTTGACCCAGCTTCGCCACACGTTCCAGAAGGATAACGTCCATGGTGTCGTCCCCTTATTTCACAGCGTAAGGCAGAAGGGCCAGGAACCGGGCGCGTTTGATTGCTTTTGCAAGCGCACGCTGATTCTTGGCGCCAACGGCGGTGATGCGTGACGGCACGATTTTGCCACGCTCGGAAATATAGCGCTGTAGAAGGCGCGTATCTTTATAGTCGATCTTCGGCGCATTGTCGCCCTCGAAGGGGTCGGTCTTGCGGCGGCGGAAGAATGGTTTAGCGGCCATTGGAATGTCCTTTCGAAAGAATCACAGGCGGGAATCACAGGCGGGAATCAACGCCGCTCGCGGCGGGTGTCACGTTCATCGCGCTTTTGCATCTGGATTGACGGGCCATCTTCGTGGGCGTCAACTTTGATGGTCAGCACACGCATCACGTCGTCATGCAAGCGCATCAGGCGTTCCATTTCCTGGATCGCTTCCGACGGCGCGTCGGTGCGAATGTAGGAATAGTGACCCTTGCGGTTCTTGTTGATCTTGTAGGCCATGGTCTTAACACCCCAATATTCGGTGTCGACCACGGTGCCGCCATTGTCGGAAAGGACGGTGCCAAAGTGCTCGTTCAGAGCCTCGGCCTGCGTGTTGGACAAGTCCTGACGCGCAATCATCACATGCTCATAAAGAGGCATGGGAACTCCATTTCATGTTCACGGGCGCGTTTCAAAGGCCGGGCATTGATATCCTTGCCCCCCGGCCACGAGGGATCACGCCGATCAATATATTCAGCAAGGTTGGGCGCTCTTAGGCTCAAGGGGTGCCTATGTCCACCCTTGGCGGCCAGCAACGCAAGGGTTTTTCCGGGGCCTGCGCGGGTTAACACCGCTAATGCCACGTGGATTCCCGGTTTCTGCCCCATTCTGACCATGATGCACAGGCACCAAAGGGTTGGACAGTGCCGTCCGGACAGGGTCGGCGATGGTGAATTGGGGCCAATTGGCCCCGCAGGAACAGGAATGGAGTACCCCTTTGGCGTACCACCGGTTTGCAAGAGATGAAGAGGGCGGCGCGACGGTTGAGTATGTCGTTGTGATGGCCGTGATGGTTGGCCTTGGCGTCGCCGTGTCGACGTCCACCGATGCCGCGCTGAATACTCATACCGGCGCGGTGCAGGGCGAGTTGCAGGGTGGCATGTTCGAGACGGCATGGGACAGCCATCTTGAAGTGCAGCCTGACACGACAGCAGGTGAGAATTGCACAGGCGGCTCGTGTGATCCTGGTACTGGCGGCGGCACACCTGATCCTGATCCGACCCCTGATCCCGATCCGACCCCTGACCCGGACCCTGATCCGACCCCTGATCCTGATCCGACCCCTGATCCGGACCCTGATCCCGATCCGACTCCTGATCCGACTCCCGATCCCGATCCGACCCCTGATCCGGACCCCGATCCTGATCCCATTCCGGACCCGGATCCGACGCCGACGCAATACACCTGCCCGACCTCAGCCTTGATTGGTACGCCAGCCTCCGGCACCGGCACCGGGATGTGGTCGCCAGACCGCTATTCCTCATTTGCGGGTGGCCCGCACAACGTGTCTGCGTGTTCCGGCTACGGCGTGTCTGCCGTCGGCTACTATACGGCGGAGCCAACGTTCTCGTTCAACATCACGGGGATGCAAAGTTACAACCGGCTTGAGATTGAAGCCTGGAGCAGCAGCAATGGCAACGGCGGTCGGTGTGACACAACGCTTATGGTCCGTGACAGCAACGGCACCTGGTATTTTGATGATGACAGCCGGGGCAGACTTCAGCCGAAGTTGAGCATCCATGACCTGTCAGGCCTGAACGGTCGCGTCGATGTTTGGATCGGCACTTTCGGGGCAGCCGGTTGTGATGTGACCCTTGAGATGGAGAGCTGGTAGGCGCGTTTCCAACACCTTTGGCGTGAGGCCAGAGCGGCGGTTCCCGGAGGTGGGGACCGCCGTTTTCGCGTTGTGCGCGCCCTTGCAGGATTGCAGCGCGCCCTTGCCTGCGTTAGCCCACTTAGAGCGACGTCAATGACCCACAGCGCATGAAAGGGGCCTACCATGACCCGAGCCTTCATTTTCCCCGGACAGGGAGCGCAAACCATCGGTATGGGCCGCGATCTGGCCACCACCTATCCGGCGGCACGCGCGGTCTTTCAGGAAGTTGATGACGCCCTGGGAGAGGCGCTGTCGGCGCTGATCTGGGACGGCGAGATTGAGACGCTTACTCTGACCCGCAACGCGCAACCGGCCCTAATGGCGACCTCGCTGGCGGCGATGGCGGCCCTGAAAGCCGAAGGGGTGGAGGTGACGGCAGCGGCTTATGTGGCGGGCCATTCCCTGGGCGAATATTCGGCGTTATGTGCGGCCGGATCTTTGAGTTTGGCGGATACAGCGCAGCTTTTGCGCCTGCGGGGTGAGGCAATGCAGGCCGCGGTTCCGGCGGGTGAGGGCGCAATGGCGGCAATCCTGGGGCTTGATCTGGCGGCAGTGGAAGAGATCGCCGCGCAAGGCGCGCAAGGTGAGGTCTGCGAGGCCGCCAATGACAATGACCCGGCGCAAGTTGTGATCTCGGGCACAAAAGCTGCGGTTGAACGGGCGTGTGAGATCGCCAAGGCGCAGGGTGCGAAACGGGCGCTGATGCTGCCGGTGTCAGCGCCGTTTCATTGCGCGCTGATGCTGCCTGCTGCCGACGTCATGGCAGAGGCGCTGTCCCATGTGGATATGGAAGCGCCGGTTGTGCCGCTGGTGGGTAATGTGATCGCGCGGGCCGAAAGCTCTGCCATGTTGATCCGCAATCATCTGGTGGATCAGGTCACGGGCCGTGTCCGTTGGCGTGAAAGCGTGGCCTGGATGGCCGAAGAAGGGGTCACCGAGATGTATGAGATTGGCGCGGGCAAGGCCCTGTCGGGGATGGTCAAACGCATCGACCGGTCAATCACGGCAACAGCCGTCGGCACATCGGATGATGTGGCGAAAGCAATTGAAGGATTGATGCGGTGACCTTTAATGAGGCCGTCGCCCTGCAACCGGCTTGGGTGCAGATCTGGCTGAATATCCTGCTGTTTGGCGTGTTCTTGCTGCCGCTGAGCTTCCTGTTCTGGCGCCAGAGCCGTCTTGCGGGGATTGTGACGCTGGCGGCGGCGGCATTGGGGGCGGGCGGGGTTTTCTGGCTCTATGCTCAGTTGGGCTACGTGCGGCTGCTGGGCCTGCCCCATATCCTGCTATGGACGCCAGCTGCGATATACCTGTGGAGCCAAATCCGGCGCGCAGATATGCCGGCGTGGCCACGCCGCTTGATCTCCATCTCATTGGTGGTCATCGTGATTTCGCTGGCGTTTGATGTTGCGGATGTAGCTCGGTGGCTGTTGGGTGAGCGGGAAGCGTTGCCTGGCACGGGGCCCGGATCTGCGGTTACGGAATAGTAATTCGAAAGAGGCAAGGGGCGGATATGCTTGATCTAACGGGAAAAAATGCACTTGTGACCGGGGCGTCGGGTGGAATTGGCGCGGCAATTGCGCGGCAGTTACATGGGGCGGGTGCATGTGTTGGCCTGTCTGGCACACGGGTGGAGCCACTGGAGGCGCTGGCCGCTGAGCTGGGGAGCCGCGCTCATGTGTTGCCCTGCAACCTGAGCGACCGGGACGCGGTAGAGGCGCTGCCGAAAGCCGCGATTGCAGCGATGGGTTCGCTTGATATTCTGGTTAACAACGCCGGAATCACCCGAGACAACCTGTTCATGCGGATGTCCGACGACGAATGGGCCAGCGTTCTGGAGGTAAACCTGACCTCTACGATGCGGCTGTGTCGGGGCGCGTTGCGTGGTATGATGAAGGCGCGTTGGGGCCGGATCATAAACATTACGTCGATTGTGGGAGCCACAGGTAACCCCGGACAAGCCAACTACGCAGCGTCCAAAGCGGGTGTGGTGGCGATGTCAAAATCGCTTGCCTATGAAGTTGCGAGCCGCGGGATCACGGTCAATTGCGTCGCACCGGGTTTTATCGAAACTGCGATGACCGACAAGCTGAAGGACGATCAAAAGAGCAAGATACTTGCGCAAATCCCCGCAGGTCGCATGGGCTCCCCGGACGAAATTGCGGCGGCTGTATTGTTCCTTGCAAGCCCGGAGGCGGGGTATCTGACTGGCACAACGCTGCACGTGAATGGCGGCATGGCGATGCTCTGAAACCGCCGTGGCGTGTGTTGACCTAAGGTCAGAAAGGCAGTCGCTGGGCATTGCCATGGGCGCGTCATATGCTATAGGCGGCGCAGATTTCGACGGGGGGGCTTGTCCCGCCGGTCAGCCTTTCCCACCTCTAATCGGTGGTGTGGGGCAACTCGAGCGGCCGGAACGGCACGACTGAAACCGGGGGCGCACTGATTTGGTGCAAACCCGAAAAAAACGATGAGGAACCGAAGATGAGCGACATCGCAGACCGCGTGAAAAAGATCGTTGTTGAGCACCTGAGCGTCGACGAAGACAAAGTGGTTGAGGCCGCGTCGTTCATCGACGACCTCGGCGCCGACTCGCTCGACACCGTCGAGTTGGTGATGGCCTTTGAGGAGGAATTCGGCATCGAAATCCCCGATGATGCGGCTGAAACCATCCAGACGTTTGGTGACGCGACGAAGTTCATCACGGAAGCTCAGTAAACGTTTCTGATACAAGAATTGACGGCGTTCGGAGTGATCCGGGCGCCGTTCTTCTTTGTCCAGGGGCGAAACTGTGCAGTTTCGCCGTGCGTTTCGCGCCCGCCATTCATGGCGGGGCGCTTGTGCGGCCCGGTTTGCGCCGCCATTTGCGCCGCCATTTGCGGCCCCCTGCGCGCACCAAGCCGCGTTTTGCGGGGGCAGGCGCCGCAACGGACGCCCGCTTTGATGGCGAGTTCGGATTTTGCCAGTATTCCGGACCAGAAGCAGGGCTTGTGGCGACAGGCCGCCGGAACAATGCGGGCAGGGATTGCGCCATGTCATGCCTTTCCGGTATCTGAACCCGCAAAGACGTTGGTATAGGCGTTTGGGAAAGGGAATGGTCATGCGGCGAGTGGTTGTGACGGGGCTGGGGCTGGTGACGCCTTTGGCAACAGGCGTCGAGGAGACGTGGAGCAGGATTTTGGCCGGCCAGTCGGGCGCGGGCCCGATCACGCGGTTTGATCCAACGGGGTATGGCACGACTTATGCCTGCGAATTGTCCCGCGGCGATGGCACTGATGGCACGTTTAATCCCGATCAGTGGATGGAGCCGAAAGAACAGCGCAAAGTTGACGAATTCATCCTTTATGGCGTGGCAGCGGCTGTTCAGGCGGTTGAAGACGCCGGCTGGACACCAAGCGACACCAAGAGTCTGGAGCGCACAGGATGTTTGATGGGCGCCGGCATTGGCGGTTTGTCTTCCATCGCGGAAACGTCGTTGGTGTTGAATGAGCGCGGTCCGCGCCGGGTATCGCCGTTTTTTGTGCCGGGGGCGTTGATCAACCTGATCTCGGGCCATGTCTCGATCCGCTATGGGTTCAAGGGGCCGAACCATTCGGTTGTGACGGCCTGTTCGACAGGCGCCCACGCGATTGGAGATGCGGCGCGGTTGATTCAATGGGGTGACGCTGACGTTATGGTTGCGGGCGGCGCGGAAAGCCCGATCTGCAAAGTTGGCATTGCGGGGTTTAACGCATGTAAGGCGTTATCGACCAAACGCCCCGATGAGCCTGAGAAGGCGTCGCGCCCCTGGGACAGCGATTCCGATGGCTTTGTCATGGGGGAAGGCGCGGGTATGGTGGTTCTTGAGGACTACGAGCACGCCAAAGCACGTGGCGCCAAAATCTACGGCGAAATCCTGGGTTACGGCCTGTCAGGGGATGCGCACCACATCACCGCACCGCCACCCAACCATGGGGGCGCGGAACGGGCGATGCGGGCGGCCCTGAAGCGGGCAGGGCTGGAGCCGTCGGCAGTAGACTACGTCAATGCGCACGGCACCTCGACCATGGCAGATACAATTGAACTGGGCGCTGTGGAGCGGGTGATGGGCGCCCATTGTGCCAATTTGCGTATGTCCTCCACCAAATCGATGACCGGCCACCTTCTTGGTGCTGCGGGTGCGATTGAGGCGATTTTCTCGCTCCTCGCAATCCGCGATAATGTGGCGCCACCGACAATCAACCTCGACACCCCGTCAGTTGAGACGGCGATCAACCTGTGCGCGAATGCCAAACAGGAGGGGGAGATTAACGTCGTTCAGTCGAACTCCTTTGGGTTTGGTGGCACCAATGCGTGCCTGATCATGGGGCGGGTCTAGATCCATGTGGAAACACATTGCCGCCAATGGAATGTCGTTCCTGATTGTTGCCCTGATTGCGGTGGCTGCCGCTTTGGGGTGGGGGCAGCGCCAATGGGTCGGGGACGGCCCACTTGAGGTGGCCGCGTTCTTTGAGGTCGAGCAGGGTGATACGCTGGCGCGGGTGTCGGAACGATTGCAGGCCGCAGGGGCGATCCGCTCCGCTGCGGTGTTTCGGGTTGGGGTTCGGACGGTAGAGCGATCAGGTGACTTGCGGTTTGGCAATTACGAGATCCCGGCGGGGGCCACGATGGAAGAGGTGCTGGATATTATCACCGCCGGTGGCCCATCGTCGTTCCGCTATCGTGCGACCTATGTGTTGCGGAATTCCGGCACCGGGCAGTTGCGGTTGAGCGAACGGCTGCCGGGCACCGGTGAGGTCGAAGAGATTGCGCGGTTTGCCTATGAGGAGGGTGTGCCTGCAGAATATGCTGCTTTGGTCGATGCCGGGGCGCCGATGTTATACCGGCTGGTGATCCCGGAGGGGTTGACCAGTTGGCAGGTGGTGCAGGGGCTGATGGCGGCTGAATTCCTTGAAGGTGAGGTTCTGGATATTCCTGCTGAGGGGATGCTGGCACCGACGACGATCGAAGTGAGCCGAGGTGAAGACCGGGCGGGACTGCTGGCGGAGATGCAGGTATCCCAGGAGCGTATTCTTGCGGAGGCGTGGGAAAACCGGGCTGAGGGTATTCCGATTTCGTCGCCGGAAGAGGCGCTGATCCTGGCGTCGATCATCGAAAAAGAGACAAGCGTGCCCGGAGAACGTGGGCTTGTTGCGTCTGTGTTCAGCAACCGTTTGAATCAAGGGATGCGTCTGCAGACGGACCCGACAGTGATTTATGGCCTCACCAACGGGCGCGGGATTTTGGGGCGTGGACTGCGACAATCGGAGCTGCGGGCAGAGACGCCGTGGAACACTTATGTGATCACCGGCTTGCCGCCGACACCGATTGCAAACCCGGGACGGGATGCAATTGAGGCGGCCCTGAACCCAGACACATCCGACTTCATCTTCTTTGTGGCCGATGGCACCGGAGGTCACGCGTTTGCGGTCACTCTGGATGAGCACAACCGGAACGTTGCGCGTTGGCGTGAGATTGAGGCGGAGCGCAACAGCGGGAACTGAGAGTTTGGGGAAGCTGCGGGAAAGGGGGAGGGCAACGCCCGCCTTCCGGTTCCTCCACCCTTTGCCCCCACCCTTTGCCCCCTGGCGCTCACCCCTCTGGCGCACTTTTCCGGCGCTTTTGCCCCGCTTTCGGTGGTTTGGATTCTTTCGGCACTGGTCCCAAACACCATGTCGTTAGAAATTTTGTACAGAGCGCGCGGAGTGCGTGGCTTTTCCGCGTGCCTCAATCCCCTGATTTTCAACACGGAAGCTCACCCGAGTTAATCGAGTCTTAACCAGCGCTGCCTTCGTTAACCCTTTGAAAATACAAAACTTGTTGACCCACCGCCCGGCCCATGGCACCTCTATAGGCACGCTGGAAGATGTGGGTAAAACGGCCTGGGGGACCTCCCCAAGGGCCGTTTTTTGTGTCCGGGTGAGGCGGGGCAGACTGGCCCTGGCGGATACGAAAACCAAACAGCCCCACATTCTGCTCGTGACCGGGAGTTTCCACGGACACGGGGTAACAACAGATGACGAAATCTATCAAGGCAGACCCTTCGGACAATCCGACGGCCGAGGCGCTCGCGCTTCAGGCGCAGGACGCGTTCGATCGTGCGGTGCGAGTATTGCAGGTTACCTGCAACGAGTTGGAACAGACCCCAGAAGCCGGGGACGGTGATGTGACGAAGGCCGTGCGCCAGATGAATGGCGCCTTCCTTTACACCATGGAAATGCGGGAGAAGGCACGTGACGCAGGATGTAAACGGTTCGGCATCGGGGGAGCGGGTGATCTCGACCTCGACGCCGCACGGGTTGAAATCGGGCTCCGCCTGGCTTGCCTGCGCGGACACGGACATGGACATGGAAGCGAGGTTTCTGGGGAGCCTCAAGGATGATGCCTTGGCGGCGCTGCCGTGGCTGTTCGAGTTCTGGGCCTTGCCGCACCAATTGCCTCCCGAGGGGGACTGGACCACTTGGGTGGTCCTTGGTGGGCGCGGTGCAGGTAAGACCCGGGCCGGTGCAGAATGGGTGCGCTTGATGGTGGAGGGGGCAACGCCAGAGGCGCCGGGTCGTGCCCGACGTGTTGCGCTCATTGGTGAGACCTACGATCAAGCGCTGGCTGTCATGGTGAAGGGGGAGAGCGGGTTGATTGCGTGCTCACCCCCCGATCGGGTGCCGCGATGGGTGGCGGGGGAGCGGATGCTTGTGTGGCCAAATGGGGCAGAGGCGCGGGTGTATTCCGCCCATGACCCAGAGGCGCTTCGCGGTCCTCAGTTTGATCTTGCCTGGTCTGATGAACTGGCAAAATGGCCCAAGGCGCAAGAGACCTGGGACATGTTGCAGTTCGGGTTGCGGTTGGGGCGCCACCCCCAGCAGATCGTGACAACGACGCCGCGAAATGTAGCGGTGCTAAAAGAGCTGCTGGCGCGGGACGGGGTGGCCCACACCCATGCGCCGACGGAGGCAAATTCTGCGTATCTGGCGGATTCATTCCTGACGGAAGTCCGCGCCAGATATGGCAATACGCGCTTAGGCCGGCAGGAGCTGGACGGTGTGTTGCTGGAGGATGTGGAAGGGGCCTTGTGGACCCGTGCGGCGATTGACGCGGCAAGGGTGGCCGAGATGCCCGCCGTGACCCGTGTGATTGTGGCAGTTGACCCGCCAGTGACGGGGCACGCGGGATCAGATGCCTGCGGGATTGTGGTGGTTGGCATCATTGAAGCCGGGGATCCGGCGCAATGGTCAGCTGTGGTGATCGAGGATTGCTCGGTTCGGGCGGTGTCACCGCAGGGGTGGGCCGAGGCGGCCTGTGCTGCGTATCACCGCCACGGCGCGGCGCGTATGGTGGCAGAGGTCAACCAGGGTGGCGATCTGGTGGAAACAATGATGCGCCAGGTGGACCCAACGGTGAATTACCGCGCGGTGCGGGCGTCCGTCGGGAAGGTGGCGCGGGCGGAGCCGGTGGCAGCGCTCTACGAACAAGGCCGCGTGCGGCATGTGGGCCTGCTTGCTGATCTGGAAGACGAAATGTGCAAAATGTCCCTGACGGGATATTCGGGTCAAGGCTCTCCCGACCGGGTGGATGCGTTGGTCTGGGCACTGACGGAGGGCATGTTGGTCCCTGCGAAATCGCGGTTGAATCCCGCAATCCGAAACCTTTGACGACAACCTGAACAAGACGCGATCGGCGTTTTGGGACCGGGGGGCAATCTTGCCCACCCGTTCTTCATGTATGACTTGAGGAGAGGCTCATATGGTCCTGGATTTCCTAAAGAAATCTGAACCCACACCACCCGAGGTGAAAGCCTCGGCCAGTGCGAAGTTGGCGGTCTGGGGATCGTCCGGCCGTGTGGTTTGGAGCCCACGTGATGTGGGGTCGCTGACAAAAAATGGCTTTCTGGGCAACCCAGTGGGCTTTCGTGCGGTCAAGATTATTGCGGAGGCGGCTGCGGCTTTGCCGGTGATCTGCCGCGACGCTGAACGCCGCTATGAAACCCACCCGGCACTGATGCTTTTGAACCGTCCAAACGCAGGGCAAACCCGCGTGGATCTGCTTGAGGCAGCGTTTGCGCAGCTGATGTTGTCGGGAAATGCCTATGTGGAAGCGGTGATCCCTGAGGCGGGATATCCGGCGGAGTTACATGTCCTGCGATCAGAACGGATGTCCTTGATCCCCGGTGCCGACGGCTGGCCCAAGGCCTATGACTACACTGTGGGCAGTCGCAAGCATCGGTATCCGGCGGAATTGATCTGCCACATCCGCAACTTCCATCCGCAAGATGACCACCACGGACTGGCGCCGATCCAGGCCGCGGCAACGGCTATTGACGTGCACAATTCAGCTGCGCGGTGGTCGAAGTCGCTGCTGGACAATGCTGCACGGCCTTCGGGAGCGATTATTTACAAGGGGTTGGAGGGCGCTGGCACCATGAGCCAGGACCAGTTCGACCGTTTGCAGATGGAGCTGGAAAGCCACCATCAGGGCGCACGGAACGCTGGGCGTCCGATGTTGCTTGAGGGTGGTCTTGATTGGAAACCGATGGGCTTCTCCCCCTCGGACATGGAATTCCAGAAAACCAAAGACGCCGCCGCACGTGACATCGCCTTGGCCTTTGGTGTGCCGCCGATGCTGCTGGGGATACCGGGTGACGCGACCTACGCCAATTACGCAGAGGCCAACCGCGCCTTTTACCGCCTGACGGTTCTGCCGTTGGCGCAGAAGGTCTGGGCATCGGTCTCGTACTGGTTGTCGGGTATTTCGGGTGACGTGGTGGAGGTCACACCTGACCTCGACGGGGTGCCTGCGCTGGCCGCGGAGCGTGACGCGCATTGGCGGCGAGTGAGTGAGTCCGCGTTTCTGAGTGATGCCGAAAAGCGCAGGATGTTGGGGCTGCCGGAGCAACCTGAACCATGAGTGAGATGCGAAAAACCGGGGGCTCGCGTTACCTCTACGCCCCATTCGACGCCGCTGATGCCCGGATTGAGGCCAATGAGCGGGTGCAAGACGAGCGTTGGCACGCGCTGGCGTTCCGCCTCAAGGGAATTGAGGTGGCGTTGATACGGCTGGAAAAGCGCCTTTGGCTTGCGGTCTTCGGCGTTGTTTCAGTGATCCTGGCGCAGGCGATCAACCAACTACTTGACTTCAACATCGGCGGATAGGAGCCTGATATGCAACCACTTTCCGCATACGGACTGGAGACAAAATTCCACCAGTTCGATGCCACTCTGACCTTGGGTGATGATCACGTGATTGAGGGGTACGCCTCACTTTTTGGGGCCACGGATCAGAGCGGTGATGTCGTCGAAAAGGGCGCATACACCAAATCTTTGGGCGCTGGTCGTCGGGTCAAGATGTTATGGCAACATGATCCGCGTGAACCCATCGGCATCTGGGATGAGGTCCGTGAAGACGCCCATGGCCTTTACGTGAAGGGGCGTCTGCTTGAGTCAGTGACCCGCGCACGGGAAGCGGCGGCGCTGACCAAGGCAGGTGCAATTGACGGGCTTTCCATCGGCTATCGCACGGTGAAGTCCCACAAGAACGAAAGGGGCCTTCGGTGCCTTTCGGAAGTGGAGCTTTGGGAGGTGTCACTTGTCACTTTCCCGATGCTTCCAGAGGCGCGTCTGGATGCCCATGAGGGCAAATCGGGCGAGCTTCACGACCTGGCGCAGGTGTTTGAAAATGCCCGCCGCAACCTGGCGGCGCGCAAAGCCCGCTGATCCATCCTCAAACTAAAGGTGCTTCTCATGACCGAGACCCAAGCACGGGGGGCGGACAGCTCCCCCATGCAAGGCCACGCCGAGCGTGGTTCCATGGCTGAAGTCAAGACCGCCCTGGGCGGATTCTTGAATGAATTTGGCCAGTTCCAAGACGACATGAATGCAAAACTCCAAAAGCAGGAAGAGCGGATTGCAATGCTGAACACTAAGACCACAACGTTTGCCCGTCCGGCGCTGTCGACCGAAATCGACAGCACCGCCCCCCACAAGCTGGCGCTCAAGTCCTATCTTCGCTGCGGCGACGATGACGCGCTGCGCGGCCTTGAGCTGGAAGGCAAGGCGATGAACAGCGCCGTAAATGCCGAAGGCGGTTATCTGGTTGATCCCCAGACGGCTGAGATGATCCAGTCGGTGCTGCGCTCGTCCTCTTCGCTTCGGTCGGTCGCCAATGTGGTGATGGTTGAGGCGACGTCGTTTGACGTGCTGATCGACAGCACCGACACCGGCGCGGGTTGGGCCGACGAGGTGACCTCCACCACCGAAACGGACACGCCCACAATTGAGCGTATCTCGATCCCGCTGCACGAGCTTTCGGCACTTCCCAAAGCGTCCCAACGTCTGCTGGATGATGCCGCGTTTGATATCGAGGGCTGGCTGGCTGGTCGCATCGCCGACAAATTTGCCCGCGCTGAGGCGGCCTCTTTCCTTACCGGTGATGGTATTGGCAAGCCCACAGGCCTGCTGACCCACCCCGCCGCCGCCAACGACATCTGGACTTGGGGCAACCTCGGGTATGTTGCCACAGGGACAGCCGGTGATTTCGACGCCGCCAACCCTGCCGACGCAGTTGTCGATCTGGTTTATGCGCTGGGTGCACGGTACCGCGCCAACGCCAACTTCATCATGAATTCCAAGACCGCCGGTGCGGTGCGGAAGATGAAGGACGCAGACGGGCGCTTCTTGTGGTCCGATGGCCTGGCAGCTGGAGAGCCAGCGCGTCTGATGGGGTATCCGGTCCTGATTGCAGAGGACATGCCCGACATTGCCGTCGATGCAATGGCCATTGCCTTTGGTGATTTCCGCGCCGGTTACACCATCGCCGAGCGTCCGGACCTGCGTGTTCTGCGCGACCCGTTCTCGGCCAAGCCTCACGTCCTGTTCTATGCCACCAAACGTGTGGGTGGTGATGTAACGGACTTTGCGGCGATCAAGCTGCTGAAGTTTGGTATTTCCTGACCCCCAAGTGATGATCCCGATCCGGACCTCGGGGGTTCGGGTCGGGTGGGGCGTGTGTGCGGGCCTTTGCGGGTCCAGCTGCGCGTCTCTCCGCATGAGCAGCGCGGAGGTCAGCGCCACGTCCCAGCTCTTACCCATTCGTAATTCCCGGAGATTTCAACATGATGATGGTCGAATTGACCTCTGTTCCCAGTGCCGCCTTGCCGGTGGATGTGCTGTCGGACCACTTGCGCCTGTCCTCCGGGTTCGCCGATGACGGCAGCCAGGACGCGCAATTGGAAGCGCATTTGCGGTCCGCAATGGCGGCGATCGAGGCGAGGATCGGAAAGGTGCTGATACAGCGCCAGTTTGCACTGACCATGGTGGCCTGGCACGAGCCATGCGCCCATGGGTTGCCGGTTGCGCCAGTTTCCAGCGTCGATAGCGTCAAGCTGATCACGCGTGATGGTGTGGAAACCTTGGTGGACGACACGCGGTATGTGTTGCGCCGCGATACCCACCGCCCACGGGTTGAGGCCACGACGGGGCAATTGCCCGCGCCGGTGAGCGGCGGCTCGATTGAGGTGGTGTTTGTCGCGGGTTACGGGCCTGATTGGGCGGACGTGCCCCCAGACCTGAAGCAAGCGATGTTGGCTTTGGCAACCGAGTTCTACACCCGTGATGACGCCGCGCCGCTTACAATGTCGGGCCCAATGCCGTCCCATGTGATGGCGTTGATCGAACCCTATCGCCAGATCCGCCTTCGCGGGGGGGCATTATGAAAACGCCGCACCTCAATCGCAAGTTGACCCTGGAAGCGCCGACACGTGTCAGCGATGGCGCAGGTGGATACACGGAAATTTGGCAGGCGCTTGGTGTGATTTGGGGCGAGGTTTTGCCCCGTGGTGCCGGTCGAGAGGTCGAGGCGTCAGAACTGAAGCTGAAGATCACCGTTCGTGCAGCCCCCCAGGGTGCGCCGTCGCGGCCCACCGCGGCGATGCGGTTTCGGGATGGCGATCGGTTGTACCGCATTGAGGCGGTGACCGAGGCCGCGGCTGCAGGCCGTTTTCTGATCTGTTTTGCCAAAGAGGAGGTGAGCGCATGAGTTATGCAGCCACTGCCGCCTTGCAATCGGCGGTCTACACCGCGCTGAGCACCGACACACAAGTGGCGTTGCTGAGCGGTGGCGCGATCTATGATGCGCTGCCGCCGGGCCCGGTTCCAGCGATGTATGTGAGCCTTGGGCCGGAACGGGTCCGTGATGCATCGGACGTGGTGGGTGACGGGGCGGTGCATGATTTCCCGATCACAATTGTCTCGGACGGGGCGGGGTACCACACCGCCAAACAGATCGCGGTGGCGGTCTCGGATGCGCTGACCGGTGCCAATCTAACGCTGAGTCGCGGCAGCCTTGTCGCCCTCAACTTCCAGCGCGCCCGCGCTCGGCGGGTGGGGGGCAAGCGCGAAATCGAGGTATGGTTCCGCGCCCTGATCGATTCCAGCGGCTCCTAAGGGAGCCGCCACGTAACTCTTTGATAATACTGGAGAACCCCATGACGGCACAGAACGGCAAGGACCTTCTTGTGAAGGTGGACATGGACGGCAACGGCGTCTTTGAAACAATGGCGGGCCTGCGGGCATCGCGGCTTTCGTTCAACTCAGAAAGCGTGGATGTGACCAGCCTGGAATCAACGGGTGGCTGGCGCGAATTGTTAGGCGGGGCGGGTGTAAAATCAGCTTCGATCAGCGGCTCGGGCGTCTTTCGCGATGCCTCTACCGATGAACGGGCGCGGGATATTTTCTTTGAGGGCGGAACCCCGGACTTTCAGGTTGTGATCCCGGATTTCGGCATTGTGGAGGGGGCGTTTCAGATCAGCTCCATCGAATATGCGGGCACCCATGACGGCGAGGCCACATACGAGATCAGCATGGCTTCGGCCGGCGCCCTGACGTTCACGGCGGTCTGATCGTGGCAAACCCCTGGACCGGAGAAGTGGCCCTGGTGGTGAACGGTGAACGGCACGTGGCCAAGCTGACGCTGGGTGCGTTGGCTGAGTTGGAGGAGTGGCTTGGCGCGGGGTCGCTCACTCAGATGGTTACCCGGTTTGAGGGTGACGGCCTGAAATCCGCCGACGTGCTGGCGCTGGTGTGTGCCGGGCTGCGCGGCGGCGGGTGGGGCGGCCATATGGAGGATCTGGTCCATGCCGATATCGAGGGCGGGATATTGGAGGCCGCCCGTGTGGCGGCCCGCCTGTTGGTGCTGGCTTTCCGGCCAACCCAATGAGTGATGCGCCGACGGATGCGCCTCTGGGGTTTGATTGGCCAGCGCTGATGCGTGTGGCTTATCAGGGGCTTGGCCTGTCACCCGAGGCCTTCTGGCGGATGACGCCGGGCGAATTCCTGATCTTGCTTGGCCCCGAAAGTGGGGCCGGGCCTTTGCGGCGTGACGCGTTTGACGCGCTTCTGGCGCGGTTCCCGGATTCCACAAATGCGGCCCCCCAGGCCGAGACCCAAAATGCGGCCCTTCAGGCCGACACGAGAAATGAGGACGGACATGACAGAGATGGATGACACACTCACCCGCTTTGACGCCGAGATTGCGGAGCTGGAAACAAGCCTTGCGGGCGCCACTTCGATGGCTGCGGCCTTTCAGAGTGAGCTGCGCGAGATGCAGGGCGCGATGCTTTATACCGGACGTGAAGTGAACTCGATGAGCCGGGCTTTGGGTGGCGGGCTGCGGCGGGCGTTTGAGGGTGTTGTCTTTGACGGCATGCGCCTTTCGGATGCGTTGCAGAACGTCGCGACCAGCATGATCGACGCGGCTTACAACACGGCGGTCCGGCCTGTGCAAAATGCGTTGGGCAGCGCCGTGGCCAATGGCGTGAATGGGCTGCTGAGCGGCATCCTGCCGTTCCAGAACGGCGGCGCAATCAGCCAGGGTCGCGTGATGCCATTTGCACGTGGCGGGATTGTGAACGGCCCCACATCATTTCCGATGCGCGGTGGCATCGGGCTGATGGGTGAGGCGGGCCCGGAGGCGATCATGCCCCTGCGACGCGGTCCGGACGGCAAGCTGGGTGTTGCCGCTGCGGGCGGCGGCGGATCCGTTCATGTCACGATGAATATCACCTCGCCCGATGTGGCGGGGTTTCGGCGGTCATCGACCCAGGTGGCGGCGGAAATGCAGCGTGCGCTTGCACGCGGTCAACGGAACCGGTGAGGGAGAAAAGCCATGGGATTTCATGAGGTTCGCTTCCCCGCCACGTTGAGCTTTGGCTCAGTCGGAGGGCCAGAGCGGCGCACGGATGTGGTTGCGCTGACCAACGGGTTTGAGGAGCGCAATACGCCCTGGGCGCATTCGCGCCGTCGTTATGATGCGGGTGTCGCCATGCGTTCCCTCGACGACATTGCACTGATGATCGACTTTTTCGAGGCTCGGCGCGGACAGCTTTATGGGTTCCGTTGGAAAGATTGGTCAGACTTCAAATCTTGCGCACCCTCCGCCGATCCGGGGTTTCGTGACCAACGGATTGGCACGGGGGATGGCGTGACGCGCACGTATCAACTGACCAAGACTTATCAATCTGGCATCAACTCCTATGCGCGGCCCCTGACCAAACCTGTAGACGGCACGGTTCTGGCGGGTGTGTCAGTTGATGAGCAGGTTTCCGGGGTACATTTTTCGATCAATTACACAACCGGTGAGATCACGTTTGAAGACGCGCCGCCCGTGGACGTCGAGGTCACGGCGGGGTTCGAATTTGATGTGCCTGTGCGGTTTGACACGGAGATGATCCAGACGTCGGTGGCGTCGTTCCAGGCGGGAGAAGTGCCGAATGTGCCTGTGGTGGAGATTCGGATATGAACGTACAAGCCCTTGATTTACATCTGAAAACCGGCACAACCGGGGTTTCGCGCTGCTGGCGCGTGACACGTGCGGACGGCGTGCAGTTTGGCTTCACGGATCACGATTGTGATCTGACGTTTGATGGCACGGAATTTCGCGCGGGCACGGGTCTGAGTGCGGCGGCCCTGAACCAGACCACAGGCCTGTCAGTTGACAATACCGAGGCCGTGGGCGCCCTTTCAGACGCCTCCATTACCGAAGCAGATATCTTCGCTGGTCGCTTTGACGGGGCGGAGGTTGAGGCATGGCTTGTGCAATGGGCGGAGCCGGAAAACCGGGTCCTGCAATTTCGTGGCTCGCTTGGAGAAATAACCCGAGCAAATGGTGCATTCTCTGCTGAGCTGCGCGGTTTGGCCGAGCGGATGAATGTGCCCACGGGGCGGGTTTATCAGCGCACGTGTCAGGCGGTGTTAGGGGATGCGCAGTGCGGGTTCGATCTGGCCACCGCAGGATATGTGGCTGAGGCCGAGGTGAGCACAAGTGATGGCCGGGCATTTACCTTCGATGGCCTCTCAAACTTCGAACCGCGTTGGTTTGAGCGTGGCCAGCTGCGCGTTTTGACGGGGGAGGCGGCGGGGCTTTCGGGTGCCGTCAAACTGGACCGCGTGGAGGGCAACACCCGCTTGGTTGAGGTGTGGGACAACCTGCGCGGCGATGTGGCAACGGGTGACACGATCCGGCTGACCGCCGGCTGTGACAAACGTATGCAGACGTGCCGCCTGAAGTTCACCAACCTGCTGAACTTTCAGGGATTCCCGGACATTCCGGGTGAAGATTGGCAAGTTGCTCATCCCACGCGCCTGTCCTCGCGCAGTGGCGGCTCGCGTAGATGAGCGCCGTTGTCGCCGTGGCGCGTGAGTGGCTTGGCACGCCTTATGTTCATCAGGCGTCGTGCAAAGGGGCTGGGTGCGATTGCCTGGGCCTGCTTCTGGGGCTTTGGCGTGAGTTTCATGGCACCCTTCCCGCACCGGTGCCCGCCTATACCAACGATTGGTCAGAAACCTCGGGTGAAGAGCGGCTGTTGGAAACCGCGCGCGCCTACCTGGCCGAAAAGCCCCTGTGGGATGCTGCCCCCGGCGACATCCTGATTTTTCGGATGCGCAGGTGTGCCGTCGCCAAACATGTGGGTGTGCAAACGCAGATCACGCCTACCCCCCGGTTTTTACATGCTTATTCCGGGCGCGGTGTCACCGAAGGTGTCTTGACTCCCCCCTGGGCTCGGCGTGTTGCGGCGCGTTTTGTCTTCCCCGAAAGGATCTAATCCTATGGCAACTCTTCTTCTTTCTGCTGCGGGTGCCGCAGCGGGTGGTCTGATTCAGGCCCCGATCCTTGGCATGACAGGGGCGGTTTTGGGCCGCGCTGTGGGCGCAACCGTGGGCCGGGTGATTGACCAACGTTTGTTGGGCTCCGGCTCGGCCCCGATTGAGGTCGGACAGACCGATCGTCTGCGCATCACTGGTGCTGGCGAGGGTGCGCCGATTGCGCAGCTTTATGGGCGGATGCGGATGGGTGGCCATGTGATCTGGTCAACCCAGTTCCAGGAGAAGACCAGTTCTACGGGCGGCGGCAAAGGCGCTCCGCCGCAGCCCCAGACCACAACCTATTCCTATTCCATCAGCATCGCGGTTGCGCTGTGTGACGGTGAGATTTCGCGGGTTGGCCGGATTTGGGCTGATGGCGTTGAGATTGACCGCGAAGCGGTGACGTGGCGGCTCTACAAAGGCAGCGTTGATCAGATGCCTGATCCGCTGATCGAGGCGATTGAAGGGGACGGCGAAGTGCCCGCCTATCGCGGCACCGCATATATCGTGTTCGAGGATATGGATCTGACGCCTTACGGCAACCGGGTTCCGCAATTTGCCTTTGAGATTACGCGCCCGGCGCAACCGGAGGCTCCGCACGTGCCTTCAGCCGCTAAGGCTGTGCGCGCGGTGGCCCTGATGCCGGGGACTGGCGAGTATGCTCTGGCCACGACACCCGTCAGCCTGCGCTTTGGGCTGGCGCGGGGCCAATCGGCAAATGTCAGCTCCGAGGGCGGCGTGACCGATTTTTCCCAATCGCTGGATCAACTGCGTGAGACGTTGCCAAATTTGGAGTCTGTGTCGCTGATCTATTCGTGGTTTGGCAGTGATTTGCGGGCGGGCAGCTGCGAAATGCGCCCCAAGGTTGAACAATCCAGCAACGACGGGCTGGAAATGCCGTGGCGTGCGGGCGGCCTCATCCGTGCAATGGCTGAGGAAATTGCGCAGGTTGACGGCCGCCCGATCTATGGCGGCACCCCTGCCGATGCATCGGTGATCGAGGCGATTGAAGCGATCCACGGGGGTGGGCAATCCGTCACCTTTTATCCGTTTTTGCTGATGGAGCAGCTTTTGGGCAACGGGCTTCCTGATCCTTATGGAGAAGCGGAGCAATCTGTTTTGCCATGGCGTGGCAGGATTACCGGTGATTTGGCGCCGGGGCAGGTCGGGTCCACCGATGGCTCTGCTGCGAACGGTGTCGCAGTGGATGCGTTTTTTGGCACGGCCACGGCGTCCGACTACAGCACTGGCGTTGCTGGTGTTGGCTATTTTGGCCCGGCGGAGTGGAGCTACAGTCGCTTCATCCTCCATTGCGCCGCGTTGTGCGCGCAGGCCGGTGGCGTAGAGGCGTTTTGCATTGGCTCGGAAATGCGCGGGCTCACGCAAATGCGCGACGAAACTGGGTTCCCTGCCGTGGACCGTCTTATCGCCCTGGCCGCGGAAGTGCGCGCCCTTCTGCCCGATGCCAAAATCACCTATGCCGCTGATTGGTCAGAGTATTTTGGCTATCATCCCCAGGATGGCAAGAACGACGTTTTCTTCCACCTCGACCCGCTTTGGGCTGACGACAATATTGATATCATCGCCATCGACAATTACATGCCGCTGTCCGATTGGCGGGACGGGAAGGATCACCTTGATTACGACCAGGGGCCGATTCATGGGCTGGACCATCTGAAATCGGGGATTGAGGGTGGAGAGGGCTTTGAGTGGTACTATTCCACCTCTGAGGCGGTTGCGGCGCAACGCCGGACTCCGATCACCGATGGCCAGGGAGAGCCGTGGATCTACCGCTACAAAGATCTGCGCAATTGGTGGTTAAACCAGCACCACGAACGGCGCGGCGGTCAGCGATTGAGCGATTTGCCGATTACAGGCCCGAGTTTTGACGGAGAGAGTTTCAACTCCGGCTATTGGGTCAAGAACTTCAACTACTCCACCACAACCTTGGCCAATGCCCCAAATTTTGAGACTTTCGCCGATGTTGAGATCGTGCCGGTGGCCGGTGAAGGAAACGTGGTTCAGTGCTCGGGCGCTTATCGGTTAATGTCGGAACGCGGCGCGCGTGCCATCGTGCCGGAACAGCGCATCCGGATGACTGTCCGGACTCGCCTGCTGTCTGACCCCACGGATGGCAACCCTCATTGGCACTATATATGGTTGACCTATTTCAACGCTGATGGGTCTTATGGCGGGTTGCGCAACCAGAAGTTATGGACCGGCCTAAAGGTCTCGGACGGGTGGGTTGATCGCAGTATCGAGTTCACTCCAGAAGATTACCTGGGGGTCGGCCAGATCGCGGCGGATGCAGTATCATGGCGGTTGATGGTCGGCCTCAACGGGTACACCATTTACTCACCTGTGGGCGCTGTTCAGCAGATCTCGGAAATTAGGGTCGAGGTTCTGGATGCTGTCAGCGACTGGGTGCCGCAATCCAAGCCGGTCTGGTTTACGGAATTCGGCTGCGCGGCCATCGACAAAGGAACAAACGAGCCAAACAAGTTCCTCGATCCGAAGTCCTCGGAAAGTGGCATTCCGGCCCATTCCAACGGGCGACGTGATGATCTGATCCAGGCGCAATATCTGCGCGCCGTCATGGATTACTGGGCAGAACCGGGGCGAAACCCCCAATCCACGCAATATGACGGCCCGATGCTCGATATGGACCGGGCCCACGCCTGGGCGTGGGATGCACGGCCCTGGCCGGCGTTCCCAAACGACCGGGACCGGTGGTCGGATGGGACCAACTGGGCGCGGGGCCATTGGTTGACGGGGCGGCTGGATGCGCAGCCACTTGATCTGGTGGTGGCTGAGATTTGTGAAGACGCGGGCCTTGTGGATTACGACGTCTCGCAACTCTACGGTCTGGTGCGCGGCCATGTCTCGGCCCAGACCCAAAGCGCACGGGCGCGGTTGCAGCCGTTGATGCTGGCCTACGGATTTTACGCCGTGGAACGTGACGGCAAACTGGTATTCCTCCCCGTAGCGGACGTGCCCGAGAAGGTGATTGAGGCGCCCCTGACAGCCCGCGACGATGATGGTGAGGGTGGCTTCACCCATATCCGCGCGCCTGAGGCTGAAACTGTGGGCCGCTTGCGCCTTGGATATACCGAGGCTGAGGGCAGCTATAGTGAGAAGGTGGCCGAGGCAATTTTCCCGGGTGACGGGGCCGACCAGATCAACGATATTGATCTCCCGTTGGCGCTGACCCATGCGGAAGGGCAAGGCATGGCTGAGCGGTGGTTGGCCGAAGGCCGCGTCGCGCAGGATAGCTTGCGCTTTGTGTTGCCCCCCTCTGATCGTGCCCTGGGCGCGGGGGCGTTGATCGCCACCGAAGACGGCCACACCTGGCGCGTCGACCGGGTGGAAGATCGCGGGTTTCGCCAGATTGACGCTGTGCGTGTGGACTCCACAACCGCCTTCCCCTCTGACGAGGTGGAAGAGGTGGCATCGTTTGAAGCCTTTGTGCCGCCGCTGCCGGTGACGCCCATTTTCCTCGATTTGCCACTGCTGACGGGGGACGAGGTCGAACACGCCCCCCATCTGGCTGTCGCCGCGGATCCCTGGCCCGGATCAGCTGCGGTCTATTCCGCACCCGGCCCTGATGGGTTCACGCTTAACAAACTGGTAGAGCGCCCCGCCATCGTGGGAACACTTCTACAGCCAATGTTTGCACAAAAACCGGGGATATGGGACCGCTCCGGCGCGGTGCAGGTGCAGTTGGACACCGGCAGCCTGTCCTCGGCAGAGGTCTTGGCGGTTCTGGCGGGTGCAAACGCGGCGGCGATCGGAACCGGCGACGATGACCTGTGGGAGGTGATTCAATTCACCCAAGCCACGCTTGTTGGCCCGGATACATGGGAGCTTGGGCTACGTTTGCGCGGGCAGCAAGGCACGGACGCGATCATGCCGGATGTCTGGCCTGTCGTGACAGTTTTTGTCCTGTTGGACGCTGCCGTGGGGCAAGTCGATCTGGCCAGTTCAGCCCGCGGTCTGGTGCGCCACTGGCGGGTTGGTCCGTCGCGCCGTTCGGTTGATGATGCCAGCTTCACCGAGAAAATTGTAGCATTCCAAGGCATTGGCCTGCGCCCTTACAGCCCGGCCCATGTTCGAAGTGCCCGCAACGGCACGGCACGTGACGTGACTTGGATCCGCCGGTCCCGTATCGACGCGGACAGCTGGGAGGGCACGGACGTGCCCCTTGGTGAAGCGTCCGAGCAATATGTTTTGCGCGTCACCGATGCCGCCGCGATCCGGCGTGAACAGATCCTGAGCACGCCCAATTTCACCTACACCGACGCAATGCGCGCCAGCGATGGCACGCAAAGCAGCTATTTCATCGACGTTGCCCAAGTCTCTGAACGGTTCGGAGCAGGGCCCTACGCAAGGATTCAGATCAATGAGTGACACCCCCGAACTGGCTCTTCCGCTCCTCGCCCCATCGCAGGCGCAGAAACATGTCACGGTGAACGAGGCGCTGGTGCGCCTGGATGGCCTGACGCAGCTGCGCCTGCAATCTGTCACTGTCACAACGCCGCCTGCGGCTTTGGATGGCCATGTCTACGCCGTGCCGTCGGGCGCTGTTAACGCGTGGGCGGGGCAGGCGGGCAACGTTGCTATCGCGTCCGGTGGCGGTTGGATTTTTGTGCCTGCATCACGGGGCTGGCGGGCGTTGGTGCTTGATCAGGGCGGGTTGGCGATATTCGACGGGGCAGAGTGGCGGATCGGGGCGCAGACCCTGACGCCGGGCGGCGCGGCCATGGCGATGCAATCGGTGGAATTTGACGTGACTCTCAGCGCAGGGGCCAGCGTTACAACGCCGATCATGTTCCCGGCGCGGGCAATCGCTTTTGGCGTCACTGGCCGGGTCACAGCGGCAATCACCGGGGCGGTGACCACTTGGGACATTGGCATCACCGGGGATCTGCAACGGTATGGCTCGGGCCTTGGAACGGCGTTGAACTCCTGGGTGAATGGCCCCGGAAACCCCTCGGTTTACTGGTCACCCACGGCGCTGGAGATCACCGCACAGGGCGGCAATTTTGCCGGCGGCAGCATCCGTCTGATTGCCCATTACGCCGAATTGTCTCTGCCTGATCCCGTATGATCCGGGCACGAAAATGTGACCTGACCTGACAGATCACACATTTTCGCCCAATGGACCTTTGCCGTGCGCTCGCATATTCTCGGGACAACGCACCGCAAAGGAGGCGGCCAATGGCACGCACTCAATCCCACGTAAGCGAAGTTGATCCGGTCTGGAGCCGGATCATGGACGAGGCTTCATCCGCCATAATTGACGAGCCTTTGCTCGGCGGGCTGGTGCATTCCTGCGTCCTCCATCACCCCAATCTGGAAAATGCGCTGGCCTACAGGGTGGCGCAAAAGCTGGCGTCCTCCGAGATGTCCGAGCAACTCCTGCGCGAGATCGCGGATGAGGCGTTTGCCTCTGACCCGATGCTTGGTGAGCAGGTCCGGGCCGATATTGTGGCTGTCTTCGACCGCGATCCGGCTTGCCATCGGTTCCTGCAACCGGTGCTGTTCTTCAAGGGGTTTCAGGCGATCACGGCCTACCGCATTGGCCATTGGCTTTGGCGGCAGGGGCGCAAAGACCTGTCCTATTTCATCCAGATGCGGGTCTCTGAGGTGTTTGGTGTTGATATCCATCCCGCTGCGCGGGTGGGCAAAGGCATCATGATCGACCACGCGCATTCCATTGTCATTGGTGAGACGGCGGTTGTGGGCGACAACGTCTCGATGCTGCATTCGGTCACCCTTGGCGGCACCGGCAAGGAAGAGGAAGATCGCCACCCCAAGATTGGCAATGGCGTGTTGATCGGGGCGGGCGCAAAGGTACTTGGCAATATCGAGGTTGGTCATTGCTCGCGTATTGCGGCGGGTTCCGTGGTGCTGGAGGCCGTGCCGCCGTGCAAAACCGTGGCTGGCGTGCCGGCGCGGATTGTGGGTGGGGCGGTGTGTGATCATCCATCAATGACCATGGATCATTTGTTTGGCGGGGCGGTTCCAAAGACCTGAACGTCACACCGCAACCATCTGATAGATATTAAAAAGCCGCGACGAGAGTCGCGGCTTTTTTGCGTTTGTTATTGTATGCAAGTGCCCCTGAAAACTGTTTCAGGCATTTTGGTCTACACGCTACTTTGCACCACGTGCGTTGCGCTTGCGCTCGTGGGGATCAAGGAAGCGTTTGCGCATTCGGATCGCGTTGGGTGTGACTTCAACCAGCTCGTCGTCGTCGATATAGGCAATCGCCTGCTCCAGCGACAACGTCACCGGCGTGGTCAGTTTCACGGCCTCGTCGGTGCCCGATGCCCGCACGTTGGTCAACTTCTTGCCCTTCAGCGGGTTCACTTCCAGATCGTTGTCACGGGAATGCTCACCAATGATCATGCCGGGATAGACCGGAGCCTGCGCGCCGATGAACATCTTGCCGCGATCCTCAAGGTTCCACAGGGCAAACGCAACCGAGGTGCCGCTCTCCATCGAGATCAGAACACCCTGACGACGGCCCGGAATCGGGCCTTTGAACGGCGCCCATTCGTGGAACACGCGGTTCAGAACACCAGTGCCGCGGGTGTCGGTCAGGAACTCGCCGTGGTAGCCGATAAGGCCGCGTGACGGGACATAGGCAATGATGCGGGTCTTGCCCACACCGGCTGGCTTCATCTCGGCCAATTCACCTTTGCGTTTGCCGGTGATCTTCTCAATCACAGCGCCTGAATACTCATCATCGACGTCGATGGTGACTTCTTCGATTGGCTCGTGGCGTACGCCGTCGATGTCACGAAACAGCACCTGCGGCCGTGAGATTGACAATTCAAAGCCCTCACGGCGCATGTTCTCGATCAACACACCCATCTGCAATTCGCCTCGACCGGCAACCTCAAAGGCTTCGCCGCTTGGGGTGTCGCTGATCTTGATGGCGACGTTGCCTTCCGCCTCTTTCATCAGGCGCTGGCGGATCACCCGTGATTGCACCTTTTTGCCATCCCGACCCGCAAGCGGGCTGTCGTTGATGCCGAAGGTGACAGTGATTGTGGGCGGGTCGATGGCTTGTGCAAACAGCGGCTCATCCACAGCCAGCGCACAGATCGTGTCTGCGACGGTGGATTTCTGCATCCCCGCGAGGCTGACAATGTCACCCGCCAGCGCTTCATCAATGTCCTGTTGGGCCAGGCCCCGAAACGCCTGAATCCGGGTGACGCGGAACTGTTCGATCTTTTCACCCAGGCGCGAGATCGATTGCACGGTCTGGCCGACCTTCAGCCGCCCGGATTCCACCCGGCCTGTGAGCAGGCGGCCGACAAACGGGTCCGAGCCAAGGGTGGTGGCCAGCATGCGGAAGTCTTTGTTCTGGTCGGCGATCTGGGTTGGCGTCGGCACATGGCGCACAATCAGGTTAAACAGAGCGTCAAGATTCTTGCGCGGCCCGTCCAACTCATGATCCGCCCAACCGGCCCGGCCAGAGGCATACATATGCGGGAAATCGAGCTGATCTTCATCAGCGCCGAGGTTGGCAAACAGATCAAACACCTCGTCCAACGCGCGGTCAGCCTCTGCGTCAGGTTTGTCGACCTTGTTGAGCACCACGATAGGCCGCAGGCCCAGGGCCAGCGCCTTGGAGGTCACAAATTTTGTCTGCGGCATCGGGCCCTCAGCCGCGTCCACCAGCAGCACAACACCGTCAACCATGGACAAGATCCGCTCAACCTCGCCGCCGAAATCAGCGTGGCCGGGGGTGTCGACGATGTTGATCCGGGTGCCTTTCCATTCAACTGACGTGGGTTTGGCAAAAATTGTAATGCCGCGCTCGCGCTCGATGTCGTCAGTATCCATGGCGCGTTCAGACACCATCTGATTTTCGCGGAAAGCGCCGGATTGTTTCAGCAACTCGTCCACAAGGGTGGTCTTGCCGTGGTCAACGTGCGCGATAATCGCGATATTGCGGAGGTCCATTGTTTTGGCCTTGAGATATGTACGGGGCGTGGTTGACGCGCGCTTAGGGGGTTTTGGCGGCGATGGCCAGAGGGAACTCGTTTGCATGTGAACGAGGGAGGGGGCGTCTGCCCCCCGCCTTCGGCTCCCCCCGAGAGTTTTTGGGCCAAGATGAAAAGGCGGGCGGCTGCGTTGACCCTGCTGGGGTGTTGGTGGCGCAGGCGGATCAGCGAAATGCGCAGGGGTGGCGAAGGTTGTGGTGGCGAAGGTTGTGGTGGCGAAGGTCGTGGTGACGAAGCCCAGAGCATGTCGGCTTCGGTTCAGGGGCTGGCGGATCGGGCATCAAAGCAGCGCCCAGGCTGGTTGGTGCAATCGGGATGGCGGGAACAGCTGTTTTACAGCGCAACCGAAAAAAGACCGGTTGAGATCAGGTAAGTTAGCAATAGCGGGAACTTGCGTACGCGTTTGTTCAGGCGATCTTGCGCAGGCGGATCACCACGTCAACTTTGGCGATCTCATAGCCGTCAGGCACGTCTGGCAGCGCCTGGATATGAAACTCAGCGGAAGGGGCATCCATCAGGCTGCCATCTTCTTCCATGTAGAAGTGTGGGTGGTCATCAACGCGGGTGTCGAAATAGCTGCGCGAGCCATCAACGGTGACTTCCTGCATCAGGCCCGCCTCGCAGAAGGCGCGCAACGTGTTGTACACCGTTGCCAGCGACACCCTGTCACCGGTTCCAAGGACAGCGTCGTGTAGTCCTTCAGCCGTCACATGCCGGTTTTGTCCGTCTCCCACCAACAAAGACGCCAGCGCAAGGCGTTGACGGGTGGGGCGCAGATCAGCCTGGCCAAGCCAGGATTGCGAACGTTCAAGGGCGGCGGGGGTCATTGGCCCGTGGCTTTCATTTAGGTCGTATTCATATATGGCCTAATGTGAGCATATTGCAAATGCCCATGTGTCACTGGCTTTGGGGTGTCACTGGCTTTGGGTGGCGCTCTTGCGCGGCAAACGGCGTGGGTGTTAAATTGGGCCAAGCCGACAACGGCAGGGAATAGACGAGTGGGGCACTATGGCTGACTATCCGACGAGCTTTGATCGGGACGAATTGCTGCGCTGTGCGCGGGGGGAGCTTTTTGGCCCCGGCAATGCGCAATTGCCCGAACCACCGATGCTGATGATGGACCGGATCACCGAAATTTCCGGTGATGGCGGTGAACATGGCAAAGGCCATGTGCGCGCCGAGTTTGATATCAATCCGGACCTTTGGTTTTTCGGCTGCCACTTCCCCGGCAACCCGATCATGCCCGGCTGCCTTGGCCTTGACGGGTTGTGGCAGTTGACGGGGTTCAACCTTGGCTGGCGCGGCTGGCAGGGGCGCGGCTATGCGCTTGGTGTTGGAGAAGTGAAGCTGACCGGCATGGTGCGCCCTGACCGTAAGATGCTGACGTATTACGTCGATTTCACCAAAGCGATCCAGACTCGGCGCCTGACCATGGGGGTCGCTGATGGGCGGGTCGAAGCTGATGGTGAGGTGATCTATCTGGTCAAGGACATGAAGGTGGCCCTCAGCGAAAGCTGAGCCACCCGACACGCAGGAGCGAGCGCCGATGTCGTATCTCAAGGGGCATTGGCAGTTGATTGCCCTGACGGTGATTGTGTTTGTGCTCTGGGGCACACCCGCGGTTGTGCCCCTGAAGCTGCTGGTGGTGTTCTTTCATGAACTGTCCCACGGCCTTGCGGCCATCCTGACCGGCGGCTCGGTGGAACAGATCGCGGTTGATCTGCGCCAGGGTGGTTTGACGCTGACCCGCGGTGGCAGCCGGTTTCTGATCCTGACGGCCGGGTATCTTGGCTCCCTGGTGATCGGGGCCGGTCTGTTGCTGATTGCGCTGCGCACTCGGGTGGACCGGGCCGCTGTCTCGGGACTGGGTGTTGTGATGCTGATTGTGGTGGTGTTTTACGTCCGCGATTTTGTCACCATCCTGATCTGCGCCAGCACCGGGGCGGCGCTTCTGGCGGCGGGCCGGTTCTTGAGCCGCTCGGTGTGTGACCTGATCCTGCGGGTCATTGGTCTCAGCAGTTTGATCTACGTGCCCTATGATATCTTCGACGACACGTTGCGGCGCTCATTCCTGCAATCGGATGCCCGTATGCTGGCGGAAGAGATCGGGGGCACCACGATGTTGTGGGGTGGGGTATGGCTGGTGATTGGCCTTGGTGTCATACTGGCGTGCCTTCGGCGCGGACTCGGGCGTGACAGCAACCTGCGCTTCGGGCGTTGATCCGGGCGTAACTCGACCTTAGTTTGGGGTTAACTGGTTGCGCCAAGGCGGGCGGTTACTGGGTGCGCGCCTGCGGGTTATTGGGTGCGCGCCTGCGGGTTATTGGGTGCGCGCCTATGGGTTATTGGTTGCGCGCCTATGGGTTATTGGTTGCGCGCCTATGGCGCGACAGCCTAGATATCTGTGAAAGCCTCAAAGGCCCTAAAAAGGCTCAAAGGAGTACGTCCATGCGTCGTGTCGTCGTCACCGGGTTGGGGATTGTCTCACCCATCGGGAATAATGCTGCTGAAGTGGTCGAAAGCCTCAAGGCGGGTCGTTCGGGGGTCGAGGCATCTGCTGAGATGGCCGAACACGGGTTCCGAAGCCAGATTGCGGGGACGTTGAAAATTGATGTGAAGCAACACGTGGACAAACGCGCGTTGCGGTTCATGGGGCCGGGGGCCGCTTACGCCTATATCGCCATGGGGCAGGCGATTGCCGATGCCGGGCTGGATCAGTCGGACGTTGTGAACGAGCGCACCGGCCTGATTGCAGGCTCCGGCGGGCCGTCCACATCGGCGATGTTTGCGGCGCACCAGACGGTGCTTGAAAAAGGGGCGCCGAAACGGATTGGGCCGTTTGCCGTGCCCAAGTGCATGAGCAGTACAATCAGCGCCAACCTGTCGACCGCCTATAAGATCAAGGGCATCAACTATTCGATCACCTCCGCCTGTTCCACATCGTTGCATTGTATCGGCTCAGCAACTGAACAGATCATGATGGGTAAGCAGGACGTTATGTTTGCGGGCGGCGCCGAGGAGTTGGACTGGACCCTCTCGTGCCTGTTTGACGCCATGGGGGCGATGAGCAGCAAGTACAACGACACGCCAACCAAAGCCTCCCGCGCCTTTGACGCCGAGCGCGACGGATTTGTGATTGGCGGCGGCGGGGCGATTCTGGTTCTTGAGGAATTGTCGCGCGCTCAAGCCCGTGGCGCGAAAATCTACGCCGAAGTCACCGGTTTTGCGGCGACATCTGACGGCCACGATATGGTTGCGCCGTCCGGGGAAGGTGGGGAACGCGCCATGCGTCTGGCACTTCAAACCCTGCCGGAGGGGCGCAAAGTCAGCTACATCAACGCCCACGGGACATCAACGCCCGTCGGTGATGTGGGGGAGGTTGAGGCCGTGCGCCGGGTCTTTGGCCAAGGCAACACCCCGCCGATTTCGTCAACAAAATCAATGACCGGTCACGCGCAAGGCGCAGCAGGTGCGTTGGAGGCGGCGTTCTGCCTTCTGATGCTGGATGGCGATTTCATTACGCCGTCGATCAATGTCGAAACCCTCGATCCTGCCCTCGACCCGGCCGAGATTGCGACCGCGTTTAAGGCGGATGCCGGGCTTGATACGGTTATGACAAATTCCTTTGGCTTTGGCGGCACCAACGGCTCGATGCTGTTAAGCCGCTTTAACGGGTGATCTCAACATGGCTGATTTGATGAAGGGCAAGCGGGGCCTGGTGATGGGTGTCGCCAATGAGCGCTCGATTGCCTGGGGGATTGCCAAGGCCCTGCATGGGGAAGGCGCGGAGCTGGCGTTTTCCTATCAGGGGGCGGCATTTGGCAAGCGGCTGGCGCCACTGGCCGCCTCTATTGGCAGCGACCTGATGGTTGATGTGGATGTGACCGATGATGGGTCGATGGATGCGTGTTTTGACACGCTGAAACAGACTTGGGGCAGCCTCGATTTTGTGGTCCATGCGATTGCCTATTCTGACAAGAACGAACTGACAGGCCGCTTTATCAACACCACGCGGGCAAACTTCCAGAATTCGCTGACGATCAGTTGTTTCTCCTTCATCGACGTGGCGCGCCGTGCGGCGGAGTTGATGCCGGACGGGGGGACGTTGTTGACACTGACCTATCAGGGCTCAAACCGGGTGACGCCGTTTTATAACGTGATGGGGGTGGCGAAGGCGGCACTGGAATCTTCGGTGCGCTATCTGGCGAATGATCTGGGCCCGCAGGGCATCCGCGTGAACGCGATTTCACCTGGCCCGATGAAAACGCTGGCGGGTGCAGCGATCGGGGGGGCGCGAAAAACCTTCAAGACAACCGAGGCCAATGCGCCAATGCGGTCCAACGCGACGTTGGAGGCGGTGGGCGGCACCGCTGTGTATCTGGCGTCGGATCTAGGTGCGTGCACAACCGGCGAGATCATCATTGTCGACGGCGGCTTCCACGTGTTGAGCATGGCACAGCCGGAGAACCTTTGACGCGAAGGGTGCTTTAGGCAAATTGTGCGCTGGCGCGCGGTGTCTTTGCCTCGCTTCGCTCAACTCGCCTGCGGCTCGGAGGGGGCGCTGCCCCCGTCCTTCGGACTCCCCCGAGGTATTTTTGGCCAGATGAAGGCGGGATCAAAGGGCAGGCGTTGCGGCCTGTGCTGAGGCGTGCCACGAATTGCTGCACCGGGCGGGCACATCGGGCGGGCACATCGGGAGGCTACGATGACCAAAATCACCACATGTATATTTGATGCTTATGGCACCTTGTTTGATGTTGCGGCGGCGGCACGGGAATTGGCCAATGAGCCGGGGCGTGAGGCGTTTTGCGCCGTCTGGCAGCAGGTTGCCAATGACTGGCGTTTGAAGCAGTTGCAATATTCCTGGTTGCGGGCTGTGGCGCGGGACCATTGCGATTTCTGGAACGTGACCGGAGATGGCCTTGATTGGGCGTTGGAGCGCGCCGGGTTGGCGGATGCGGAGTTGCGGGAGGCTTTGTTGGGGCTTTACTGGCAGCTTTCGGCGTATCCAGAGGTGCCCGCCATGCTGGCGGCGCTGAAAGCTGCCGGGGTGCAGACCGGGATATTGTCCAATGGCTCACCTGATATGTTGGCGGGTGCGGTGCAGAGTGCAGCGATTGGTGATGTTCTGGATGCAGTTTTGAGTGTTGAGGATGTCGGGGTCTTCAAGCCTGATGTTCGGGTGTATGATCTGGTGGGGCAGCACTTTGGCTGTGCGCCCGGTGAGGTGTTGTTTGTGTCTGCCAACGGCTGGGACGCGGCGTTTGGCGCGGCTTATGGGTTTGACACGTTGTGGGTGAACCGGGCCGGCGAGCCTATGGATCGCCTCAGCGGCCAACCGGGGCGGGTCGCGTCAGATTTGACTGGCGTGCCGGGGATCGCGGGGGGGGAATGATGGAGTTTGTGACGGCGCAAGATGGTTTGCGACTGGCGTATGATGATCAGGGCAGCGGCGTGCCGTTGCTGTGCCTACCGGGCCTGACCCGCAACATGGGTGATTTTGAGCCGGTGCTGGATCACTACGTCAGCCGGGCGCGAGTGATCCGGATGAATTTTCGCGGTCGTGGTGCTTCGGATCATGGCGATCCGTCCACCTATAATCCGCCCCAGGAGGCCCGCGATGTCCTGGCGTTGTTGGACCATCTGGGCCTGGAACAGGCCTGTGTGTTGGGCACGTCTCGTGGGGGACTTGTGGCGCTGATGTTGGCTGTGATGGGGCGAACCCGGCTCTCGGGGGTGATCTTCAACGACATCGGACCCGATATCATGGCAGAGGGTCTGGCCGACATCATGGAGTATATCGGCCAGCCGCCCGCATTCGCCTCGCTGGCGGAGGCCACGGCGGCGATGCCCCGCGCCTATGATGGCATCTTCATGAACGTTCCCGCCGCCACCTGGGCCGATTTCACCCGTCGGATCTGGCGTGAGGAGGGGGGCGCGTTACACCTGCGTTATGATCCCCGCTTGCGCGAGGCTGTTGCTCCGGCTTTTGCGCCGGACTTCGTGACCCCTGACCTTTGGCCGTTGTTTGATGCGCTGAGTGGCCTGCCTCTTGGCCTGATCCGGGGGGCACAATCCAACATTCTGTCGGCACAAACGGCGGCAGAGATGTGTGATCGTCGCCCCGACATGGCATTTGCTGAGTTGGAGGACCGGGGCCATGTGCCGTTTCTGGATGAACCCGGAGCGCAGGGGGTGATTGATCGCGTGTTGGGGCAGGTCGGATGATCGACATTACAGATATCGAAGCCTCCGCCGCGCGCGCCACAGGTGTTGTGCGGCGTACGCCGCTGCTGTCGTCGCCATTTCTGGATCAGATTGCGGGGCGGCGGGTATTCCTGAAGGCAGAAGTCCTGCAGCACACCGGCTCGTTCAAGTTTCGCGGCGCGTGGTCGGCGCTGACGGCCTTGCCGGAGAGTGCGCGCGCCAACGGTGTATTGGCCTATTCCTCGGGGAACCACGCCCAGGGGGTGGCCCTTGCGGCGCAAAAACTAGGGGTGTCGGCCACGATCCTGATGCCCGCCGATGCCCCGGCCCTGAAGATCGCAAACACACGGGCCCTGGGGGCGGACGTTGTGCTTTATGATCGTGCAGGGGGCGAAAACCGGGAGGCGATTGGCGAGGGGATCACTGCTGAACGTGGGCTGACACTGGTGCGGCCTTACGACGATCCGATGGTGATCGCCGGGCAGGGCACCTGTGGGCTGGAGATCGCCGAGCAAGCGGCGCAGGAGGGGGTGACAGAGGCCACTGTCCTGACCTGCTGCGGCGGTGGCGGGCTGACCTCAGGGATTGCCACGGCACTGGCGGCGCGTGCGCCCGGAATGGTGGTGCGCCCGGTGGAACCGGAGGGGTTTGACGATGTCGCGCGGTCGCTGCACGCGGGGGTAATCACACCCAACACCGGCCCCGAAGTTGGCCTGTGTGACGCGGTGCTGACCCGCGCGCCGGGGGAGATCACATTCCCGATCCTGAAACGGTTGTGCGGGCCGGGGATTGTGGTGACGGATGCGCAGGTAAAGGCGGCCATGGGCCATGCCGCCAGTCGGCTGAAACTGGTGCTCGAGCCGGGGGGAGCGGTCGCCTTGGCCGCGGCCCTGTTCCATGGCGATGTGTTGGCGCCGGGGCCGGTGATCGTGACGCTGTCGGGTGGCAATGTCGATCCCGGCCTATATGCGCAGATCATGGCTGAGGATGGCGACGGCTGAGGCTTGACCCTAGTCGCTCCTGACGATCGCTTTCGGATTGACCCGCTGGCCACAAGCGATCGCGCCCGAACCGAAGGTGAGGGCGCCACGCCCAACGGGAGAATCGGCGCGCAGCGGCGTGTCGCAGCAGCGTTTCGACGGGCGGGAGTGCCCCTTTTGCGGGCCAATCCGGCGGCGGTGGTAGCGTTTCAGCCGCCAGACGGGCCACCACCAGAGGTGCCCCCACCAGAGCCCCCCCCATCAGACGGGCCTGCCTGCGCGCCTGTGTATGCGCGTGCGGCCTGTGCAAAGGCTCGGGCCTCGGACGGGGCGTGGCCAAGGCTGGCGGGGGGTGTCAGGTCTGGCAACGGTGCTTCGGGACAGGCTTCCGCCACCAGATCAGGCAGGGCACGGCCGCTCTTCCCGGCCTCTGCCGCCAGCGCCTTGAGTGTAGCCTGCGCTTCCGGGCGCGGCATCTGACGTGCCAGCGCAAACGACAGCGCCTCGGCGTGGATCAGCCCCAATGGATCATTCAACCGAGCCGCCATCGCAGTCGCGTCAGGGCTAAGCCCCTCCACAACGTCACCCGCCAATGCGCTGGCCCGTCCCGCGGCCGCCGCGAGGGGGGGCAGGGCCAACCATTCCGTAAACCACGCCGCCCCGTCACGGGCTTCGCCGTGGGGATGGGCCAGCAAAGCCGCCTGCGCCGGTGCAAAACGCGCCAGCGCCACCAACACCGAAGCCGCCACCGGGTTCTGTTTCTGTGGCATGGTGGATGAGGCGCCCGCGCTGCCAAGATGCAGTTCTGCCACGTCCGATCGGGACAGCCGCAAGACATCTTCGCCAATCTTGCCGGTGGCGCTACACACGGCACCAAGCCATTGAGCCAACTCGACAATCCGGTCACGCCCGGTGTGCCAGCTTTGCCCCGGATCAGCCAAACCCAACGCCTCTGCCAGCGCCGCACGTACACCGCGCGGGTCCGGGCCAAGCTGGCTGGCGGTGCCAGCGGCCCCACTCAACGACACCGCCAATACATGGGCGCGCACCTCCGGCAGACGCTGCAACAGGCGCAACAGCGGCCAGCCCCAACTGGCCACCAAGGCGCCGAAGCTGGATGGTACCGCAACTTGCCCATAGGTGCGCGCCGCTTGCGGGGTCTCGGCAAAAGCCTCGGCCATATCGGCCAACCTGTCCAGAACCGCACTCAGCCGCGCCTCCAGAAGCGCCAGGATCTGGCGCATCCGCAGGCTTTGGGCGCTGTCCTGAATGTCCTGCGAGGTGGCACCCCAATGCAGGTATTGCGCATGTTCCGGGGCCTCCAGCGCTTTGTGCATCGCAGCCACCAACCCCGGAACGCTGACACCGTTTGCGCCGCCCAACCCCTCCGGGTCCACCTGTATCTCCATCGTTGCACGATGCAGGAATGCGCCAGAGACTTCGGGGATCACACCGGATGCCCCCTGGACCTTTGCCAGGCTGCCAAGAACCAGCATCATGGCCCGGACCTCAGCGCTGTCCGACAACAGGCGCGCAACCTCCGCGTCGCCAAATACCGCCCGGTGCAGCCCGGAATCAAAGACAGAGGTGCTCATGGTAAATGTCCGATCTCACCAAGGAATGTTGTCAGATGCGCCGCATAGGCTTCGGGCTGCTCCACACAGGGCAAATGCCCGACACCGCGCATCAACTCGAACCGTGATCCGGGGATGAGATCAGCCAATTCGCGCACCAGATCAGGTGGTGTCGCGCCATCGCGATCACCCGCGATCACCAACGCAGGCAGGCGCAAAGCGGCGGTTGTGGTGTAAAAATCGCTGCCCGCGATGGCGGCGGCGCACCCGATGTAGCCGTCTTGGGGGCAGGTCTCCACCATCCGTCGCCAGGGCGCGATCAACGGTCCGTTGCGGAACCGGGGCGCAAACCAGCGCTCCAGTATGGCGTCAGTCATGGAGGCAAGCCCATCGGCCCGGATCGCGTCGATCCGCTCCTGCCACATCTCCCGCGTCCCGATCTTGGCGGCGGTGTTCGACAACACCACCGCGCGCACCAGATCCAGCCGCTTCGCAGCCAGACCCTGCGCGATCAGACCCCCAATCGACAGGCCCACAAACACCGCATCGCGCACGTCATAGGTGTCCATCACCCGTTCGTCATCACTCACCAGCGTGCCCATGCCATAAGGCGGCGCAGGACAACTCGATACCCCATGGCCGCGCATGTCATAGCGAATGATCCGCAGCCCCGCGGGTAAGGCGGCAACCACCCCGTCCCATAGGCGCAAGTCGGTGCCCAGCGAGTTGCCAAACACCACAGGCGGGCCGCTTTCCGGCCCCTCAACCTGCACATGAAGGCTCACATCATCAAAGTTCAGGACTTCCATGGCTGGTATCTCCCCCAATCCATGCGCAATCTGCAAGCCAATACCTGTGCGCCAGGGCCGCGACTCACCTTTCGGTGACGTGTTCCGGCCCACAATCCGCGACCCAAGCCGCAATGGTGGCGACCAACCAGCCGGAGACAGCCATGCCCAAAACGATCCGCGCCGCCGTTTGCCACAACTTCGGAGCCGACCTGTCTATCGAGACGATCACCCTGCGCGATCCCGGCGCCGGTGAGGTGGAGGTGACGCTGGAAGCGGTGGCGATCTGCCATTCCGACATTTCCTTTATGGAAGGCGCTTGGGGTGGCGCTCTGCCCGCCGTGTATGGGCACGAGGCGGTGGGGAACGTCACCCAAGTCGGCGCCGGCGTTGCGCTGGAACTGGGCGACCGGGTGATTGTGACCCTGGCGAAGTCCTGCGGCCAATGCCCATCCTGTGTCTCGGCGCAACCGATGTACTGCGGCGGCACCACGGCAGAGGCCCCGGTTTTGACAACCCAGGACGGCGCCCCGATCAACAAGGCGATGAACTGCGGCGCCTTTGCTGAGGCTGTGGTGGTTGACGCCAGTCAAATTGCGCCGATTGGCGCTGATATCCCGTCCGAGGTTGCCTGCCTTCTGGCCTGCGGCGTGCCCACGGGCCTTGGCGCCGCAATCAACACCGCCAAAGTGCGCCCCGGCGACAAGGTTGTGGTCATCGGCGCAGGTGGTGTTGGCCTCAACGCGATCCAGGGCGCACGCATTGCAGGAGCGGCGCGGATCGTGGCGATGGATCTGGAAGAAAAGAAGCTGGCCGACGCGCTGGAATTCGGCGCAACTGACACCTTGCCCGCCCAGACCGCGAAGCCATGGAAGGCGCTCTCCAAACTCCTCGGTGGCACACTTGCCGATCATGTTTTCATCTGCGTCGGCGCAATTCCTGCCTACGAAACCGCCCTGCGCCTGCTGGCCCCACGGGGCACCGCCTACGCCGTGGGTATGCCCCACAACGGCGAATCCACACCTTATGAGCCGGTGATTTTCGCGGCCACCGGCCAAGGTATCCGCGGCTCTTTCCTGGGCGAAATTGTCCTGAAACGGGACATCCCGTGGATGGTGGATCTCTACTCCCAAGGCCGGTTGAAACTTGATGAACTGGTTTCCGCGCGCTGGAGTCTCGATCAGATCAACGAGGCCATCGCGGATACCAACACCGGCCAGGCCCGGCGCAACGTCATCGTTTTCTGAGCACCCCCACGTTTTCTGAATACCCCCACGTCTTCCATTTGCCCTAAATATCCCGGGGGGAGGCGAAGCCGGGGGGCAGCGCCCCCATCAACGAAAGCCACACCCACATGCGCCTTGATCACCTGGAGATTTTTGCGGTTGCCCCCCCAGCCCCCGGTTGGGGGGGGCGGTATTGGCTGATCGTGAGGATCACCACAACGTGCGGGATCACCGGCCTTGGTGAGGTCTATGCCGCAGGGGTCGGCCCGGAGGTGATGAACGCCGTCATCAACGACGTCTTCACCCGCCACATGCAGGGAGAGCACCCCGAAAACATCGAACTTATGTCACGGCGCGCCCAGTCCTCGGGTTTCACCCAACGCCCTGACCCCACCGTCTTCGGTGCGTTCTCGGGTTTGGAAATCGCCTGCTGGGATATCCTCGGCAAAGCTCGGGAGCGACCGGTCTGGGCGCTTCTGGGCGGGCGGATGAACAATCACCTGCGCGCCTACACCTACCTGTACCCGGACCCCCACCACAATCCCGTGGCCTTCTGGACCTCTCCCGAAATGGCGGCAGAATCCGCCGCCAATCGGGTGGCGGAAGGCTGGACAGCGGTTAAATTTGATCCCGCCGGTCCCTACACCATCCGTGGCGGTCACATGCCCGCCCTCAGTGACATATCCCTCTCGGCGGAATTCTGCGCCAGAATACGCGAAGCCGTTGGCACCAAAGCTGACCTGCTTTTTGGCACCCACGGCCAGTTTACCCCCGGCGGAGCGATCCGGCTGGCCAAAGCCATCGAGCCCTACGACCCGCTGTGGTTTGAAGAACCGATCCCGCCTGACAATCTGCCCGGCCTGGCGGGTGTTGCGGCAAAGACCTCGATCCCGATCGCCACCGGTGAACGCCTGACCACGAAAGCTGAATTTGCTCAGGCGCTGCGGTATGGCGCGCGTATCCTCCAGCCCGCCCTGGGGCGCGCCGGTGGCATCTGGGAAGGCAAGAAGATTGCCACTCTGGCTGAGGCCGCAGGCGCACAGCTTGCGCCGCACCTCTACGCCGGGCCGGTGGAATGGGCGGCAAACGTGCATCTGGGTGTCAGTTGCGCCAACCTTCTGATGGTTGAGGCCATTGAATCGCCGTTCCACGATGCCTTGGTGACGGGGCGGCCAAAGGTAGAGAACGGGTTTGTCGCAGCCCCTGAGGCACCGGGCCTTGGGATCGAGCTGAACGACGAGGTGGCAACCGCCAACCGCTACATTGGCAACCGGCTCCATCTTGAGATGCAGGAAGCGCCGTGTGATTGGCAAAACCCAAACCGCTTTACCGGCGGCTCGGCGGATTGAGGGGGCGACGGACGGAATCCCATCCGAGCGGCACCTGAGCGACTCACGTTGGGCAGGCGCGGCGGGGCACGCGAGGCGGATGCAGGCGCGGCGGCACAGGCACACGTCGGGCAGAGTCGGGCAGAGGGCAGGGTCGGGCGCCACACGGGGGGGCCACACGAGGAGGGCAGGGGTCACCCCGCCGCTGGCCTGTTACCTCTCGCGCTCATGGGCATAGCGCAACTGGGCAATTTTTTCGTTTTTCTCCGACGCCTTCAGGGCCGCCATCTCATCCTTGACGTAGTCCAGATGCTGCACCACCGCCGCCTTCGCCGCCGCCGGGTCGCGGCTCTGAATCCCGGTGTTGATTGCCCTGTGCTGGTCCAGAAGCATGTCCCGTGTGGTTCGGTTCTTGAACATCTGCTGGCGGTTGAAGAACACCCCCTGGCGCAGCAGGTTGAAACTGGCGCGCATCATATGCAGCAGGATCACGTTATGGCTGGCCTCAATGATGCCGAGGTGAAATTCGGCGTCCAACTCGGCCTCATCACTGGGGTTTCGCTTGCGATGGGCCGCTTCCATCTTGTGAAAGATGGTGTCGATGACCTTCAGATCAGTGTCCGAGCCATGGATCGCCGCCCGTTCAGCGGCAATGCCCTCAAGGTCCTGCCGAAACGAGATATAGTCGAAAACGGCTTCCTCATGGGCCGACAACAACTCAACCAACGCGGGTGAAAACGCAGAGCCAAGGACATCTGCCACATAGATCCCCGCACCGGGCCGCGTCGCCAGAAGGCCACGGGATTGCAGCTCCGCAACCGCCTCTCGCAGGCTGGGGCGGGACACGCCAAGGCGCTCGCTGAGTTCACGTTCAGACGGCAAGCGTTCACCGGGGCGCAGGATACCGCGCAGGATCAGTTGTTCGATCTGTTTGACAACGGAGCGCGACAGCTTCTCTGCCTCAATGCGTTGGAATGGCATCTGGGGCCTCCTGGCGAATTGGTAAAACGATATGACCAGTGCGGGAAGGTGTCTAGGCCCGGCTGTCCAATGTCGGCACCTGTGGCCCAGTGGCCCTGTGGTGCAGACGGGATGTCGGCAATTGTGGAGCAGGACCCGGCAGAGGGGTGGCGAACATGAAAACGGCCCGCGGTTGGCGGGCCGTGAGAAGGGATGCCTGTTTTGGCCTCAGCGTGGGCGAATGATGACTTCGACCCGACGGTTTTGCTGGCGACCAGTTGCGGTAAGGTTACTGGCAACCGGCTGATCTTCACCGCGCCCGAAAGAGCGGACACGTGATGGGGCCACTCCTGCCTCCAACAGCACACCCGCCACGGCCTGCGCGCGCCGGGTTGATAGATCGAGGTTGTAAGCAGCGGAGCCTTCCGCATCGGTATGGCCAACCACTTCCACACCGGTGTTGGGGTATTGGTTGAGGTTGTAGGCCAACGCCCTCAGGTCGGTTTGCAGACCCGCCCGGATTGCGGCGCTGTCGAAGCCAAACAGGATGCCTTCGGGCATTGTCACAATCAACTCGGATCCGGTGTTCTCGATCAGGATCTGATCGTTGTTGAGCGCGCCGCGCAAATCCCGCGCCTGGGCATCAAGCGCAGAGCCTATTGCCCCGCCAGCCAAGGCACCTGCCGCAGCGCCCAGAACCGCGTTGCGCCCTTGGTTGCCATTGCTGGCAGTGGCGCCCAGAAAGCCGCCCAGAAGGCCGCCGATCACCGCTCCGTCGCGGGTGCGGTTCGGAGAGGGTTGGCCGGGGACGACGGAAGTGGTGACACATCCCGCCAGCGCAATGACGCCCGCGCTGGCCAGAAGGATTGGTTTGATTAGCAGTGCCATGAATAGTGCCCTTTTTCGCCTGTGCCCCGTTTCCCGCGGGAATTGTTGTGGCCTTTATATCAGGTGATGGGCGCAGGACAGGGGGAATTTCGGGGGTAAGGTGCCACGGGCGGCATAGCGCTCAGGCAACATCCTCCAGTGATCCGCGCGCTCAGGCCGCGGTGTCAGATTTTGCGCCGGCTCAGGGCGCGCCGTCCTGCACCTGCGGCTCTTCGGTTGTGGCGGCCTCCCACGCCAGCATCGCGCGTTTGACGGGGAACCCCCAATGGTACCCCCCAAGCCCGCCGGATTTGCGCAAGGCGCGGTGGCAGGGGATCAGCCAACTGATCGGATTGCGCCCCACGGCGGTGCCTACGGCGCGCACGGCGCGAGGCTTGCCGATGGCGCCCGCGATCTGAGAATAGGTGGTGACATGGCCGGTCGGGATGCTCAGCAAGGCTTCCCAGACCTTGATCTGGAACGGCGCGCCGATCAGGGCAAGGCGCACATCGCCACTGCCCCGAATGCTGCGTCAGCCCTACTGCCGCCAAAGGCGGCGTCAGCCCTACTGCCGCCGAAGGCGGCGTCAGCCATTGGGCGCAGGGTCATCACGTCCTCCACATATTCCGCCTTGGGCCAGCGTGCGCGCAGGTCCGCCAGGGTCACCTCTGGCCCGGTCTCCGATGCGAAGCCAATGCCGCAGATGCCTTTGTCCGTTGCCATCACCAGTGCCGGGCCGAAGGGGCTGTCAAACCATCCCCAGCGGATCGTCAGACCCGCCCCCCCGGAGGCATAGGTGCCGGGGCTCATCGCCTCCCAGCGCAGGAACAGATCGTGCAGCCGCCCGCCGCTGGTCAGGCCGGTCTCTCCCACGGTGTCGAGGACGGTGAACCGCTCCGCCAACAACCGGCGCGCGTGGTCCAGGGTCAGGTATTGCTGGTACCGTTTGGGAGACACACCGACCCAGCCGCTGAAGGTGCGCTGAAAATGCGCCGCGCTCATGTCGAGGGCCTGTGCGAGGTCATCCAGCGTCTGGTGAGGATCGGCATCTATCAGGTCCAGCGCCCGGCGCATGACGTTGAAGTGATAGCTGCCGGATTGGTCGGTGCCGTCGTGATGGGACATGGGCCTGAGTCTCCTTGCCTGATCTAACCTAGGCAAGGGCCGGGGGGGATGCGACCCGGTTCTTGCGCCAAGAGGTGAGGCCGGGGGGGGCAAGAGGTGCGGGCCGGGGC
>JAESTV010000069.1 GCA_016763475.1 Roseicyclus sp.
GCGCTCGGGGGCGGGGGGGGAGCGTTCGGGCTTAGTAGCTGAGGAACTCCATGAGCGTCACAGTGCCGGAGCGGTCGCGCAGCATTATCGCCTCAAACTCGGCAAAATTCAGCGCTGGCAGAGGCCCTGGATTGGGCCGACATCACGTAGGCGAACGCCAGGGAAAACACTGGAAGTGCAAGCGCGGCGGCACGGATGAAATTTTTGTAAGTGGTGATAACATAACGGTCTCTCCAGGGATGGGCTGTGAGATTCGCCCCGCCACCTCCCCTTCGATCAACTGGCGCACGGTGTTGGGAATGGTACGATTGTTGCCGCCGCTGACCCGCGCCAAGGCGCTTTTCAACTCAGGTGAGAGGCGGATTTCGATGCTTTCGGTTTTCTTCGACATCGGTATGGCCTCCGGCATGATCGGTGGGTGGGATGGCGGGGTGGTGAGACAATTCTGACCCGTCGATGCCGTTCGACATAGGGGCAATTGCGCCCTGACAGGACAGATTTCGTGTCCGGACACGTTATTTCATTGGGCACCAGGCAAAAAAAGACCCCCGGAACGGATCCGGGGGTTAGTCCAACAGGGAGGGAGGGAGGGTAGTTAGGTTAGTTGCCCCGAGGCGTACCGCGAGGAGCAAGGCCAGAGATGCCGCCACTGGCGGTGATGCCGTCGATTTGTGCTGTGAGGCTTGGCGCGGGCTGGCGAGGGTTGGCGTTTGCGGCGGCACCAAAGACAAAAGAGGCGAGGACCGCGATGGTAAGGATGGAACGGATGATCATGGCAGTGTCTCCTTAAATTCGTTGTCCTAGGTCTACGCCGTGACCTGCTGCGGCGCGATTGCGGGAAACCCTACCTGTGGCTGATCCGGGGGCAGGAAAGCCTTACCATTTGGGACGAGATCGTACCGTTTGGGACAATAGGCCCTCGCGGCTGACCCGGCGCGGCAGGCCCTCGTGACTGACCCGGCGCCGCCAGTCGGTCTGGAGATATTGCCCCCCGGCCGTGTTCCGGCCAGGGGGCGTTGCGCGCTCACAATGCGCGAACAGTCACCATCAGCCCGAACGCCATACCCGACGGCGGGGTGCGCACTTCAACCAGCGCCTGAAGTTGGCTGGACGCCGATCCGCGCAAGGTGGCGCCTGCGGACATCGCGGCAATGATCATCGCCGCGGTTCCGGCGCCTTGAAACTGATCGCCACCAACCAGGGCCGAGGCGTCCGCCTCAAGCGCGCCATCAACCCGGAACCGGGCGCGGGCACCGGCAAGGCTGACCTGATCCAGGGTCCATTCGGTTTGGTGTGTGTCGCTGCCGTTCAGGCTCCTGTAGACAACCCCAAACCGATCACCGGCGCTGGCGTTGATCATCAGGTCCACAGCGCCGGGGCCGAATTGTGCAGCCACACTGGGGCCATTGTTGAAGGCCATATTCACCAGCCCGTTGCCACCGGCACCAAAGCCGGGGATGTCGAAGCTGCCGGTGCCCGAAAGGCCGGGCGCCTCGATCAGGGTGGAGCCGGTTGCGCCTGCAAACGCCGGCAGGCTGCTAAGGGTCATGATTGCGGGGGCTGCAAGCAGGGATGTGGTCAGGAATTTACGACGGTTCATGGAATAGGCTCCTTTGTAGAATTTCAATCTGGTTCAACTGGCCCAATAATCGGGCTGTGGGGACAGATTAGCCATAAATTTGTGCCGTAATCGACTACGGAAAACCGGAGCGACGGAATCCTGCACCGATTGCGTGGCGCCCCTTACACGGCGCTGTGATTGGACAGGGCAGCTGAAGCGACTAGGCTTCCGCGGTGCAATTGTGTGCCATTTGGAGGACATCATGACAAACACCACCCGCCGCGCCGTTCTGGGGCTTGTGCCAGGTTTCCTGGCCGCACCGGCGCTGATCCGCGCGGCCCACGCCGGAGGCCATCTGCGGCTGCCCGTCAACATTCAGGGCAACGCGTTTAACCCCAACACCATTGAAATCGGCCAGGGTGACTATGTTGTCTTCACCAATGCCGATGGCGCCCCCCACACGGCAACCGCCCGCGACGGCTTTTTCGACAGCGGCAACCTGAACCGGGGCGACAGCTTCGAGGTGCGGATGACACAGACCGGCACGTTTGACTTCTTCTGCCGCATTCACCCGAGCATGACCGGCACAATCACGGTCACTTAAACAAGCCCTATTGCCAAACCCCTCTGCCCCGGCTCAACTTATGGCCAACCCGTGGGCCACGGCCAACTTATGGCCCAACCCGTGGGCCGGGAGGAGGGGCGGCTATGGCGAACCGGTTTTCAGACACCTACTTCACCCTTGGGATCGAGGAGGAATACCTCCTCGTGGATCAGGACAGCTTTGATCTGGTGGAAGCGCCCGATGCCTTGATGGAGGCTTGCGTCAGCAAGTTATCAAGCCAGGTCAGCCCGGAATTCCTGCAATGCCAGATTGAGGTTGGCACCGGCATTTGCCACACCATCGCCGATGCACGCGCCGATCTGGCGCGGTTGCGCTCTACAGTGGCGGAATGCGCCCAAGGGTTCGGCATGGTGCCAATTGCTGTCAGCTGCCACCCGTTTGCCGATTGGAAAAACCAGACCCACACCAACCGCGACCGCTATAACCAGTTGGCCCGCGATCTGGGTGGTGTTGTGGATCGCATGTTGATCTGCGGCGCCCATTGCCATGTTGGCCTGCCGTCGGAAAATGACCGGGTCGATATCATGCGGCAACTGAGTTATTTCCTGCCGCATCTGCTGGCGTTGTCCACATCGTCGCCGTTCTGGCAAGGGCGGGACACCGGGCTGGCAAGTTATCGTTTGACGGTGTTTGACAACCTGCCCCGTACCGGGTTGCCGCCAGAGTTTGCCTCGTTTGAAGAGTTCCGACGCACGGTGGACCTGTTGGTCAACATGGACATCATCGAAGACAGCTCGAAGATCTGGTGGGATCTGCGGCCCTCACACAAATTTCCGACGCTGGAGACCCGGATTTGTGATGTCTCACCCCGGATCGAGGACCAACTGGCGTTGGCTGCAATGATCCAGTGCCTGACGCGGATGCTGATGCGGTTGCGCGGTGTGAACCAGCGCTGGCGGGTTTATGATCGGTTCCTGATCAACGAAAACCGCTGGCGGGCGCAACGCTATGGCGTGTCCGCCGGGTTGATCGACTTTGGGCGCGGGGCAGTGGTTCCGATGCCTGAGTTGGTAGACGAACTGATCGAATTGACCGCTGAAGATGCCGACGCGCTTGGCTGTGCGGCAGAATTGGAGCGCCTGCGTGATATGGCGCTGGAAACCAGTGCCGAGCGGCAACGCAAGGTCTACAAAGGGGTGAAAGACGCGGGCGGCGACCACGGGGCCGCCATGCGCTCTGTTGTCGGCCATCTGATCGAAGAGTTTCATCGGGATATTTGAGCGCCATCTTTGTCAGGAGAGCCGCCCTGTGCCGCGCCACCGCTCTGGTGATCCCGTTGTGGCTGGCTTTTGGTTCAAACCGTCCTTGCGGTGATTGGGTTGATCTTTCCGGGTGTGGCATGGCGGCGGGCCTGAGGCGCGAGCCACTTGCAATACTCCTGTAACACTCGATAATTAAACGAGCGTTCAATTCTAGCGTGGAGGGGCCGATGGATTTTGCACTGAGCGAAGAGGCGCAAGCGGTCTACGACATGGCGCGCGCCTTTGGTGAGGCTGAGATTGCGCCTTATGCCCGCGACTGGGAGCGCAACGAGGAGATCCCAAAGGCCCTGTGGCCGAAGCTGGCGGAACTGGGCTTTGGCGGCTTGTATGTGTCTGAGCAGAGCGGCGGCTCGGGTCTGAGCCGCCTTGAGGCGACGCTGGTGTTTGAGGCGCTCAGCGAATCCTGCGCCTCCGTGGCCGCCTTCCTGTCGATCCACAACATGTGTGCGAAGATGATTGAGAGCTTCGGGTCCGAGGGCCTGAAAGCGGAGTTCCTGCCCCGTGCCTTAAGTATGCAGACGGTGTTTTCCTATTGCCTGACCGAACCCGGCTGCGGCTCTGACGCGGCGGCGTTGAAAACCCGGGCCGTGCGCACAAGCGAGGGCTATTTGCTGACAGGGACCAAAGCCTTCATCTCGGGCGGCGGCTATTCGGATGCGTACATCGTGATGTGCCGGACCGGCGAAGAAGGTCCGCGCGGGATTTCTGCGGTGATTGTGGAGGATGGGGCTGCGGGGCTGTCGTTTGGCGGGCTGGAGGACAAGATGGGATGGCGCTCACAACCGACACGTGCGGTGCAGTTGGATGAATGTGGCGTGCCAGCGGGCAACCTGCTGGGCGAAGAGGGCCGCGGCTTTGCCTATGCGATGGCGGGACTGGATGGCGGACGGCTGAATATCTCGGCCTGCTCCCTGGGGGCGGCGGCGGCAGCGTTACGTGTGACGTTGACCTATATGGGCGAACGCAAGGCGTTTGGGCGCTCGATTGACCAGTTCCAGGCGCTCCAGTTCCGCCTGGCGGATATGGAGATTGAGCTGGAAGCCGCGCGGGTGTTCCTGCGCCAGGCGGCGTGGAAGCTGGATACCGGGGCGCCGGACGCGACAAAATTCTGCGCGATGGCGAAGAAGTTCTGCACCGAGGCGGGGTCGCGCATTGCGGACCAATGCCTGCAATTGCACGGCGGCTATGGCTATCTGGCGGATTACGGGATCGAGAAGATTGTCCGTGACCTGCGGGTACATCAGATTCTTGAGGGCACCAACGAGATCATGCGGATGATTGTCTCGCGCCAGATGCTGGCCGCTAGGTGACGATATACTGGCTAACAGATACTCGGCTGTCAGCGGTCTATCTACGGTACTCTGCTTGGGCACTACGGCTTGCAAGCGAGACGCCCATTTGGGGCTACCCGCTCGCCATTCTGACACTGTTCATACCATTTCTCGTCCTTTTCCCCGTTTGCGCATTGCTCTTCTTTGGTGTCGACGCGCTGGCGGGTGGGATTTCGCTTTCAGGCTGGACGCTCGTTGCATTTGGGATAGTGCTTATTGTACCATTCTTGCTGTTCACATTTGCCATTATTGGGGCCGGTTCCCACCTTATAGAACTCTGCTTTTCTCTTTTGATGGCTTGGTTTGACCAAGGAAAACGAGCGGCGCGGCGGCTTGAAATCATTCTGCGGCAAGCGGAGGAGATGGCATTGAGAAAGGCGAAAAATGTCTGACATCAAAATCCGGATCGAGGGGCGCGCGGGGCGGATTACGCTGAACCGGCCTCAGGCACTGAATGCGGTGACGTATCAGATGTGCCTGGAGATTGAGGCGGCGCTGGACGCCTGGGCCAGCGACGATGCGGTGGCGTTGGTGATAATTGACGCGATGGGTGAGCGCGCGTTTTGCGCCGGGGGTGACATTCAGGAGATGTATGACACCGGCATGGCGGGTGATTTCGCTTATGGGCGCAAGTTCTGGGCTGATGAGTACCGGATGAACGCCAAGATGTTCCGGTTCCCCAAGCCTGTGGTCACGTTTTTGCAGGGTTACACCATGGGGGGCGGGGTTGGTGTTGGCTGCCATGGCTCCCACCGGATTGTGTGTGAAAGCTCAAGAATTGCGATGCCGGAATGTGGGATCGGGTTAGTGCCGGATGTGGGAGGGACGTTGTTGTTGGCTCGGGCTCCGGGGCGGTTGGGCGAATACCTGGGCGTGAGTGCGGCGCGAATGGGCCCCGGTGACGCGATATACGCGGAGTTTGCGGATTATTATATTCCGCAGGCGGGCTGGGACCTGTTGAAGACCGCGCTGATTGCGGGTGACCTGGGCGCTGTGGACGCCGCGGCGCAGGCTCCTCCTGACAGTCCGATGGCGGCGCAGCAGGGCGCGCTGGACCAATTGTTCAGTGGCGAGACCCTGCGTGATGTGTTGGTGGATTTGAAACACGGGGCTGACCGCGAGGTGGCGGAGGCCGCGTTGACGCTGATGGGGCGAAACTCCCCCCTCGCCATGGCCTGCGCCATTGAGCTGGTCCACCGGGCGCGCTCGCTTGATGATATCGTACATGCGCTGCGCAATGAATACCGGTTCACGGCCCGTTCGATGGAACATGGGGATTTCCTTGAGGGTATCCGCGCCGCCATCATCGACAAGGACCGGGCGCCGAAATGGAAACACACCCGCGCACAGGATGTGACCCTTGCCGAGGTGACACGGATGCTGCAGCCGTTGGGCGCAGATGACTTGGATATCTGACTGGAGGGTTGGACTGTGAAGATCGGATTTATCGGGCTGGGGAATATGGGCGCGCCGATGGCGGCCAATCTGGCGGCTGCGGGGCACGTGGTTGCGGGGTTTGATACCGTCGCGGATGCACCTTCAGGTGTTGTGCGCGTTGGATCAGCCGCCGAGGCCGCGGCCGGCGCCGATGTGCTCATCACCATGTTGCCCAACGGCGCGATCCTACAAGCGGTTGCGGCACAGGTGATCCCGGTGATGGCGTCAGGCGCGGTGTTTGTCGACTGCTCCACTGTGGAGGTGGACGCGGCCCGTGACGTTGCCGGTCTGGCTGCCGCGGCAGGCCTTGGGTGGCTTGATGCGCCGGTCTCGGGCGGTGTCGGCGGCGCGGCTGGCGGCACCTTGACGTTTATGGCGGGCGGCAGCGACGCCGCGTTTGCAAGTGTCACGCCGCTGTTTGATATCATGGGTCAGAAGGCGGTCCTGTGCGGACCTGCGGGCAACGGACAGGCGGCGAAGATCTGTAACAACATGATCCTCGGTGTCACCATGATCGCCACATGTGAGGCTTTTGCGATGGCCGACAAACTGGGCCTGTCGCGGCAATCGATGTTTGACGTGGTGTCGACATCCAGCGGCTACAGCTGGACCATGAACGCCTATTGCCCGGCACCGGGCGTTGGCCCAAAAAGCCCGGCGGACAACAATTACCAGCCAGGTTTCGCGGCTGAGCTGATGCTCAAGGATCTGGGGCTGGCGCAGGCGGCAGCGGAGGCGGCAGATGCGGACACCCCGATGGGGGCGGCGGCATTGGCACTTTATCGGCGTTTTGTGGAGGATGAGGACGGATTGGGCCGTGATTTTTCAGCCATGCTGCCCCGGTTTGAGGGCCGCGGACGCGGGGACTGACGCCCTGATCAGCGAAGCACTTGAAGTGATTCACTTTCTTTTTCTTCCCGCTGTTGCGAAAATGTGGCACATTGCCCCAGACACCCAAAGACATGTCCACAAGGACGGCCCGGGACGTCGCATTTTGAAGGTGCACTTCGTCGATACCGGGCTTTACTGTGGTTACCTCGTGTCAGAGAACGCCTCGTCGCTTCGCCGCGCCGGGGCGTTTTTCTTTGGGTAGGCCGGCATCTGTTTCTTTGGGTAGGGCGGCACCTGACGTGGCCAACACGTGGTCAAGGCGCGCGTATGATGTCTCCATCCCCGTCGCCATGCCTTGGCCCATCACCATATCCCGCGTCGCCACGTCCGGGTAACGGATACATGTCACCACGCGGGTGCCGTTGCCGTCATCCTCAAACACCACCGAATTTTGCATGGCTCCCCCGGCCGGCAAAGCATGGGTTCCCTGATCGAAGCTCTGGGTATCTACAAGGCGCGCGCCGATCTGCACCTCTGAATAGGTGCCGGTAAATCCGAATTCTTCCCCGGTGTCGCCATGGCGCCAGCGCCAGCGGTATCCACCACCCACACACAGATCAATGCTACATTCGAGCATGTCCCACCCCGGTGGCCCGAGAAGCCATTGGCCAAGCACGTCCGGGTTGGTGAAAGCTGCCCACACCGAAGCACGAGGCGCGGCGAAACTGCGCTCAACAATGACACTTTGGTCACCCTCAAGCTGAACCTGCGCGGGATCGGGCACCGGAAACCTCCTTATGAAACGGGGCGAATTGCCCCCCTTCTATAGCGCAAAACCATGAATCACCGGTTTATGTAAAAAAGATTCACTTCAGCTCTTGCCCGCGCCGGAGGATATCCCATATGAGTTAATGTGATTAACATTTACATTCGCCCCGACCAAGGAGACACCCCATGACCACCACAACTGCCCCCGCCTTCGCCGCTGAGGCCCAGGGCTGGTTTTCCAAAGCGGAAAATTGGCTCGATGCACGAGGCAAAGGCGCCTGGATCGTCGCCATGGTGCTTGGGTTCATCTTCTTCTGGCCGGTTGGTCTGGCCTTCCTTGCTTATATGATATGGAGCAAACGCATGTTCAACGGGTCCTGCAAATCTCGCCGTCACACCCATGGGCGCAACTTCCGAACCTCCGGCAACAGCGCCTTTGACGCCTACAAGACAGACACATTGCGCCGCCTGGAAGACGAGCAAGGCGCGTTTGAGAGCTTCCTGCAACGCCTGCGGGACGCCAAGGACAAGTCGGAATTCGACTCGTTCATGGATGACCGCAAGAAAGCGGCTGACACAGACGACGCCGCTGCATGAGTTCAGTGCCGGGCCCGCCCAAACGGGCCCGGCATCAACCTTGCCATATCTCCACCCCGTTGCTCCCAGCCATCGCTCCCGCCCCATATTAAGGACTCGCGTTCATGCCCAACGACAGTGAAACCGCCCCCGACACCGCCCGCACAACGGCGTCGCATCAGATTTCCCAGCCGATTCAAATCGTGTCGATTGTGTTTTACGCCGGTTTTGCCATCTCGGTCTCGATTGTCGCGATGGCGATGTTTGGCCTGGTCGGAATAGGTCTGGCGGCCCTGTTCGCCTGGCAATGGGGCCGGATCCCGGCGCTCAGCGGCCGAATTGCCCTTGATGACGCGCTTGATGACGCGGCCACGACGCTTGGCTTCAACCTGAAGGTTGCCAGCACACAATCCAGCGGCAACCAGAGCTTTGACGCCTACCGCGAGGCCCTGATGCAACGGCTGGAGAAGGAGCAATCTCAGTTTGAGGGCTTCCTGGTCCGCCTGCGGGACGCCAAAGACAAACACCAGTTTGACCAATTCATGGATGACCATGCCAAGGCGTCCCGGCGTGGCCCTCAAACTGACACCGAGACTGTCGGGGCCTAAACGCCCCCCTGCCCCGGCATAACACCCCCTGCGGCCAATCCCTCTCCCGAGAGGTCGCGGGGGGTCCCTTTTCCCCTTCTCAAATTCAGTCAGAGACCCCATGTCCATTCCCATGACCCGCACCCGACTGCCTGATCCAGATTACGACGCCGCCTACTACGATGGCGTCCTGCCCAAACGCCTGTTTGCGTGGATGATCGACGCCGGGCTTATAGTGATCGCCATGCTGATCCTCAGCGTGCTCACCGCAGGTATCTTCTTTCTGCTGTGGATCCCGGTCCATGCCGTGTTGGCGTTTCTGTATCGTTGGAGCACCCTCAAATCCCGCTCAGCCACGTTGGGAATGCGGGTGATGAACATCGAGCTGCGCGGCCCCCATGGCGCCCGCCTGACCAGCGGCGAGGCTGCGTTACATACTGTCAGCTACCTGATCTCGGCCACGTTCTTCCTGATCCAGATAATTTCGATTGCGATGATGATTGGCCGCCCCTTCAATCGCGGCCTGCCCGATGAAATTGTAGGGTCAGTCATGATTAACCGTCCGGCCGGAAAACCGATGCAACGGTAACCATACCTGAAAAAGCGGTTGCCCCTCGCGCCACGCCTGTTGCAGGTTGGCGGGGTAACGGTTTGGACCTTAATTCATGCGTCATTCGCTGCCCATTGCGCCGCAATTCTATGTAACGGCCCCGCAGGCCTGCCCGTACCTGGGCAAGCGGCGCGAGCGGAAGCTGTTTACCGCGTTACAGGGTGATCACGCCGAAAAATTAAACAATTCCCTTTCCAAACAGGGCTTCCGCCGGTCACAAAATGTCCTCTACCGGCCGTCCTGCACCGATTGCGCGGCCTGTCTGTCCGCCCGCATCCGGGTGGCGGATTTCGCCCCCAAACGGGGCCATAAGCGGATCACCAAACGCAACGAACATCTGCTGCGCAGCCCACGCTCTGCCTGGGCCACCGAGGAACAATACGCGTTGTTCCGCGCCTATCTCGACACCCGCCACGCTGATGGCGGCATGGCTGATATGGATGTGTTCGAGTTTGCCGCGATGATTGAAGAAACCCCGGTGCGCACCCGGGTGATCGAATACCGCGACCAATCGGCGGACAATGCTCTGGCGGCTGTGTGCCTGACCGACATCCTCGATGATGGCCTCAGCCTGGTCTATTCGTTCTTCGCACCCGACTTGCAAAAGAACTCGCTTGGAACCTACGTGATCCTCGATCACATCAACCTCGCGCTGGAGGCCGGGTTGCCCTACGTCTACCTCGGCTATTGGGTGCCTGGGTCATCCAAGATGGGCTACAAGGCCAGCTTTCCGGCGCTGGAAGTCTATGTCGGTGGCGAGTGGCAGGCCCTGGGCAAGCCGGAGGATTACGCCACCCAGACCCATCCCCTGTCCACCGACCCGATTGCGCAGCAAGTGGCGCAGATTTCCCTGCCCGATCTGCGCGGCGAAGAGTGATGCGGCTTACGCTCGTTACCTTGCTGGTGCCCAACTATGAGGCGGGTATCAGGTTCTTTGTCGGCGGCCTTGGGTGGCATCTTCTCAGCGATGAGGATCAGGGCCACAAACGTTGGGTCACCGTGGCCCCCGTTTTGGGTGGCCCCGCCCTCCTGCTGGCACGTGCCAGCGACAGCGCACAGACCAACGCCATTGGCCGACAAACCGGCACCCGTGTCGGCTTCTTTCTGCAAACCGACAATTTCACCCGCGACGCTGCCAGGATCAAAGCCGCTGGCGCCACCTTCCTGGAAACTCCGCGCACCGAGCTTTACGGTACCGTCGCCCAATGGCGTGACCCCTGGGGCAATCTTTGGGATCTGATCGAACCCGCGCCCTGAACAACGCCCCCCTTTCTTCTGGTCCCATTCATCTGGCCAAAAATACCTCGGGGGAGTCCGGAACGGACGGGGGCAGCGCCCCCACCCTCTTACCAAAAACTCTACCGGTGCGCCGCACCGGCCACCGCCGCTACCTCAATGCGCAGCGTCCAAGATGTGCAGCGTCCAACAATGCCCCCCCGTCTGGCCCCTCCCGGTCTGGCCACACACAAAAAGGCCGGCACCCGCACCACGAATCCCGGCCTCTTTTTCAGTTCACCACGCCAAGCCTCAGTTCGGCAGCAGATCCGGCACAATGGTCACAATCCCCGGGAAGTACCACAGGACCGCAAGTCCAATCACCTGGATGCCCACAAACGGAATCACCCCTCGGTAGATATGCCCGGTTGTCACCTCTTTTGGCGCCACCCCGCGTAGGTAAAACAGCGCAAATCCAAACGGCGGCGTCAGGAACGACGTCTGCAAGTTCACCGCAATCATGATTGTCACCCATTTCGGGTCCAACGTGCCGCCATAAATCACCGGCCCGACAATCGGGATCACGATGTAGATGATCTCCAGAAAATCGAGCACAAATCCAAGCACAAACAGGATTGCCATCACCAGCAGGAACACCACCCATTCCTGATCAAAGGCGCGCAGGAATTGCTGGATGTAATGCTCACCGCCAAACGAGATCAGCGTCAGGTTCAACACTTGTGAGCCGATAAGGATGGTGAAGACCATGCTTGTGACCTTCGCCGTTTCTCGCACCACCGGCCCCAACACGCTTGCACGCAACAACACCCAACACGAAAACAGCAACCCGAAGAACGAGAAGTGGAACGCCCCCTGGGTCACCAGATAGGCGATGTAATCAGCAACCGTCACACTCGCACGGCCCATGCGTAAATCGAAGTTCACGCCCACAAGGATCATCACAATGACCGCGAAGCTGGCCCAGATTATGATCCTCGCCCCGCGCCGGTTGTCCCCCAGCTTACGGTAGGCGGCCAACATGATCGCACCGGACGCCCCCAGCGCCGCCGCTGGTGTCGGGTTGGTGATCCCCCCAAGGATGGACCCCAGCACCGCCACAATCAGAACCAACGGCGGGAACACCACTCGCAACAGCTCGTTCTTCGACAGTCGTATGACCCCGTGGTAACAGCCATACGTCGCCAGCCCGAAAGGAATAGCCAGGATCGAGAACGTCGCCCCCGGCCCGGTCAACGGGCGGATAAAGGCGATATCAACCATAAACGCCAGCACAACCCCCAAGCCACCGATCAGCAGCGGCGTGGGTGTGGAGGACGGCGAGATGCCGCGCGCCAGAACCAGAATAAGCGCCAGCAGGGTAAACAGGGCGGCAACACCGCTGCCCACCGGGGCCACGTCCGCCAGGGCCGAAAGTGTTGCGGCCTCAAACTGCTCTGGTGTGCGTTCAACCGCCACCTGCGCGCCACCTGAAGCCTCAATTGCGGCCTGCTCGGCTACGGCTGTATCCCACGCCTCCTGGCCGTGTAACTCAACCATCCCAATGGCACATTGCTCGGACACGTTGGTCCTGAGCGCCGCGCCTTCCACCGTATCCGTGAAGTTGGAGACGCTGATCGCCTGCCCGCCAACCAGACCCGCACCTGCGGCAAGGCTGACACCAAGAATGATCGCAGCAGGCGCGCCGAGGAACCACAGCAGCGCCTCGTTGCGCGCCACCGGCTCGCCGGCGCTTTTGCCCATCTGCACCGCAGGGGCACGGGACGGGAACACCATCGCGTAGCCAAAGGCGTAAGCGGCATAAAGGAAGGCCAGGAAGATGCCCGGCAACAGCGCCGCCTGGAACAACGTCCCAACCGACAGAACCGCAGGCTCCCCGAGGAAGGTCAGCGCATCACGGCACCCGGCCGCAATCGCGCGGGCTTCTTGCCCGGTGGCGTAAAGGTCACCTGCCAGGGTGCCGAGCAGCACAATCACAATCGATGGCGGAATAATCTGCCCCAACGTGCCAGCGGCCGCGATCACACCTGTAGATAACTCCGGCGAATAATTGTTGCGCAGCATCGTCGGCAACGCCAGAAGCCCCATGGTCACCACGGTTGCACCAACGATACCGGTAGAGGCCGCAAGAAACGCACCCACAAACACAACCGACACCGCCAGACCACCCGGAAGCGGCCCAAATACCCGCGCCATAGTGGTCAGCAAATCATTGGCAATCTTGGAGCGTTCCAGCGTGATGCCCATCATCACAAACATCAGCACCGCCAGCAGGATCTCGATGGATTGGCCCGCAATCACCCGTTCGTTCATCCGGTTGACGATAAACGACAGGTTGCGGTCCACCGCTTGTTCCCAGCCGCCGGGGAACAACGGTTCAGCGACTAGCGGCAATTCCGGGAATCGGAAGGTTGAGATCACCGCCCGTGGAACACCGTCGGCCAGCAAGGCCGCATATTCCGCCGAGCGCACGTCCACCGCCTGGTGGATCAGGAAGCCTGAGCTATCAAGTGCCGCGATGATCGCAAATGAGATCACCCCCGCGCCGCCAATTGCAAAGGCCACCGGAAAACCCGTCATGATCCCGCCAAACAACGTGAGGAACACAATGATCAGGCCAATCTCAACCCCGTCCAATCCCAAAAACATCTATTTTCGTCCCTCTGCAGCGCCGGTATGCGGCGTCTTGAATTATGGATCAGGTAGACCCTGAGTGGGTGGCGTGTTCCAGCTCTTGGGCTTCATCACCCTGCACGTCCCTGTCGAGGTATTTGCCGGCGCTGGCCTCCCCCTCTTTCCATTCCAGATACGAGCGCCAGAACATCGACCAGGCTTGCAGGAATACCAGCACGCAATAGGCCACGATCAGCACTTTGAAGAGGAAATAGGCGTTAAAGCCGTTCGGGCTGAAGCCAATGGTCTCGACGTTCCAGCGCAGCGCACGTGACTGCATGAGCATCCGCTCCAGGGTGCCCGAGGCCGAGGGGTTTGGCACCACCAGATGGCGCCACATGAAGAACCAGGCGTACAGATAGGTCAGCGTCACAACAGGCAACATGAAGAACACGGAGCCCAACATATCGAGCACCTTTTTGGTGCGGAATTTCACGGCGGAATACACCAGGTCGACACGCACATGGCCGCCTTGCACAAAGGTGTAGGTCACACACAACGTCACAACAATTGCGTTATAAAGCTTCAGCTCTTCCGCCCACCATGACAGGTCTTGGGTAAAGGTGATGCCAAAGGGTCCGAATGAGATGTCCGGCACCCGAAAGATCCGTTGCAGGAACACAATCATCACCTGTTGCAGAACCATCAAAAGGCCAATCCAGGCGGCGGTTCGCCCGATGGCGTTGGCGAATCCTTCCAGCACCCGAACACAGCCCCAGAGGAACTGACGGCGGAAGAACCCGACGATGGTGACGATACTGAAGATGAAAAACAGCGCGAAGAACAGCTCAACCGAGGCCCCGTAATAGATGAACCGCGACAGGGATTCCGGGTTCGACCAATCCAGCCAGGAGCCGGGGTTGATTAGAGCTGTCACGATATTCACCGGCGCCATGGCCAGTTCGATGATCGCCCAGAGGATCATGTCAAGCATTTTGGGGTCTCCAGCCGAAGCGGTCCCGGGTCAATGGTGCCGCCCGTCTCAGGCGGCCCGACAGGACCTCGGATATCTCCCCCGCCCTGTGGAGCAGGCGGGGGAGTTTGGCGTTACATCAGACGAGGCTTAGCCATTAACGCGGTTACGCTGACGCATGTACTCGCCGTCACCAATCTCGAACCAAGCTGCGGATTCGCGCAGTGATTCGAAGTAGCTTGTGGCAATATCCGCATAGATCGGATCAGACATGTTCTCTTCACGAACCTCAGCGGCGGCAGTGCCGAACGCATCCCAGACATCATCGGGGAATTCGCGGATCTGCGTACCACCGGCTTGCAGACGGGCCAGCGCGGCACCGTTTTCAGCCAACGACAGCGACAGGTTGGTCGAGTAGACGGCGCGTGTTGCGGCATCCACAATTGTCTGCTGAGGAGCGGTCAGCGATTCCCAGACATCCAGGTTGAAGCCCAGCGTCAGTGCCGAGCCTGGCTCGTGGAAACCGGACGTGTAGTAGTTCGGTGTCACTTCCTGGAAGCCCATACGCTCATCTGCATAGGGACCAATCCACTCCGCACCGTCGATCTGACCGGACGACAGCGCCTGATAGATCTCACCGCCGGGGATGTTCTGGACCGAGGCACCAAGACGCCCGAGAACCTGACCACCCTGGCCCGGCATACGGAAGCGCAGGCCCTGCAGGTCTTCGACCGAGTTGATCTCGATGTTGAACCAGCCGCCGGGCTGCATGGCAGTGTTGCCGCACAGGAACGATCTGAGATTGAACAGCGACGCCAGCTCGGTGTGAGCCTCGTGGCCACCGCGATGGTAGTACCAGTTCGCCATTTCCTGACCGGTCATGCCGAAGGGCACCGAGGTGAAGAACGCAAACGCGGGATGCTGGTTGAGGAAGTAGTAATCCGCCGAGTGGTACAGGTCAGCCTGACCGGACGACACCGCGTCAAACACTTCAAACGCGCCCACAAGCGAGCCCGCGGGCATCTTGTTGATGGTCAGCGCGCCATCTGTGGCGTTGGTGATGTAATCTGCGACCTGCTGCGCCGCGTCATCAAAGATCGCAAAGCCATCGGGCACGGACGTGACCATGGTGAGTGTGCGGTTGCCTTGGGCATAAGCCGGAGCCGCCAGTGTGGTCGAAGCCGCAGCGGCCCCGCCAATCGCAGACGTCCGCAAAAAAGAACGACGATCCATAGATATATTCCTCCCCAGTTTGGATCTTCCCCCGTGGCCCTTCGTGGACCGCAGATGGAGTAGAAGTGTCGGCACGTTAGCGAAAGGGTTGGGGATCGAAAACAGGTATTCTCGCCTAACTGGTCGTTTTTTGTAAAAACTTCTTACCAATCTGGCGATTTGGGAAACATATAACGCCCTGACCAAAAGACTGTTTGCGCTAACAAAGATGCCGATTTGAGAAATAGTGTCGCACTTCGCGGATGACAGGTGTGTTTGGGCCACCCGCAAGCGCCTGAAAACGGCTGATGAATTGGCCCGTGCCCCGGTCGTGACCGGGTCTTGAAGGGGGTGTGACCCAAACCAGCGGATGTGACTCGTTTGGTGTACGCCGCAAGCCTGCCCTCTGCGCCGCCCTCTGCCCCGCCCTCTGCGCTAACTTCTGCGTTACCTTCTGCGTTACCTTCTGCGTTACCTTCCGGCCCAGCCCCGCC
>JAESTV010000070.1 GCA_016763475.1 Roseicyclus sp.
GAGCACCGCCGTGGAATGGATCAGAAGCAAACTGAACGGACATGTCGGCGACCCCGCCCACAGCCAGATTCTGGTTCACACACGCTACAATTGCGGCCTCTGACCCGATTTATTCCGCCGGTTCAGTCTGCGATGAGTCTTCCGGGATTCAGCCACTCTTTCTGCAGACCGAGCCGTTGCATTATCTGCATTTTTGAGGCGCCCTCAGTTTTCTGGACACCTGCCTTGTCGCGTCGCGGTTAGGATACATAGGTCATATCTCTATCTGAACTTGGCCGTTTATTATGCGTGTTGGGTAGGTATGCAGGCTTTCACATGCGGGCGGCGTTTCAACTTCGCCATTGGTGACGTCAAAAATCGACGCGTGTTTCGGGCATTCGATCGTGGCCTCAATAACAAGACCGTCTGACAGATGCACCTCTTCGTGCGTGCATAGCCCGTCGGTGCAATAATAATTGTCTTCGTGATCGCGCACGATGATGAACGTCCGGGGGCCAAAGTCGAAGCGGATCGCCTCCTCTGGGTCAATGTCACCGGTTGCGCAGGCGTCAATCCATTCGGCCATGTGGTCTCTCCTCATCAATCAGGCGGAAGCCCGTTTTGCCTTCACGCGTTCTTTTTTCCTGCGAAAGCGCGCTTTCATCCGTTCGTCCGCTTCTTTGGTGCCGTCGTGCCAGGTGCCAATGAGCTTATCGAGCGGTATCAGGCCGTCGCCGCCGTAGTTCACTTCGAAATATTTGTGGTGCAGGTAGTGAAAATAGGCGTGGCTATCGAGCGTGGTGTTTTTTGTCAGTTCGAATTTCTCAAACCCCAGATGCCCGTTCAGCGCACCAAAGCCCCCCGAATGCAGCGTGAAATAGGCGCAAACCGGATTGGACGGGATCAGCAAGTGCAGCAACGCTTCCGCCATGTACGGCCCGCCCTCGCCGGGATGCATGCTCAGCGATGACCATGGGCTCGCGTTGATCGAGTTGTGATGAACGGAGTGGATGTGTTTGTAGAGCGGCGGCCAATGGATCGCGCGGTGCAAACAGAAAAAATAGACCTCATGCACCGCCGGCGCGATCAGGATCACGAAGCTCAGCCAGAGCCAACTGGTGGTCCATGGCAACCAGACAGCCCAACTGTTGGCGTAGGCCCAAAGCATGATGATCTCGACCACGGTCCAGAGCGGTATGGTGATGAAAAACGAGCGCAAAAAGTTGTCCAGGTTTTGACTTTTGAACCAGAACACGTCGGACGGATGATCCGCGGGGAACTTTCCGTTGAATTTGAACCGGTTATCCTGCTTGCGCCTGACGTAGTAAACAAATTCAAAACCGCCGAGGAAAAGGAACATGCCGCCTGCGTTCAAGCCGTAAAGATATGCGTAATTCGCCAGCGACAGCGTTGCGAGGCTTTCCCAGCTTGGGATCAGGACCAGCACCCAAAGGAGCGCAGTGGCCAGATGAAAGGCGTTCCACGGCCAAAGAAACTCGGGAATCCAGGCGAGCACTTTTGCAGGGCTGAATGGCCGGTGCCAGATCGGAGCAGGCTCAGCCGGCTGAAATGGTGCCCAGTTGCCGCGCTTGTCGCGGGTTCCGTACTCAAGATCGTCCATTGATTGCCCCTCCCTGCATTGGTCGCTGGATTCAAGGCCTGCGACTGCTGGATGTGTAGAACGCTGACCCAAATTGGAACAAGTATGTCTCAAGGCGGTGGAAGTTTTTGTTTCAATTTGGTTCAAGCTGGCGTCATAATGGTGCCTTGCTGATCATAATGAAGCAGGACAAGCGCATGAAACGCCTCACGATCGCGGACCTGGCTGAGGCCGCAGACGTGTCCGTCTCGACAATCAACCGGGTCCTCAACCGGCCAGATTCGGTGCGAAAACATACCCGAGAGCACGTTCTGGCGACGGCTGAGGATGTTGGGTTTTATGGGCTTGGAACGATCGGGCGGGCCGTTCGCAAGGGGCGTGAAACACACAGGCTTGGTATTCTGCTGCAGAATGGGGGAAGCGCCTTCTATCGCAATCTGGGCGGTGCGATGAGGCAGCAGGCCAACCGCCATGTAGAAACTCAGGTCGAATTGACCCTGGAGTATCTGGACGACCTCTCACCGGACAATGTCGCGGCGCGCCTCAGGGTTCTTGGAAAGACATGCGATTGTGTGGCTCTGGTCGCGGCTCAGCATCCAAGGGTTGCCGACGCGATCACTTCGGTAACTGAAAGCGGCGTCCCTGTTGTTGCGTTGATCGCGCCACTCACCGCGCGCGCCAATGTCAGTTTCGTCGGGCTCGACAGCTGGATGGTTGGGCGCACGGCGGCCTGGGCTTTCGATAACATGGTCCGCATACCGGGCGAGATCGGCATCCTTGTTGGCAACCACCGCTACCGGAATCAGGAAGTAAACGAGAGCGGGTTCCGGTCCTACTTCCGGGAGAATAATACCGCTTTTACACTTCTGGAACCGCTGGCGACCTACGAATCCGCCGCCGTTGCGCACGAAATGGTCGAGGCGCTTTTCCGGGATCATCCCGATCTCTGTGGGCTGTTTATATCCGGGGGCGGTATAACCGGCGCATTGGCTGCCCTGCGCGATGCTCAGAAACAGAGCGGCTTTGTCGCCGTAGGGTTTGAGCTCTGCGACATGACCCGCGAAGCCCTGATCGACGGTACATTGAAGATGGTGATATCGCACCCCATAGAACGCTTTGCGCGCGAGACCATTGCGACCATGATCAAATCAAAAGCCGCCGGGTCCGACGCTGGCCCACAGAGCGTGACCTTTGGCTTCGACATCTACACGCCAGAAAACGTCTGATCGTGGCGACACCGGACAGTATCGGGCCACAGCGCCCCGACCACAGCCCATCCGCCACACCTATTGAAAACAACAAGAAAATCCGGCGGAGGCCGCAAACGGAGAACGGGTTTTCAGGTGTTGGTGGCGGTGCAGATGCATTTCATCCTGCTGTTTTGGTGCTCGTGGGGCTCGGTTGTAGGCTGACCAGCGCTTGGTTTTGTAAGTCGTCGGGGTACAGCTGCTCATGCATTTCAGCTACCATTCTGGATTCACAAGATGAATCCATGATCAGCCTATTTGTGCAACAAAGCCGCCAAAACGTAGTATCGCTCCAGTGAGGCCATACCTGATGGGATATCGAAGAAGCTTCCCCGTGCGGTCGATGATAACAGGTGACGTTTTGCCATGATGTGTCCGTAAATTGGTGTTGATAATTTAGGGGGCACCTCGAAAAATTGCGCCTGATCTGAGCACGCTGTAGAATCGCGCCATGATGCAGCGGAGGGATGGCGACCATGGCACAGATGGGTTTCTTTGATCTTTCAGATCGTTACGCGA
>JAESTV010000071.1 GCA_016763475.1 Roseicyclus sp.
GAAACCCAGGGCCGCCCCCTGCCCCACGCCGATATCAAACCCGCCCGTGCCCCCAGAACCCCGGTCGAAGCGCCCCCGAAGGCACCCGCAACCTGCTGGACACACAGGGGCCGGATGGTGTCGCCAAGTGGATGAAGGCGCAAAAACAGCTTCTCATCACCGATACCACCATGCGGGACGGGCACCAATCGCTGCTGGCCACGCGGATGCGCTCCATCGACATGATCAAAGCCGCGCCCGCCTATGCCCATACCCTCAGCGGGCTGTTCTCGGTTGAGTGCTGGGGCGGGGCCACCTTTGATGTCGCCTACCGCTTCCTGCAGGAATGCCCGTGGCAACGCCTGCGCGACATCCGCGCCAAGATGCCCAACATCATGACGCAGATGCTGTTGCGGGCCTCCAACGGCGTCGGTTACACCAACTACCCCGACAACGTGGTGCAGGGGTTTGTGGCCCAGGCGGCCGCGTCCGGGGTCGATGTGTTCCGGGTCTTTGACAGCCTCAACTGGGTTGAGAATATGCGCGTGGCGATGGATGCCGTGGGGGCGTCCGGCAAGATTGTGGAAGGCACAATCTGCTACACCGGCAACATCCTCGACCCGTCCCGCGCCAAGTATGACGTGAAATATTACGTTGATATGGCCAGGCAACTGGAGGCCGCAGGCGCCCACATTCTTGGCCTCAAGGATATGGCGGGCCTTCTGCGCCCGGCAGCCGCCGAAGTCCTGATCCCGGCCCTCAAAGATGCCGTCGACCTGCCGATCCACTTCCACACCCACGACACCGCCGGGTCCGCCTGCGCCACCATCCTGACCGCTTCCCACGCAGGTGTGGACGCCGTTGATTGCGCCATGGATGCGCTCAGCGGCAACACCTCCCAGGCCACCCTTGGCACCATCGTGGAAAGCCTGCGCTTCACGGAGCGCGACACCGGCCTCGACATCACCGCGATCCGCCAGATCTCTGATTATTGGGAGGTGGTCCGCAATCACTACGCCGCATTCGAATCCGGCATGCAGGCCCCCGCGTCCGAGGTTTACCTGCACGAAATGCCCGGCGGCCAGTTCACCAACCTCAAGGCGCAAGCGCGCTCCATGGGGCTGGAGGAGCGTTGGCACGAAGTGGCGCAGATGTACGCTGATGTGAACCAGATGTTCGGCGATATCGTGAAGGTCACGCCCTCCTCCAAGGTTGTGGGTGACATGGCGCTGATGATGGTCTCTCAGGGCCTGAGCCGCGCTCAGGTGGAAGATGCGGGCACCGACGTCTCGTTCCCGGACTCGGTCATCGACATGATGCGCGGCAACCTCGGCCAGCCCCCCAACGGCTTTCCCAAAGGCATCGTCACAAAAGCCCTGAAAGGTGAGAAACCCAATCTGGAGCGCCCCGGAAAACACCTTGACCCGGTGGACATCGAGGCCACCCGCACTGACCTCGCCGCACAACTGGATCAGAAGATCGACGATGAAGACCTCAACGGTTACCTGATGTACCCCAAGGTGTTCATCGACTACGCCACCCGCCACGCGGATTACGGCCCGGTGCGGACCCTGCCCACAAAAACCTTCTTCTATGGCATGGATCAGGGGGAAGAGATTGAGGCCGAGATTGACCCCGGCGTCACCCTTGAGATCCGACTGGTGGCCGTGGGTGAAACCAATGAGGAGGGTGAGGTGCGGGTGTTCTTCGAGCTTAACGGCCAGCCCCGCACCGTACGTGTGCCCAACCGCCTGGTGGCCTCTGCAACCGCCAAACGCCCCAAGGCCGAGGCCGGGAACCCAAACCACATCGGTGCACCAATGCCCGGTGTTGTCGCCAGCGTTGGTGTGCAGGCCGGCCAAAGTATCGCCGCCGGCACGTTGCTGCTGACCATCGAGGCCATGAAGATGGAAACCGGGATCCACGCAGAGCGCAACGCGGTGGTAAAAGCGGTCCACGTGGCACCCGGCGGCCAGATCGACGCGAAAGATCTGCTGGTGGAGTTGGAATGAACGGGCGCTTTTGGGAGCGCTCGAATTGGGTCAATGTACGGATCACGATGATGATGCCCTGTCCGATCCCATTAATGCCAGATATCTTTCCCGACGGATGGCGCTGACCCGTTCAATTTCCAACGCCGTATCATTGGGTCTTAACTGGCCCTGAGCACCTGCCAGCGTGGCCGCGTGCCAATGCGCCAGCGTGGCCGCGTGCCAATGTGACAGTGTGCCAATGTGCCAGTGCGCCAGCGTGGCCGTGCGCCAATGTGCCAATGTGCCAATGCACCAGTGCGACAGCGCCGCAATGCGCCAGCGTGGCCGGACCTACTCCCTAAGGCCGGACCTGCCGCGCCTTTTCGCCGAATGCGCGCCCCCGCCCGCACCCCTCCTGCACCCGGCCCACATCCCCTCTTGCCCCACACCGCACCTTCCGGCACCCTCCCCGAATGGGAGAGCATTTTGACAAAGCGCTGGTCTTCACCGATCTGCATATCGTGGCTGAGGGTGAGGACATCATCACCCTCGACCCTCTGGCGCGGTTTGCCGAGGGACTGAAGCATGCCCTGAACCGGCACCCGGACGCGCAGCACCTGATCCTTCTGGGGGATATCACCCACAATGGCCTGCCGGAAGAATACGCCCGCCTTGCCCCGGTGCTGGCTGAGTGCCCAATCCCGATCACCGTCACCATGGGTAACCACGACACGCGCGCGCCACTCCAAGCCGCGTTCCCGCAAGCCGCTGATGCCAATGGCTTCACCCAAAGCGCGCTTGATCTTGGGCCGGTCCGGCTGCTGATCCTCGACACCCACGATTATGACAACCAGGCCCCGTTGGAACAGGACGGCTGGCTGTGTGACATTCGCCTCACGTGGCTGGACGCAGAACTCGCGCGCGCCGCCCGTGAGGCCAAAGATGTTGTGGTGTTTACCCACCACCCGCCCTGCCCCGTGGGGTTCTGGGCAATGGATGCAATTGGTCTGGCCAATTCCGAGGCCCTGCTCAGTCGCCTGCACGCCGCACCCCACGTGCGCCACCTGATTTGCGGCCATATCCATCGCACCATCCATGCCAGCGCCGGTGGCCTGCCGGTGAGTATCCTCAAAAGCCCGTGCCACCAGATCCCGATGATCCTGGGCCAGGGCACATCTGCGGATTCGGTGGATGAGCCGGGGGCCTATGGCATCCTTCTGGCGCTTGAGGGCACCATCGTTGTGCATACCGAAGATTTCGCACTCTCCGACGGCGCGGTGCATGGCGGGGCCTAGGCCCTGTTGGCGTTCAGAATTCACAAATGGGATGATCTGTGATTCAAGGTTGCAGGGGCATTGTTGTATCGGTGTATTAGGTCCCGGACGCAATTGCGCCCGGGACCAATTTCTTACTCAATTGCAATGCCGCCGACTTGCTGATCGTAGAAATACAGCTGGTAGTCGCCAGCCGCACCCGAGCCCAGGAAGAACAGGGTCAGGTTTATTGTCGGGCCAGCCTCATCCCCGTCCCAACTGGCGGAATGCGAGTAATCGTTGCGGATCGATTCGCCGACGGTGCGCCCGATTGGCACCAGCGGCAGACCTTCCGGCCCCACAAGACCAAAGGCGGTGTTGCGGAAAAGCGTCTGGTTCTCCCCCGGCTCGGCATCCGTGTCGGTACTGATTGAGGGGTTAATCTCCACTTCCATCCGCACAATGGTGCCGATTGTTGCCACTACACGGCCTTCAATCTCCTCGCGACTGATACGCTCCTCAGTGGTCAATTCCGAGGTCGTCGAGATGCCATTGATCTTGATGTCGTAGAAGCTGGCCGCTGCTGGCATTTCCGTGATCGGCACAGCCAGATCCACCGGGATCTGCATCGCGTCTGCCCCCTCTCCAATCACCAACGTGGCTTCTGTGGCCCCTGCTGGTACGGCGAAGACCTGGTTAAGAAAGGCGCCTGCAGTTTCTGCAGGAAAATCGCGGGGGCGGCGGGCCGAAATACTGCTGCCGCCACGTTCAATCTCGGGGAAATAGTTGATCCGACCCCAAGCCTGTCGGGTATCGGTTTCTCCCGGCAATTGTAGTCCGATGTGACTAGATCTGATCTGGATCCGGTCCAGATCATCGCTCCAGGCAACGGCAAAATCAGCGTCGATATAAATGAAGTCGTAATCCCCACCAGATTCGTAGGTGTGCCGCGCGCAGCACGGCATCGCCATCTTCGGGTCGATATTCGGCAAGCTCTCGTAACGTGTGACTGTGATGTTGCTTAACGTCAGCGCTTCGACTTGCGCGGTAGCCGGGGCAGCCACGACGGCCACAATACTGGCCAAGATCAAGGGTCTAAGAAAGGTCATCAATTACTCCCGTTTGTTAAGTTTATTACTGTGCGGGCCCGTTTGACGCCTGGTCAACAGGTTTTTCAAAAACACGGGTGTCAAGAAGGGATACCATCAGGTGGGAGCGCAAAACCTGCGGACAGTTCCGAAAAAACCCGCACGCCCAGTGCCGCAACCGATTGGACTGCCGGCATCAGAACCCACGGGTATTGGGGTAATCCCTGTGGCACTGTCGGGATCGCCCCGATGCGACCAACAGAAGAATTTCCCCCTTGCGCGGGTGGCGAAGTCTTTATACTACGCCCCCACATCAAGTGAGCGGGTGTAGCTCAGGGGTAGAGCATAACCTTGCCAAGGTTAGGGTCGGGCGTTCGAATCGCCTCACCCGCTCCAATTGACCGCCAGTACCCCGGTGGTTTGCGATAGGGTCACCTTCCGGGTGACCCTTCGTCGTTTCAGAGCCGGTCCTTCGTCGTTTCCAGGGTGGCTTTTCGTCGTTTCAGACCGTCACACATCCCTCAAACCGCGGGTTCGCCGCCCGCTCAAACGTGCCCTCCCCCTGCCCTCACCCCCTGCCCTCA
>JAESTV010000072.1 GCA_016763475.1 Roseicyclus sp.
CAAGGGCGCTGATCTCCGGCACCACTTCGGCTTCGGGGTTATCCGGCAGCACATGTAAAAGCGGCGCCGGGCGGGGCAATTCGCCATCGGGCAGATCCAACGCGGTGTCTGCGTCGATCACACCAGATGTCACCGCCACACCGACCCCGGATTCCGCCTGCGCACGTACAAGGCCGGGCGCAAACGCCACCGCAGCCGAAAGGCCACTCACAAAGCAGATCAGACGCAAAGCGCCCATAGGCAGCCATCCCCCAAGATTGGCAAAGACAATATATTTAGCCCCGCCAGGCAGGCGCAGGCAAGGAAAACCGCGCTTGCTTACACTCTGGCCCCGCACTCCGGCCCCCTCTGGCCCCATACTCCGGCCAGTAAGAATTCAACGTTTGTCCAAGGGTCATCCGGCTTCACCTGTGGATCGTCCGAGCATTACCCGAGGGTCGCGGCGAGGGTTGCGGCGAGGGTTGCGGCGAGGGTTGCGGCGAGGGTCGCGGTGACCTCAGCCCGCGCAATAGGGCTGCGACGAAATCCACGCCCGCATATCTTCACGCTTGTTGGCTTGCACAAACGGTCCCCAATCCGCGGCCACACCACCACGACCCGCCGCAACCACACCGTCACGGGGCACCGTTGACGCCCAGATCCGCAAGGCACAGGAAATATTGGCCGGGCCGTTGCTCAGAGCCGAGCCGCTTGTGGCCTCACACCCATAGTGGCGCGCCGTCGCGGGTGAAATCTGAACCAGACCAAACCAGCGCCCGCCCCCTCCCACGGCTTCCGGGTTCCAGGTGCTTTCATGGCGCGCCAACGTTGACATCAGGCCAACCCAGAACGCCTCCCGGTCCGCTTCCGGGGCATCGGGATAAGCCGGGCACCATTGGGTGATATCTTCAGGGACAATTGTGGGCAGAACCGCCGCGTGGGTGTCGAGGGCTGCAAACGCGGTTGCGCTCCAATTGTTGGCCTCCGGGTGATGATCCCAGCGCATGACAGGATCAATCTCTGGCTCCTGAGGGCCAAAACGCGAGAGCGAGATATCGGCAAACGTGTCACAAGCCCCAAGGCTCAGGACAACGGCGACAAGGCCCGCAAGACGCGGCACCCCATGGGGCAACAAAGACATTCAAATACACAATCACTGTGGCAGACACGTGGCCATGGCGCAGATTTATCCCTCGATACAAGCCCACCGGCCCAACGCCCCCCTGCAAACGGCCATTTTCCGCTGAAATCGCTGGCGGTATTGCCGCCCCCAAGGCCCAGATCCGCCAAGCGGCAATCTTTCCTCACCCCGGCACCCGAATTGGATGCCCGGTTTTTCCGCCGTTGGCGCACCTTCCCGGTGCTGCCAACAAGCGGCCATTGGCTTGTCAGCGAATGCCGCTCCCCGCACCCCGCACCCCTTGCCCGTCCGTAGCCCCTGCCCTAAACGATCCCTGATACGTTTGGAGGCGACCCATGCTTGATCTGACCTACGACACCCCAAAGCCCAAAACCATCGCGGGGGCCAAGCAGGATTGGGAACTTGTGATCGGGCTGGAGGTCCACGCCCAGGTCTCCACCAACGCCAAACTGTTCTCCGGCGCGTCAACCAAATTCGGCGCTGAGCCCAATTCCAACGTCGCCTTTGTGGATGCCGGCATGCCCGGCATGTTGCCGGTGATCAACGAGGCCTGTATTGAACAGGCGGTGTGCACTGGCCTTGGGTTGAGCGCCAAAATCAACCTCGAAAGCGCCTTTGACCGCAAGAACTACTTCTACCCGGACCTGCCGCAAGGCTATCAGATCAGCCAGTTGTATCACCCCATTGTGGGCGAAGGCGAAGTGCTGGTGGAGCTGGGGCCAAATTCTTCCGGAACACCGACGGCTCGCCTTGTGCGGATCGAACGTATTCACCTGGAACAGGATGCCGGCAAAAGTGTGCACGACATGGACCCGGCGCTGTCCTTTGTTGACCTTAACCGCACTGGCGTCGCCCTGATGGAGATTGTGTCGAAACCCGACATCCGCGGCCCGGAGGAGGCTGCCGCCTTCGTCGTGAAACTGCGCCAGATCATGGCTTATCTCGGCACCTGTGATGGCAACATGCAAAACGGCAACCTGCGCGCGGATGTGAACGTTTCGGTCTGCGCACCCGGCCAGTACGAGAAGTATCAGGCCACCCAGGATTTCTCCCACCTCGGCACCCGGTGTGAGATCAAGAACATGAACTCGATGCGCTTCATCCAGGCCGCCATTGATGTGGAAGCCAAACGCCAGATTGCGATATTGGAATCCGGCGGCACCATCACCCAGGAAACCCGCCTCTACGATCCCGACAAGGGTGAAACCCGCTCCATGCGCTCCAAAGAAGAAGCCCACGATTACCGCTACTTCCCCGATCCCGACCTGCTGCCCCTGGTGATCGAGCAGAGCTATGTGGACGCCATCGCCGCCTCCCTGCCCGAACTTCCCGACGCCAAGAAAACCCGCTTCATGGCGGATTTCGGCCTTGCCGATTATGACGCCTCGGTGCTGACCGCTGACCTTGATTCCGCTGAGTATTTTGAGGCGGTTGCGGGCCAGACCAACGGCAAACTCGCCGCCAATTGGGTGATCAACGAGCTCTTCGGGCGCCTCAAGAAAGACAACCGCGAAATTGAGGATAGCCCCGTCACCCCGACCCAACTCAGCGCCCTGATTGCATTGATCGAGGCGGAAACCATCTCCGGCAAGATCGCCAAGGACGTGTTCGAGATCAGCTACACCACCGGCCGCGACCCGGCTGAGATTGTCGAAACCGAGGGCCTGAAACAGGTGACGGATACCGGAGCCATCGAGGCCGCCGTGGACCAGATCATCGCCGACAACCCCGATCAGGTGGCAAAGGCGAAACTCAACCCGAAGCTGGCGGGCTGGTTTGTGGGTCAGGTGATGAAGGCCACGGGTGGCAAGGCCAATCCGAAGGCGGTCAACCAGATTGTGGCGGCGAAACTGGCGGAATAACGGACCCCTTGCCGTGACCCGCAACCTCCCCTTAACCTCCCACCAACGATAATCGAGACAGAAGCGTCGGGCAGGCGAAGGGCGAGTACATGAATCACCTCTATTACGGCGACAATCTTGCGGTCCTGCGTGATAGCATCGCCGATGAAAGCGTCGATCTGATCTATCTCGACCCGCCGTTCAATTCCAACGCCAGCTATAACGTGTTGTTCAAAGGCCCCTCGGGCAATGAAAGCGCCGCCCAGATCGAGGCGTTCGATGATACCTGGAGCTGGGGAGACGAGGCCGAAGCCGCCTTTGGCGAAGTCATGCGCTCGGGCAACGCCGCCGCCTCCGAAATGCTGCGCGCCATGCGCTCGTTTCTGGGCGACAACGATATGATGGCCTATCTCACCATGATGGCCGTGCGCCTGCTGGAACTGCACCGGGTGCTGAAACCCACCGGCAGCCTGTATCTGCACTGCGACCCGACAGCGAGCCACTACCTGAAGATATTGCTGGATGCGGTGTTTGGGGCGAAGAACTATGTGAATGAAATAAGCTGGCGTCGGACGACCGCAAAGGCCGACTACAAGCAAGGCGCCAAGCACTTTCCACGAGTTCGTGACATTATTCTAAGATACAAAAAAGAAGGGCGTGGCGAAATAATCTATAATCAACCCTTCACTGCATACGATGAAAAATATCTTAACACAAAATACCGAAACAAAGACTCAGATGGCCGACATTATCGGCTCGACAATTTGACCGGTCCGGGCGGTGCAGCGAAAGGCAACGCGTATTACGAAGTCATGGGCGTGACCCGTTATTGGCGATACACGCGCGAAAATATGGATCAACTGATTGCGGAAGGCCGTATCATTCAAACCAAGCCGGGAGGCGTGCCGCAGTACAAACGCTTCCTTGATGAAATGCCTGGCGTACCCTGTTCCGATGATTGGGACGACATCCGCCCGATAAATTCTCAAGCCCAGGAGCGCCTCGGCTACCCCACCCAAAAACCCGTGGCCCTGCTTGAACGTATCCTCAATGCCTCCTCCAACGAGGGCGACATCATACTTGATCCGTTCTGCGGCTGCGGCACCACCGTACATGCGGCGCAAAAGCTCAACCGTCAATGGATCGGTATTGACGTCACCCACCTTGCCATCGGCCTGATCGAAAAGCGCCTGCGTGATGCCTTTCCAAAAGTCAATTTCACCACCCACGGTACCCCACAGGATATCTCTGGCGCGCGTGACATGGCCAACCGGGGCCGAACCGACAAGAATTACTATTTCGAGTTCGAAAAGTGGGCGCTTTCCCTCATCGCCGCGCAACCCGGTAATATGGGCAAAAAGGGTGCTGACAAGGGCATCGACGGGCGGGTGTATTTTGGCCCGAAATCTGAGGGCACCGCCATTGTCTCGGTCAAGGCCGGGGACAGCGTTGGCGTTGCGATGATCCGCGATCTGCGTGGCGTGATCGAGCGTGAGAAAGCCGCCATCGGCATCTTCCTCACCCTAACCGAACCCACCAAACCGATGGTGGCCGAAGCCGCCGGGGCCGGGCAGTTCGAGATGGAAGGTTTCTCGCCAGTGCCCCGCATTCAGATCGTCACCGTTGAGCAGGCGATGGAATTGCGCGACCGCGCCCTGCGCCTGCCCGCTCGCCGCGACGATGCGTTCAAAAAGGCCGCCCGCGAAGAAGACCAAAAGGCCCAGGGCAAGCTCTTGTAGGCGGGGGCACCTCGCCGTCCATTGCCCGCCCGCGTCAAGCCCGCCGATCGGCCCAGGGTCCGCCACCCAAACCGTCCTCCTCACACGCGCCTTTCCCCCTTAAAGTCCCGTTTGGTCCCTATCTCGTCCCAAACGAAACAATCGCCCCCTTGCCCTTTGCCCCCTCAAACCGCCATAACCCGGCGCAAAGTGATGAGGCCGTCGATGACCCGAACCGAGTACAAAGTTGTTCCCGCCCCCGAAAAAGCCCGCAAGGTGCGTGGCCTCAAAGGCCCGGCGCTGTTTGCCCATGCGGTGGAGGGTCTGATGAATGATCTGGCTCAGGATGGCTGGACTTATGTCCGCACCGACACCCTCCCCCAGGAGGAGCGATCAGGGCTGACCAACAAGGTCACAACCTACCGGAATCTATTGGTTTTTCAGCGGGTTGTTTCGGAAGGCGAGCCTGAATCAGCACCCAATCCGGCACCTGTTTCGGCCCCGGTTGCAGCGCGCCCCACCATTGCGGACGAGGCCGACGACGAGGTTACAAACCTGTGGCAAACCACGGATGACGAACATGATGAAACCCGCGGTGATAAGTCCGGTGAAAAGAACCGCGGCCTAATCGCGGATCGTTAGCGCCAGCGCGTGGATCTCTGACATCAGTTCCGCCCCAATTGCCCCATGTACCGCGCGGTGCCGCGCAATCCGGCTAAGCCCTTGGAATGCATCACTTTCAACCCGTACGTTAAAGTGGCTCTCGCCGCCATCCTGATACCCCGCGTGGCCCCGATGCGCCTCGCTGTCATCCACAACCTCCAACACCCGCGGCGCAAAGGCCCGTTGCAGCGCCTGTTCAATTTTCTGTGCCCGCGTCATCACTTTTACCCCGATATCTCTTTCCCTCAGCCGCCAAAACACTAGACTGCTTCTTCCGAGTCGAAAAGGTGCGTCCCATGGCCGAAAAAGACCCATTCCAATTCGATCTCCGCGTGAAGACCGATAAACAGAAGCGCCGGACCGGGCGGCGCGGGATGTCTGGGGCGTTCGAAACCTCGCAACGCCAATGTGAATCGCCGTCCTGTGCCGAGCAAGGCCAGTATCGGGCGCCCAAAGGCCCTGATAAACTTGATGATTTTCACTGGTTTTGCCGCGATCACGTGCGCGAATACAACCTGAAGTGGAACTTCTTCGAGGGCACAACCGAGGCCGAGATGAACGCGCAGCTGGACCGGGACCGGGTCTGGGACCGGCCCACAAAACCGTTGAAACAATCCGCTGAAGAACGCGCCTGGGCGCGCCTTGGCATTGAGGACCCGCATCAGGTTCTTGGCCCGAATGCCACGCAAAATCCGGGCCGTGGTGGCGGCACGAAGGGGCGGAAACTGCCTCCCACAGAACGGCGCGCCGTCGAGATCCTGGAAGTCAAAGACAACGCCACAAAACCCGAAATCCGCATGTCCTACAAGGCGCTGATCAAGGTGCTGCACCCGGATATGAATGGCGGCGACCGTTCCGATGAAGACCGCTTGCAAGAGGTGGTCTGGGCTTGGGACCAACTGAAGGTCAGCCGCAATTTCGCCGATTGACCCGGGGTTTCTGTGGGCACCTGTCCGATGATCACCGTCAAATGATCACCGTCAAATGATCACCGTCAAAACCCTGATCCTCGGTGCCGGTGCCGCCGGCCTGATGTGCGCGGCCCATGCCGGGCCTGATGTGTTGGTTGTGGACCATGCCAAAGCGCCGGGGGAGAAGATCCGTATCTCGGGTGGCGGGCGTTGCAATTTCACCAACTTACACGCCGGGCCAGAGAATTTTCTTGGTGAAAACAAGCACTTCCCCAAGTCCGCTCTCAGCCGTTACAGCCAATGGGATTTCCTTGATCTGCTCCAGCGCCACAATATCAGATGGCATGAAAAGACCCTCGGACAGTTGTTCTGCGACGAGTCTGCCAAAGACATTATCGCGATGCTGATGGCCGAGATCGGGCCAGCAAAGCTTTGGCTCCAGACCACAGTTACCGACCTCATCCACCGCGATGGCACCTTCCACCTGAGCCTGACCCGCGAGGGCAAACAAACCCGGGTGAGCGCGCAGAATCTTGTCCTTGCCACGGGCGGCAAATCGATCCCCAAGATGGGGGCCACCGGCCTCAGCTACCGCCTTGCTGCGCAATTTGGGCACCGGATCACCGACACGCGCCCTGCCCTTGTGCCGCTGACGTTTGAGGGTGACGCCAAGGCACATTTTGCCGCCCTCTCCGGCACGTCGGTCCCGGCCCGCGTCACCTGCAACGGGGTCAGCTTTGACGAAGGGATGCTGTTCACCCATCGCGGCCTCAGCGGCCCTTCAATCCTGCAAATCTCGTCCTATTGGGTGGAGGGCAACAGCCTCTCGCTGCACCTGCTGCCGGGAACCGACCTCTACGACACCCTGCGCACCCGGCGCACCGAAAGCGGGGCCAAGGCGCTCACCACCATACTGGCGGAATTGCTGCCCAGAAAACTGGTGCAGCACCTGGCTGAGGCATGGGGCCTTGACGGCAATCTGGCGGATCAATCTGACGCCGCCCTCACCGCGCTGACCAAACGCCTCACCAACTGGCAAGTGACGCCGACATCCTCAGAGGGTTACCGCACTGCGGAGGTAACGCTTGGCGGTGTGGCGACAGACGGGTTGTCGTCAAGAACCATGGAAAGCCAGCACCTTAGAGGCCTCTACATCATCGGAGAAGCGGTGGATGTCACCGGCTGGCTTGGGGGCTACAACTTCCAGTGGGCGTGGTCATCTGGGGTCGCGGCAGGGCAAGCCATTGGCGAAAAGCAGCGGCAGGCTACGTGAGCGCCGAAGACCCCCCCCGACGGCCCGCGCGGCCAAAGTCCCGCGCGACCAAAATTCCTTTCAAGGAATTTATAAAACTCTTGCAAGAGTTTTGCTGCCCGCACCGCTTCAGGCCCGCCAGAACGTTGCGGTGAACAGCACCAACACCGCCATCAGCTCCAACCGCCCGATCAACATCGCCGCTGACAATATCCACTTGGCGGTATCGTTAAGTCCGGCGAAATTGCCATCCGGCCCGATGGTATCACCCAACCCCGGCCCGATATTGCCCAAAGCCGCCGCCGCCCCTGACACCGACGTGACCACATCCAGCCCGGTCAGGCCCAGCAGCACCGCCGTGATGCCAAGGGTGACGAAGAACAGCACAAAGAACGCCATGACCGAAGATATGACCTCCTCCGCCACTGGCCGCCCCTCGAATTTCGGTTCAAAAATGCCGTGGGGCGCGTAGATGCGGCGCACCTGGGTAGAGATGGAGGCGAACAACAATTGATAGCGGAACACCTTGATCGAGCAAGAGGTTGACCCCGCGCAGCCTCCAATCAGACCGATGAAGAAAAACGCAGGCACCGCAACATTGCCCCAAGTCTGATAGTCAGTGCTGGCGTACCCGGTGCCCGAAATAATCGAGGTGACGTTAAATATCCCCTCTCGCAGGCTGACCTCCACCGAGGTGCCACTAACAGCCATGCGGTACAGCACAAAGGCCGCGGTGATCAGCAAGATTGTCGTGAAATAGGCGCGGATCTGACTGTCCACCAGGATCGGCCGCGCGGTGCCCGCAACCAGCTGAATGTAGCGCACAAACGGCAGGCTCGCGAGCAACATGAACACCGCCCCCGCATACTCCAGCGGGCCCTGGAACACCCCGAATGACTCGTTGTAGTTGGAAAACCCGCCGGTCGAAACTGTGGTCAACGAATGCATGATCGCGTCAAACGGCTCCATTCCCAGAGCCGCGTACACCAACGCACACACCACCGTCAGCACCACATAGATGACTGCGATACGCGACGCGATCTCCCCGGCGCGCGGCAGGATTTTGCCAAAGGTATCAAACCCTTCCGAGCGGAAGATTTGCATACCACCGACCCGCAATTCGGGCAGGAACACCATCGCCACAACGATGATACCGATGCCACCGAACCATTGCATCAACCCGCGCCACAGGTTCAGGCCAAGGGGCAACGAATCCAGATCCGTCAACACCGTCGCGCCAGTGGTGGTCATCCCCGACATCGCTTCAAACACTGCATCCACAATGCGCGCGTCCGGCTGGCCCAAAACAAACGGCAACGCGCCAAACAGCGGCAGCACAAGCCACACACCGGTGGTCAGGAAAAACGACTGCTGAATCGACAAGCCCCGTGTCATGCCGTTGGCGCAGGCCAACGCCATGAACAACCCGGTTACAATGGTGACAGCCGCCGCTTCCGCAAAGGCGCCCCAATGGCCGTTGCCCGCCCAGACATCCACCGCAAGCGGGATCACCATAGTGATCCCAAGGGTTAGAACCAAAAGGCCAAGAACATAGCCCACTGGGCGCAGATCGAACATGGGGCGGAGCGTTGGCGCGCCAGTGCCGGGCTGTCAAGGCAAGCGCGGCGCAGCGCAACGCGGCAGACGCACTAAATGATTGATTTGCCCCATCTTCGCGGCTACCATTCCTTGGAACGGTTCCAGATTTCCGCCTGCTTGAGCGTGAATCACAAAGGAGCTGCACACGTGGGTCGATAAAATGTGGGCCGATAAAATGCCCGGTCTGATTGGCTAGTGTATGGGATGGTGAAGATGTCTGATGATGCGCCCAAAGCTACGGGAAAAACGCTTAGCGATGGCGATATCTCGACCCATGCCCGTCGGGCTGGTCCCGATGGCGTTGGCGTTGACAATGATTCCGATTCCCATAGCGATTCCGATGCACAGGTAACCACGGCGACGGACCACGACGCTGCACCTGCCGCCGATACCGACAGCGACGCGCCCACTGACGCACCATCCACTGACAAGGATACCTGAGACAGTATTCACCCGCCAATCGGGCGGATGACCTGAGAATTAACCCCAGCCCATTTCCAAGGGAGATCACCAAAATGGACGACAACAACAGCGACAAGAAGGCCAAAGGCCTGTCTGCGGGAAAACCGTTGGCTGAAGACCAGATCAAATCCAAGCGTGTTGACCGCCGGACAGTTCTGCGCAGCGTTGGCCTTGCAGGTCTGGGCGCAGGTGCCCTGGGCGTCTCGGGCTGTGTGGTCGTTCCTGTCGCCGGCACCGGCAGCAGCGTCGGTCGTACCGATTCCGACAACGGTTACATCACCGATCCGGTCGGTTATGGCCGCGGTGCGCCAAACGCCTACGCCACTGGGCGGACCGATGCCGATGGCGGTGGCAACATCGTTGACCGCGGCGGCTACGGCCGGGGCTAAGCACTCAGCACATATCGGGCAACTTGCCCTAGGGAATAAGCCTCCGAGTTTCTCGGGGGCTTATTTTTTGTTTTCAAATGCTTAGCAGGCGCTCTTCAGCCAACATGAATCAGGGACGGGAACAGTTTTGGATCAAGGCTGACATCAGCAAAGGTCGCACCTTCCGTCAGCAAGCTGACCGCGTCATGGCTGTGCAGGCTTTCCTGATGGCTGGCCATCACCCGAAAATCGCCGACACCCTCATGGGCCTGCAATTGCTCTGCAAACAGCCGCGCCGCGTCTTCCACAAAGATCGGATTGGCGGCGTTTAACTCTGCAAACGCCTGTTCATCCTCGCGTTTGACGATCACCTGTGTCTCTGTCGGGACCCCGTCACGGGCCATCTCGATCAGGTCTTCAAACCACAGCCCCTCACCTTCCAGCTCAACCGAAATCCGCGCAACCGAGCGTTGCGAGTGCGGTGTCGCCAATTGCCCACGGGTTGTGCGCGCATGTTCGGCCAGTTCCAGCGAACAGGGGCAGGTTGAGGAATAGACATAGTCCAGATGTGCAATCCGCTGGCGCACGCCGTCGCGTTCCACCAGTTCCAACGCGATGTCATAATATTGCCAGCCCGACAGGCCCGAGCGCAGGCTTTGCACCATCATCGGGTAACTCAATCGCATCTGAATGCGCGCATCAAACGCGCCCAGATCCGCCTTGTAGTCATCCAGCGCCGCCTCAATCACGTCAAAGCCAAACCGGGCGTCAGCGTGTTTGTAGAACGAGCGCATGATGCGACTCATGTTGATGCCCTTCTGGTCCGCCTCAAGGCTGACCGTGCCGGTCACCGACGTCTCCAACATCACCTCGGTCCCACCGCGCACATCGTACCGGATTGGCAGGCGGAAATTGGAGATCCCCACATGCTGAATCCGCCGATTGGCGCCTTTGATCTGCGCCGCTGGCCGGTTTTGCACATCTGGAAGGCGCGCGGTATAAGCCGCGTCGGCCACAAAATCGGCAGGATACTCTGTCGAAAGTGTCTGATCAGCCACCGCCCCAGCCGCCCCAGCCGCCCCCGTGCGCAACATACGCGCAACCTCCGGGTCCATCGCCTTCATTTGATCGGCACTCGCCGTTTCAGCCCAAACACTCAGAAGCGCCAGGGCTTCTTCGGCTTGGAGATCTGACACCTGCTGATCGGCGGACTTAACATGTAAGTTCATGTGCCACCCTTTCCCTCATTGTTCGCTCCACACGATATGGGGCAATGCTATGGAAACCCAAGAGCTGTTTTGAGCTGCCCGTCGCCGCGATGGTCGGGCATTGGCTGTTTCCCGTTCCCAAACAGATGCTTAGCCAAAACGGGTCACAAAATTGTGCAAAATACGTTCCGGCGCTGTGATGGTTTCAGCCAGCACTGCTTGGGTCAGGGGGGCTGCCTCTTCTGGGGCGAAGTACCCCCGTTCCCGATAAATCTCGATGCGATTGGCAAAATTTTCGCCGCGGGCTTCGGGGTGGAATTGCGTGGCATAAACGTTTCTTCCCGCACGGATCATCTGAAACGGACACGGGCGCGAGGTGACCAGATGCACCGCGCCTTCGGGCAATTCCTCCACCGCTTCCTTGTGGCCCACCAGCGCGCGGAAGGTTTCTGGCACCCCATCCAGCAGCGGATCACAGGCGCCGTCTTGGGTCAGGTTACAATCGACGCCGCCGATGCCCTCGCCGTAACGCCCCTTCCCGACCGGAGCGCCCATAGCGACCCCAAGGATACCCATCCCGTAACAGCATCCGAGAAACGGCATGTCGCGGGCCAATACCTCGGGCATCAGGCCCATGATGTCCGCCTCGATCCGCGCTTCCAGCGGGTCTTTGCCCACAGGGTCATCGCTGATGCAGCCCGGCCCACCACCAACGATGATCCCGGCGTAATCCTCCAGGGACAATTCAGGGATCGGGGCCTGATCCAGCCGCACCCGCTGCACCTTCCGGGCGCTTAACCCGCCACGGGCCAGAAACGCCGCGAATTCTTCATCCGCCGCGCCATCCTCGGGGCGCAATTGCAGGATCAGAAACCGGCTCATGGGGCAACAGGCCGGGGCACAAGGCGTTTTTCCATCACTGCGTTGGGGATTTTCACGCCGCACCGCTCAACCTGCTGGCGTTTGATCAATTGCCAGCCCCGTCTGCGGAAGAATGGCTCGGCCAGCAGGCTGGCTTCGGTATCAATACGCGGCAGGCCTTTGACCCGCGCGCGCCCCTCGATCACCGCGTAAAGCGCCGCCGCCACACCCTGCCCCATCACCTCCGGTGCCACATAGGCAAAATCGAGGTAGCCGCTGTCCATATCCAACGTCATGAACCCCAACAGCCTGCCATCACGCTCCGCGACGATGGTCTCGGCCTCCTCCACCCGCGCCCGCCAATCGGCGTTTGTGGGTGGCTCGGGTGACCAGGCCTGGCGTTGTTCACAATCATATTTCCCGGCCGCCCCCTCACGCACTGCGCGGTGGAACAATGTCGCCAGACCGATAGCGTCAGCAGGCCGGTAGGGGCGGATAATCGGGCCATTCATATCAGCGCCAAGGCCCGGTTCAAATCCGCGATCAGATCATCGGGACCTTCCAGGCCAATCGACAGCCGCACCAATCCACGCGAAATGCCCAGGCTATCGCGCTGCTCGTCGGACAGCCGCTGGTGGGTTGTCGTCGCCGGATGGGTCACAATCGATTTCGCATCCCCAAGGTTGTTTGAGATTTTGAAGATCTCCAACCCATTCAGTACCCGAAACGCCGCCTCCTGTCCGCCCTCGATCACGATCGACAAGACGGTGCCCGGCTTCTCCATCTGCTCTGCCGCCAACACGTGCTGGGGATGGGAATCCAACCCCGGAAAGATCACCTTCGCCACACCGGGGGCATCCACAAGCGCCTCTGCAATGATCTGCGCCGACGCCGCTTGCGCCCGCACCCGCAGATCCATCGTCTCCAGCGACTTCAGCATCACCCAGGCGTTGAACGGCGACATCGCGCCGCCGGTGTGCTTCAGGTACGGCTCCACGGTTTTGCGAATGAACTCGCGGGTGCCGAGGATCACGCCGCCAAGGCAGCGCCCCTGCCCGTCAATATGTTTGGTGGCGGAATACACAACCACATCGGCGCCCTGGGCGATGGCGTCACTGAACACGGGTGTGGCAAAGACGTTGTCACAGATCACCGTTGCGCCAAATTCGTGGGCAATGGCAGACACGCCCCGGATGTCGATCACCTCCAATGTGGGGTTCGACACCGACTCGAAGAACACCGCCTTGGTGTCCGCCCGCATCGCGCCGCGCCATGCGGCAAGGTCGGTGCCGTCCACAAACGTCACCTCAACCCCGAACCGCATCAGCACATCTTCGAGGATATAGAGGCAGGAGCCAAACAGCGCGCGAGACGACACCACATGGTCCCCCGCACGCAGCATCGCGCTCAAGGCGCCGCTGACCGCCGCCATGCCGGACGCCGTGGCGAAGGCATCCTCTGCACCTTCAAGGGCTGCGATCCGGTCTTCAAACATCGCAACCGTGGGGTTGCCATACCGGGCATAGATGTACTCATCTTCCCCCGCCTTGATGAACCGCTGTTCTGCCGCCTCAGCGGTGTCGTAGACAAAGCCCTGGGTCAGGAACATCGCCTCCGACAACTCTCCGTATTGGCTGCGGCGGGTGCCGGAATGTACCGCTAGCGTGCGCTTGGACCATTTGGCGTTGCGTCTGTTGTTTTGGGCTGAATCGTTCATGCCCCATCCTTCCTAAAGCGGCCTAAAGGAGAATACCCTCTGGCCAATATGGGCGGTCGGAGCAGACGTTGCCATCCAAGTGGTGGGGGCAACAGCCTCGACCTCTTTAGCGGTATGTTTAACGTGGCCCGCAATCCGGTTCACAAATCGCCACGGATGATTGGCTACGCCGGTGCGCTTAATGCGTCAAGGCGCATTTGCGTTATCTGGGGCCAAGGCGCATTTGCGTTATCTCGGGGAGGTGCGCCGGCGCTTTCCCCTTGTGAACAGGCCATTTCCCCCCAATCTCTTGCCCAAGCCGGAAGTGCGGGCAGCAAACCGCCTGCATCTCTGGTTTTTGCGCAAGAACTTGCATATCGTTGCAGGTGACACCGCCTGCAATCCATGGCAGGCACAATAAAATTATCTGCGGGGCCAAAATGTCATCCAGTTCTCTACAAGGCGTATCTTTCTTCGTACTGATCCTGGTGATCGCAGGTGCGATCTTTGGCGGCTTCGGAGGTCTTTAGAGCATGTCGAAACGCTATGGCGGAGATTTCAGCCCTACGGGGCACCCTGCGGGGCACCCTGCGGGGCAACGTGACGGCGAAACGCCCCGTGAAATGGTGAGCCATCAGGTGATGGAGGTGGCGCCGTTCAAAGGCCGCAAACCCCTGCGCCATGGGGCCAAGATCAACATATTGTTCCTGCTGCCCCTGCTGGTGATCTTCCCCGCGGTGCTGTTTAGTTCCGGCGTCACCCAGATGGCGGTTGATCTGGCTGGCGGCGCGATGCTGCTGTTGTCGGCATGGCTGACCCGCGACGGCGTGCGCGCGGAAGATGCGTTCAACGAACGCAAAGTTGCGCGCAAACCCGCCATCCCGCGCAAGATCTTTGGCTCCATCGGGACCGGCATCGGTGTGGCGCTGCTGATCCTTGGCGGCTCTGGATTCGGCATCGAATCCATCGTTGCAGCCAACGTTGTGGGGCTCCTCGCCGCTGGCCTTCATATGTTCTCATTTGGCCTCGACCCGTTGAAAAACAAAGGCATGGAGGGGGTGGACACCTTCACCTCTGACCGCGTCGCGCGCAAGATCGAGGCGGCCGAAGCGCTTCTTACCCAGCAAAAAGAGGCGATCCTGCGCGCCCGCGACCGCGCGCTTGAAGCCCGCGTCGATCAGTTCCAAACCACGGTGCGGGCGCTGTTTCGTCAGGTCGAGGAAGACCCGCGTGACCTGAACGCGGCGCGGCGGTATCTGGGTGTTTACCTGCAAGGTGCCCGTGACGCGACGGTGCAGTTCGCCGCCCTTTACGCCAACAAACGCGACGACAATATCCGCAGTGATTACGTCGCCTTCCTCGACGATCTCGAACAGAATTTCGCCGCCCGCAAGGAAACGCTTCTGATTGATGATCGCACCAATTTCGACGTGGAGATTGAGGTCCTGCAAGACCGCCTGAACCGCGAGACACAATACCTAAAAAGACAGGAATAATTGCAATGCAAGCCGAAACCCATAAAGAGGCCCAGGAAGTCGAAACGCTCGTCAATGAGCTGAACGCCGTGGTCCTGCTGGAACCCTCCGCCGATCTGGTCCCGTTGCCCGAAGCAGACGAGCCGACGGCTGATCAAATCCGCCGACGGATGAATGAGATCGATATGGGTGACACAAACTCCATCGTCTCCTTCGGCTCCGCCGCGCAGGCCGAATTGCAGCAAATCTCACAGGCGATGCTGGCTGGCGTCAAGAACAAGGACGTCGGACCCGCCGGTGACAGCTTGCGTGAAATCGTCGGCACCATCCGTGGCTTTTCGGTGGATGAACTTGACCCCAACCGCAAACAATCGTGGTGGGAACGTTTGTTCAGCAAAACCAAGCCGATCCATGACTTCATGGCGAAGTACGAAGATGTGCAGGAGCAGATCGACAAGATCACCGACAATCTTCTGGGCCACGAACACGTGTTGATGAAGGACATCAAGTCCCTCGACAAGCTGTATGAAAAGACCCTCGATTTCTATAACGAGCTGGCGCTTTACATCTCCGCCGGGGTGGAGAAGCTGGACGAGATTGATACCGTGACCATCCCCGCGAAAGAGGCCGAAGTGCAGGCCGCGCCTGAGGATGACCAAGTGATGAAAGCGCAGGAACTGCGTGACATCCGCGCCGCGCGGGACGATCTGGAGCGCCGGGTCCATGACCTCAGGCTGACCCGTCAGGTCACGATGCAATCCCTGCCCTCGATCCGTCTGGTACAGGAAAACGACAAAAGCCTTGTCACCAAGATCAACTCCACCCTCGTGAACACCGTGCCGCTTTGGGAAACCCAACTGGCTCAGGCGGTAACAATCCAACGCTCTGCCGCTGCGGCGGTGGCGGTCAAGGAGGCAACTGATCTGACCAACGAGCTGCTGGTGCGCAACGCCCAAAACCTGCGCGAAAGCAACCGCATGGTGCGCCAGGAGATGGAGCGTGGCGTGTTCGACATCGAAGCCGTCAAACAGGCAAATGCAGAGCTGATCGCCACAATCGAGGAAAGCCTGCAGATCGCTGACGAAGGCAAGCGCAAGCGCGCTGAGGCTGAGGTCGAGATGACCAAGATGGAGGCTGAACTGCGTGACACGCTGTCCGCCGCATCCGCCCGCCGTCCGGTGGCTGAGGCAGAGGCAGGGCCAGACAGCGCCGCAGCGCCGCAGTCGTAACAGGTGCCAAGCCCGTTCCGCCTGATCCCGTTTGCAGCGCTGGCCCTGGCGGCCTGCGTCACAACGATACCCGAAACCTCCCCCCGGCCTGAACTCCGGGAGGAGGTATCCGTCCCTGTCGAGCCGTCCGAGCAAAGCCAGAGTTTCGCACGTTACTATCGCAACGCTGAGGCGCGGCTGGTTGGGAATGGCTTGCTGCGCACCGATGGTGGCGGGCCGGATACGCCGTTCACTGCGGACCAACTGGCGCAGAACTTTGAGCGCATCGCGCTGTATGACGAATACCAACTGCAAGGGGACCGCTTCGTCGCCCGGCAAACGCCGTCACGTCTGCGGCGCTGGAACGCGCCAATCCGCATCCAGCCACATTTTGGGGCGTCGGTGGATGCCGCTCAGGAATCCGAGGATCGCGCCGTCCTGAGCACCTACGCCACCCGCCTGGCGCGGGTTACCGGCCATTCGATCCGCACGGTGAATTCCGGCGGCAATTATCATGTCCTCTATATGAACGCTGACAGTCTGGCCGCCGCCGCGCCGCTGTTGCGGCAATTGGTGCCGGGCATTTCCGCCCCCACGATTCGCCAGATCGAAACCCTCAGCCGCTTCACCTTCTGTTCGGTCTACGCGTTCTCGCAACCCGGCAGCTCGGAATATGTCGCCGCCATTGCCGTTATCCGCGATGAACACCCAGATCTGCTGCGCCGCTCCTGTGTCCACGAAGAAGTCGCCCAAGGTCTTGGCCTGCCCAACGACAGTCCCGCGGCGCGCCCGTCGATCTTCAATGATGATGAGGAATTTGCGCTGCTGACCCGCCATGATGAGCTGTTGTTGCGCATGCTTTACGATCGCCGCCTGTCTCCGGGCCTGGAGCCTGAGCAAGCCGGTCCCCTCCTGCGCCAGATCGCGGGGGAATTGTTGGGGGGGCCGTCGTGAATGCCGTCGTGAATGCCGTCGTGAATCTCGCTCCCTTCCCCCAAACCCACGGGCGACCGGCGGCGGCAACCACGTAATCACCCCTGCCCCGCCAACGGTGAAAAAACCTACGGATTTCCCTCCCCCACTTCCCTGTAGATTGGGCGGGACAGTCCCTATATCATCTCTGAAAGCACAACAGCCTCGCCGCGCAGGCGCATGATTTTTACAGGGGATATTGCCCAATGCCGATTATGGATTTTCTCAAAGGTCAGTTCATCGACGTTATCGAATGGACCGACGACAGCCGTGACACCATGGTTTACCGCTTCGAGCGCTACGGCAACGAGATCAAGTATGGCGCCAAGCTGACCGTCCGCGAAGGACAGGTTGCGGTGTTCATTCACGAAGGCCAGCTGGCTGACGTTTTCACCCCCGGCATGTATATGCTGGAAACCAACAACATGCCGGTCATGACGTCCCTGCAACATTGGGACCATGGCTTCAGCTCGCCATTCAAGTCCGAGATCTATTTCGTCAGCACCTCCCGTTTCACCGACCTGAAGTGGGGCACAAAAAACCCGATCATGATCCGCGACAGCGATTTCGGCCCCACCCGTATCCGTGCATTCGGCACCTATACGGTGAAGGTGCAGGACGCGGGCCTGTTCATGACCGAGATTGTCGGCACCGACGGTGAATTCACCACCGATGAAGTCACCCACCAGATCCGCAACATCATTGTGCAGCAGTTCAGCCAAAGCGTCGCCGCGTCAGGCATTCCGGTGCTGGATATGGCCGCGAACACCGGCCAGATGGGCGAATTGGTGGCTGAGAAGATCTCGGAAACCATCTCGTCTTACGGGCTGACCCTGCCTGAGTTGTATATCGAGAACATCTCGCTGCCGGCTGCGGTGGAAGAGGCGCTTGATAAGCGGACCTCCATGGGTGTGATCGGTGATCTCAACAAATACACCCAGTTCCAGACCGCAGAAGCGATGCGGGCGGCGGCCGAGAACCCCGGCGGCGGCGGCGGCATGGGCGAAGGCCTTGGCATGGGGATGGGCATGATGATGGCCAACCAGATGTCCAACAACATGGGCGCTCAGCAGCAACCGCAGCCCCACCAGGCTGCCCATGCAGCGCCACCTCCGCCCCCGGTTGAACACGTCTGGCACACGGCCGAAAACGGGGCCACCAAAGGCCCCTTCTCCAAGGCATCATTGGGCCGCATGATCACCGACGGGGCCTTGAGCCGTGACACGATGGTCTGGACCGCAGGTCAGGACGGCTGGATGAAAGCAGGTGATGTGAACGAGCTGGCACAGCTGTTCACCGTCATGCCGCCACCACCCCCACCGCCGATGTAGGCGACGCACAACAAGGCCCCGATGCTGCGACGCGCCGGGGCCTTTCTTTTGAGCCGCGCCGAATGTTCGCTTTTATGCCCACATTAAGCGTTGCTGCGGCGGCGCGAATGCCTGCCAACGACGTTTTACAATGGCAGCTCCAGCGTCGCTTTCTCCGTCGAAACAACGATAGAGGTGCGGAATTTCCGAACATTTTGGTCGGAAAAGAAGAACCGGTGCGTGAAGGCTTCGTATCCGGCAATGTCCTTGGCAACGACGATCATCACGAAGTCCGCATCTCCGGCGATGCAGTAGAAATTCAAGACTTGGGGGTCGTTGCGGGCTTTTCGCTTGAAGGCGTCAATTTGATCAAGCCTGTCCCGCTCCAACTCCACCGAAACAACGGCGGTGATACCAAGCCCGACCTTCTGCTGATCAAGCACTGCCACATCCTTGCGAATGACGCCGCTGTCACGCAGAGACTTCAGCCGCCGTTGTACGGATGCCGTGGAAATTGAGGTATACTCTGCCATCTCCGATATGGTTGTTCGGGCGTTCTTCTGAAGCAGGCTCAGGAGCTTGCGATCCGTCTCATCAATTGATGTTACCATGGCGAATACCTCTGAAAAACGATCCGACCCGATCAATAACCATCGTTTTCGGCGATTAACAAGATCGCTACAGGTGGCTTAGGGTCTGCCGATGAAACACGGTGCTCTTGCAATCCTTCCTCTGGCGCTTGGCGCCGCCATCTATGGGTTTGCCTTTGGCATCCTCGCCGCCCAGATGGGGTTTCCATGGTGGGGTGTTGCGATCATGAGCAGCGCGGTTCACGCCGGTTCCTCCCAGATCGTGGCGGTTGAGCAATTCTCCGGTGGGGAAGCGATCCTTGGTGCAGCCCTTGCGGGAGCGGCCTTGAACCTGCGCTATATCGGGATCGTTGCATCCTTGAGCGATATCCTGCGGGGCGTGCCGCTCCGCTTGCGGTTGCTGGCAATCCACATCACCGGGGATGAAAACTGGGCGCTGACCATGGCTGAACGGGCAAAAAGCCCCGGCATCGGCGCATCCTTTCTGATCGGCTCCGGCATCGTGATGATTTCGGTCTGGACCGGCTCGACCTCGCTTGGTGCGCTTGTTGGCTCTGCATTGCCCGACCTCGAAAGGTTCGGGCTGGGTTTTGCATTTACGGCCGCCTTCATTGCCATGGCGCGGGGCATGTGGCGCGGCCCGCAAAACGCGCTTCCGTGGTGCGGCAGTTTTCTTGTAACAGGCATTTTGGTCCTAAGCGGCGTGCCCAAAGCCTATGCCATTGTTGGCGGTGCCTTATGTGGCATCACCTTATCCATGGTGCTGCGCAGGCGTAACAGGTGTGCGCCATGACCACGTCCCATTGGGCCTTGATCGCCATCCTTGCGATAGCGGCGTTCTCCATCCGGCTCGTTGGGTTGATTGCCGGGGATGTTATCAGAAAGTCGCGGCTGGCGCCGTTACTTGATGATTTGCCGGGTGTGATCATTGTTTCGCTGGTTGCCTCGTCATTGGCCGGTCAGCCCGTCCTTACATGGTGCGCCGCTGGTGCCGCGCTTGTCACGGCCTGGCTTACCAACAACGTCATTCTGACGATGCTTGTCGGGGTAGCTGTATTTGCTGGGGCTACTTTAATCGGCATTTGATCCACCTGCGGGCATTAAGGGATGGTCGCCGCACGGCAGTTTTGTCCACACGCCGTTTTGCCCGCACAGCCACCGTCAGAAGAACTGAGCCGTACCGAGGCAGACCAACGCCCTCCCCGTCACGGCTTCCCCGTCACACCCGCGCCGCCTTCACACGCGCGCCGCCTTCACACGCGCGCCGCCGTCACGCCCGCGCCGCCTTCCACTCCAACCGGCGCGCGTGCAGCACTGGCTCGGTGTAGCCGCTCGGCTGTTCCCGCCCCTTCAACACCAACTCCAACGCCGCCGCGTAGGCGATACCGTTAAAGCCCGGTGCCATCGGGCAGTAAAGCGGGTCATCTGCATTCTGGCGATCAACCACCGCCGCCATCGTGCGGAACACCTCATGCACCTCTGCCTCACTCACCACACTGTGGTGCAGCCAATTGGCAATGTGCTGCGCGGAAATCCGGCAGGTCGCGCGGTCCTCCATCAGGCCCACGTCGTTGATATCAGGCACCTTGGAACACCCCACCCCCTGATCGACCCACCGCACCACATACCCCAGGATACCTTGGGCGTTGTTCTCCACCTCACGCATCACCTGATCGCGGTTCCAGCGGCGATACGCGGCCAGCGGAATATCCAGCAGAGCCGTCACATAGGCGCGTTTTCCGCCGGCCTCCAAATCCACCTGCACCGAGGCCACGTTAACCTTGTGGTAATGCAGCGCATGAAGCGTTGCAGCGGTGGGGGACGGCACCCAGGCGCAATTGGCCCCGGCGCGGGGATGTTCGATCTTTTGCTCCAGCATCTGCGCCATTTCATCGGGTTTGGCCCACATGCCTTTTCCGATTTGCGCCCGCCCACGCAGGCCGCATTCAAGCCCGATATCGACGTTCTGGTTCTCGTATGCCGTGATCCAGCTTTTACGTTTGATGAAATCTTTGCGCGAAAACGGCCCGGCCTCCATCGAGGTGTGTATCTCATCGCCGGTGCGATCAAGGAAACCCGTGTTGATAAACGCCACCCGATGTTTCGCCGCCCGGATACATTCCTTGAGGTTCACGGACGTCCGCCGCTCCTCGTCCATGATCCCCAGCTTGACAGTATAACGCGCCATCCCCAGCGCTGCCTCAACGCGGGTGAACACCTCATCGGCAAAGGCAACCTCATCTGGGCCGTGCATCTTTGGCTTCACCACATACACCGAGCCCGCAACCGAATTGCCCCCCTCCCGCGCCAGATCGTGCTTTGCAATCAACGTGGTGACCATCGCGTCCATCAGGCCCTCGAACACCTCCGACCCGTCACGCAGCAGGATCGCCGGGTTCCGCATCAGGTGGCCAACATTGCGCACCAACATCAACGCGCGACCTTTCAGGGTCAGCTCCGAGCCGTCAGGCGCGGTGAACACGCGGTCCTTTGCCAAGGCACGGGTGAGCGTCTTGCCACCCTTCTCAAACGTCTCGAGCAGATCCCCTTTCATCAGACCCAGCCAATTGCCATAGGCCTGCACCTTATCTTCGGCGTCGACGCACGCGACAGAATCCTCGCAATCCATGATTGCGCTGACCGCGGCTTCCAGCCGGACATCCGCCAACCCGGCCTGATCTCGTGCGCCGATGGGATGAGCGCGATCAAAGACCAATTCCACATGCAGGCCGTTGTTCACCAGCAGCACGGAATCCGGCGCTTTGGCCCGGCCCGTGTAACCAGCAAACTTGGCCGGGTCAGCAAGCGGCTTGTCATCCACAAGCAACGCGCCCTTATCCACATGATACCGCCGCACATCGCCATGGGACGCGCTTTCAATCGGGAACGCCTGATCCAGAAACGCCCGCGCGCGGGTCACAACTCGTGCGCCGTGGCCACGATCATAGCCGCCGGGTTTGGGCCGCGCGCCCATGGCGTCAGTGCCGTAAAACGCATCATATAAGCTGCCCCAGCGCGCGTTGGCCGCGTTCAGCGCAAAGCGCGCATTGGTGATCGGAACCACCAATTGCGGGCCAGCTACCGAGGCGATTTCCGGGTCAACATTCGAGGTCTCAATCTGGAACGGCTCTGCCTCGGGAACGATATAGGTGATGTCCCGAAGGAAGGTGTAATAGGCGTCGGGGTCATGGGGGCCATCGCGGTGCGCGATATGCCATTGGTCGATCTGGCGTTGCAAGTCTTCGCGTTTGGCCAGAAGTGCCGCGTTCTTTGGCCCAAGATCGTGCACAATCTCCGAGAATTCCGCCCAAAACGTTTCCGCCTCGATGCCGCTGCCGGGCATTGCCTGGGTATCGATGAACTCTGCCAATTCGCGGGCCACCAGCAGGCCGTTCTTTTCCACCCGATCCGTCATCGAAACCTCATCCGTTGGTCGATTTGTGTTTTCGTCTGCGGATGTATGCCACGGCGCGCTCCGGGGCAACGGTGGGGGCTGCGGTTCGGGCTGCGCCCCGGGGCTGCGGTTCGGGCTGCGGTTGAGGGTGTGGCTCAGATCAGCGCGCGCGGGGTGACCACAACCGCTGACCCTGACGTTGGCGCGCGGTTTCAAGGTATAGTTGGCCATCTTCCTGTGACAGCGCAATGGCACCGCTATGTGCAAGAACACGCGGGCTTAGCAGCAGGCAGGGTGACACGGGGGTGGCGCGCGCAGCACCCGCCGGTGGGTTCGGCGCGATCACTCGGGCGCGGGATGCAGCTTCGGCCTGTTGCAACTGGGTGTCTGGATCTTCCGGGGCGAGGTTAAGCACCACGATATCATACCGCGCACAGGCGTCCTCCACCACGCGGCTCGCGGCACGACCAGTGCCGTGCCAAAGGCTCAGCGTGCCAACCTGAGTGCTGCGCCCAACCTCCAACTCCGTCCAGCCAGAACGCTGCGCAGCGGCTTCCTGGTTGGCCGCGTCGCCGTCATTTTCCAGCCAGATACGGGCAACAAAGCCATCCCCCCTCGGGCGGCTCAACACCCGGCCATCTTCTGAGAATTGCCCGACCAATCCACCCGCCTCAGAGATCAGCAGCGCTGGGCGTTCTGCCATCTGCCACATCAGCGCGCCCGCAACCATCGGCAGCACCGCCGCCCAGCGTCCGCGCCCGTTCCACAGGCAAAGCAAAATCCCCCCCAATGCAATCAACCCCAGCACCGCGCCGGGAGGGCTTGGCACCCGTTCAACCGCACCCGGAAGGGCCGCGACATAATCCGCCACGCCAAGGATCCACTGCAACGCGATATCCATGATGCTGAACGCCATCCACGACAGGCCAAACGGGGTCAGGATCAGGGCCAGCACCGAAAACGGGATCACAATTGATCCCATTGCCGGTACCGTCAGCAGGTTTGCGGGCAGGCCATAGACCGCTAGCCGGTTGAAATGCGCCGCCGCAAAAGGCGCCGTTGCGCCACCGGCGATGACCGACGAGACCACCAGCGCCCAAAGCCCCTTCACCCACCCCGGCCACTTGCGCATCCACTTCGCCCCCTGCAACCCGGTGAACGCAGCAACCAGCGCCGTGGTGGCGGCAAATGACATCTGGAAACCGGGGGACATCAGCGTCTCGGGTCTGCGTATCAGCACAATGATTGCGGCAATGGCGACTGAGCGTAACGTGATCGCGCGCCGATCCAGCAGCACCGCCGTAAACATCACCGCGACCTGGATGAACGCGCGTTCCGTCGCCACGTTGCCACCTGAAAGCGCCAGATAAAACGCCCCCGAGACCAGGGCGGCGGCGGCGGCCCATTTGCGGATCGGGTACCGCAGGGCCAGCGCCGGGATCAGCGCCAGCAAAGTCCTCAGGGCTGCATAAATGAACCCCGTCAGCAGGCCCATGTGCAGACCGGAAATCGCCAGCAGGTGAGCGATATTGGCGTCCCGCATGTCCTGGGTGGCGTCCTGCCCCAGGCCCGAGCGGTCCCCGGTCAGCACAGCCGCCGCAAATGCGCCGGGCTGGCCGGGAATCTGTGCCTGGATCGCCGCCGACATCCGCATTCGCAAACTGAACAGCGGCGCCGCGCCGTCTTCAGGCGCCACAAGCAGCAACATCGGCGAACGGGTGTACCCCACTGCGCCCAAAGACTGAAACCACGCGTGGCGCTGGAAATCGAAGCCGCCGGGTTCTGCTGCGCTGCCGGGCGGCGACAGGTGGCCAGTGGTGAACACAATTGCCCCCGGCGTGGGCTCCATGAACCCCTGATCGCCGTGTAACGCCACCCGCACCCGCAGCGGCGTGTTGCGCACCCGATCCAGTCGCACCTGATCCAACGTCAGCCGCACCACATCGCTGGACGAGCGGTCAATGCCGACAATCCGCCCCTCAATCGGACCGTAATAGCGGAAATCGATCACCGGCCCGGCAACCGAATGGGCGCGGTACCAGGCGACGAAAACCCCAAACGCCAGCAGCGCCAGCCCATACCCCAGCGGCCCCAGAACCTCACGTCGCCACAGGGCCATCATGATGCCAAACACACCCACAAGCCCCGCAATCGAATAGCCCAGAAAACCCGGCTCCACCGGCAGCGCAAAGTAGATCGCCACACCGATGCCCAACGCCACGGCGGACCAAGGCATCAACGCCCCGCGCTGGCCCTGCTGGATTGCGTTCACCGCGCGTAGGATCAAACCACCTGCCTCCCGTGACCCAGTCGGGCCCTTGCCGGACCCCTTGCC
>JAESTV010000073.1 GCA_016763475.1 Roseicyclus sp.
GATACCCCGCCGCGCGCATCGAGACGTGGAAGTTGAACCGCACATCTCCGGCATGTGCCGCCACCCACGCGGTGGTATCCACACCCGCCTCCAGCACCCAATCCACATGGGTTGGCACTGGCTCCAGGCCCGTCGCAAGGCGGAACGCACCAATCGGGTAAACCCCCACATCCCGCAATGCGCCGCCGCCCAGATCCGCGGACAGGCGAATGTTGGACGGGTCCGACAACCCATAGGTGAACGTGCCGCTGACGGCGTGGAGGTGCCCGATTGCCCCCTCTGCCAACATCGCGCGGGTCCGGTGCCATTGCGGATGGTGGGCCGGCATCCATGCCTCCGCAATCAACCGGCCTGTGGCCTCCCGTGTGGCGATCAACTGATCCAGATCCGATGTCGATAACCCAATGGGCTTTTCGCACAGGACATGTTTGCCAGCCTCAGCCGCTTTGACGCTCCATTCGGTATGCAGCGCGTTGGGCAGGGGAATGTAGACGGCATCAATCTCCGGGTCGGACAGGATGGCGTCATAACTCCGCTCGACCCGCAGGCCCGGCACCAGGTCCGCGAAGGGAATCGCCTTCGCGGGATCACGGGTGGCGACAGATTTCAGGTGGGTGCGGCGGGCGGCGTGGATTGCGGGGGCCATGGTTTTGCGTGCAAAACCGGCAGCGCCCAGAATTCCCCAGGTCAGATGATTTTTCATCTCCTGATGGTAACGCGGCGTGCCTCAGGCTGCCAGAGGCAACACATGACTTCGGGGGCCATGGGCCACGGCCAGCATCATCGCAAGTATGGCACCGATGACTTCGGCCCACGCATCCTCAACCTCCGGCGCGTCGCCGATATGTTCAACCACCACATCCATCAGCGCGGCGTGAACAGCCATATACCCACGGGGAGACATCCCCGCCGAGCGCAGTTGGCGGGCAAAGCCCGAAAGCTGGACACGGGCAACATTCGGAGTGTCGATAACCGCGATCAGGTTGGTCAAAACCGCCACCAGCGGCCCGGCTTGCCCCGCACTGTGGGCCATAAAGCCAAGGCCAAGGGCGGGTGCATACCGGCTCAGGTGGCTATGGAACGCCATTGTCGCCTGCTGCGGCCGCATCGCGATGCGGGGCAGTGAGGCGCGAACGAGGGCTATTTGGGTGGCGGTAAAGGGCATCGGTACGCTCCATCAATCCCGGTCGTGCAACATTGAACGCGCAATGCTGAATTGCGGAAGCACCGCGAGAAATGACAACAGATCATCCCCACCCATGGTCTGGGGAGGCGGGCTTTTGGGCGCGGGTGTGCGGCGAAACATGGCGAGTATCCGTTGCGTGAAGTGAGTGACCGGCTTTTGCTTGTGACCCATCTTATGGGCCCGGTCGCAAACACCCGAAAGGTAGGGTTTCCCTACCCGCACGCCACATCCCCCCAGCCACACCCTCAGGGCCAACGCCGGAGGCACGCGAGCCTCACCACATTGGTGACCCCGGCGGGGCGGCAAAAGGAACACCCGGGAAGACAATTGCTGGCGCATCGCGACGTGGCCTTTTCGGAATCGGCGGATGTGATCATCAACACCCATTGCCAATCCTTACACAGGTTTGGTTAACCATTCCTGAACATGAAAAGGCCCACGCGGCAAAACCGGGCGGCAGAACCGGGCGGGCCTTCACATCAGGGTGCCCTTTTAAGGGCAGGCACCCGCAACGTCACTTCAGGCGTTGGTCAGCATTCCTTGCTGACGCGCCATTTCACGCATCCGCTTTTGCAGCTTCTCAAACGCGCGCACCTCGATCTGGCGAATACGCTCGCGGCTGACCCCATAGACTCCGGACAGGTCTTCCAGCGTCACCGCCTTTTCCTGCAACCGGCGTTGAGTGAGGATGTCCTTCTCGCGGTCGTTCAGAACTTCCATCGCCTCGGCCATCAGGGCCATCCGGCTTTGGTATTCATCGCGCTCTGCATAATCAGACGCCTGATCGGCATCTTCATCTTCCAGCCAGTCCTGCCATTGGGTTGTACCATCAGCGTCCGAGCCGACCGTTGCGTTCAGCGACGCATCACCACCCGACATGCGCCGGTTCATCGAGATCACTTCGGTTTCAGTCACCCCGAGATCCGTGGCAATACGGGTCACGTTTTCGGGGCGCAGATCACCCTCTTCCAACGCGCCAATACGAGCCTTGGCCTTGCGCAGGTTGAAAAACAGCTTCTTCTGGGCGCTGGTTGTGCCAAGTTTCACCATCGACCACGAGCGCAGGACATATTCCTGGATCGCGGCGCGGATCCACCACATCGCATAGGTCGCCAGACGAAAGCCCTTTTCAGGGTCAAACTTCTTCACCGCCTGCATCAAACCGACGTTTGCTTCCGAGATCACCTCAGCCTGCGGCAGGCCATACCCCCGATACCCCATGGCGATTTTGGCGGCCAGACGCAGGTGCGAGGTCACCATCTTGTGGGCGGCGTCGGTGTCTTCCTGCTCAACCCACGCCTTGGCAAGCATGTATTCTTCTTCCGGCTCCAGCATCGGGAATTTGCGGATTTCCTGAAGATAACGATTCAGACCGCCCTCAGGTGTTGGTGCGGGAAGATTTGCATAATTGGCCATCTCTGGTCCCCCTGTTTACAGGCCGGGCGCGTTTGTGCGCTATCCGGTATCAGAAGTATGTAAATACGATTAACTTAGCTTCAAGAGGTCGGATTTAGTTTTCGGATACGTGTTATGCGCCTTGCGTCAGCGAACGGCAAGACGCAAAAGCGCACGATCACGTGCATTTGTGCACATGTTATCCGGGCTGTTGCGCCATTTCGGACAGCAGCGCCCGGAAGTCTTCAGGCAGCGGTGCCTCGAATCGAAGCATGTCTTTGCTCACCGGATGGATCAATCCAAGGGTGGCCGCATGTAGCGCCTGCCTCGGAAAGTTATTAAGCGCATCAGCTCCCGAAACTTTCGCACTCACGCGCCTGCGCCCGCCATAGACAGGGTCCCCGATCAACGCGTGGCCAGCGTGGGACATATGCACCCGGATCTGGTGGGTGCGCCCGGTTTCCAACCGGCACGATACCAATGCAACGGGGCCGTGGGCTTCCAGCACCCGGACACGGGTGACGGCGTGCCTGCCGCCGCTGAACACCACCGCCTGCCGTTGCCGATCCGTCTTGTGGCGCTTCAATTGTGTGGTGATCTTCACGGTCGAGCCTTCAAAACTGACGCCCTTCAGCCCGCGCAGCCGTGGGTCAGCGCCATCCGGCACCCCATGACACAGCGCCAGATATTCCCGTTCCAACGAATGATCGGCGAATTGTGCGGCAAGCCCGTGGTGGGCGCGGTCAGATTTGGCAACAACCAGCAGGCCCGAGGTATCCTTGTCGATCCGATGAACGATGCCGGGGCGTTTTTCACCGCCGATCCCCGAAAGATTACCCCCGAAATGATGCAACAGCGCGTTCACCAAGGTGCCCGACGGGGACCCGGGCGCCGGATGAACCACCATCCCCGCAGGTTTGTTGACCACAAGCAGATCGTCATCCTCATGGACGATATCCAGCGCAATCGCCTCAGGCAGCGTTGCAACCTCTACCGCCTCCTCCACGGTGATGGTGATCTCGTCACCCTCGGCCACCTTCGCCTTGGGATTGGTGAGAACCACCCCGTTTAGGGTCACGGCACCCGCGGGAAACAGCCGCGCCAAACGTGTGCGGCTGATCGCCTCCGCCTCTGGCACGGCGCGCGCCAGTGCCTTATCAAGGCGCGGACCCGGATTGGGGCCAATGGTAACCGAAACGATACGTGTGGAGCCTGACATGGCTGATGAGCCCCCTGAAAGTGACAGCCCCCTGCCCCCCAATCTGCGCTTCCTGCGCAGGCTGGTGACGGTGCTGACCACGGTGATGATCGTGGGCGTCATAACCATCGTGGTGCTGCTTGTCATCCGGCTGAGCGACAATGCCCGCCCGATTCTGGTGCATCCGGGTGTTTTCGACACGCCTGAGGCGGTTGAAACCGTCGGCTATAGCGTGATCGACGGCTATACGGTGCTGGTGGGTGATGACGGCGTGATCCGGGTATTCACGTCCAACACACGCGAGTTGGTGCAGGAAATCATTTTGGGTGAATAGCGTTGCGGGTTGGCCATACTCGGGCTGACACCGCTGCTGGTGAGTCTACCGCGCTCAAGTAGCCCGAAGGGCGGTAGCGCTACTCAGGAATCCGCTCAAGTAGCCCGAAGGGGCAGTCGCGCACTTAGGACAACGCTCAAGTAGCCCGAAGGGCGGTAGCGCACGCAAGACTCCGCTCAAGTCACCCGAAAGGGCAGTCGCGCACTCAGGACTCCGCTCAGGCAACCCGAAAGGGCCGTGGCAAAGCAACCGCCCTCACGTAGCCGAAAGGCGATAGGGCGACAAAAATTATGATGGTACCAGCGCCCCGGCTCGAACGGGGGACCTCTTGATCCACAATCAAGCGCTCTAACCTACTGAGCTACGCCGGCATCTTGCATACACGGGGCGGGAATAGCGCTGGCCCGATCCGATTGCAAGAGGCTCAAACACACAGATCAAGTGTCCATTCCTGCTCAACCAAGTCTACGCCAAACGACGTCATCGGGCGCGAGGGCGTGCAGGCAAACCCCGAGGCCACATAAAGGGCACACCCGGCGCGGTGGTTTTCGTGGGTCCAGAGCGTCCGCTGGCGGAAGCCATGGGTGCCGGGCGTGATCAATGCACAGACAAAGCATGCCGCCCCAGGCCTTACCCTCTCGCTTCGGTATCAACGAAACAGCCTCAGGTTCGCAACACCGGGGTGAGGCCCAGTCACGCAGAAGATGGACCCAAGGCGCTGACCATCTTGCCACACGATCCAGGCCCGCTCCACCTGCGGTCGCGGGTTTCGATGTACTCGGCGATATACTCGGCAAGGATACGCGCCACCAGTGCCTCAAACGAGGCATCAAAGCCTTCCACTTTCGCTCAAAGCGTCACGTGTTGTTCGACCAGCCACCCCACATCGCCAATCACCAGGTCCCGGAACTCGATGCCCGCCCCATGGGCCTCCCTTGCCATCACCCGCGCCCCTGCGGTACGCCCGATGTCGGAACGTCACCCGGAGGCCCCATGGGGATCAATAGCGAAAACGAAATGTCCACCGACATTCAGATCGGGCCGACCAGCCTTGGCATGGTGCGGATCTATGTCCTCGGGAATGGCATCGACCTGCCGATGGATTTCGACCCGGACGAGGCCGAAGATATTGCGGAAGAGTTGCGCGCCGCCGCCGCCGCCGCTCGAAAAATAAGCAAAAAGAAGCGTTAGGTTCAGAGCCGGGGATTCCTTCGTGCGAGTTTGCGTGCGAACTTGCGTGCCAACTTGAAAGAGCCTTAGAAGGCTGGCTTCACACGTCCGTCTTTTCCCTACCAACACCTCATCCCCTACCAACATCTCATCCGAAAACGATTGTTGACGGTTGCGGGTGAAATCCCTTCGAAGGGATTTGTAAGTCTCTTTGAAGAGACTTCCCCGCCCTAGAGCACGTCCATGTTTACCAGATTCGGGATTCCCAAATTGGCTGATCTGTGATTCCCTGCCTTTGGGCAGATATGGAGGTCACAGATGGGCAAACCA
>JAESTV010000074.1 GCA_016763475.1 Roseicyclus sp.
GTTGCCGGACAGGTTGGGTTTGTCGGTTGCGTTCACATGGAGGGCTTCGATGTAGGTGCGGACATCACTGCCAACGCCCACATTTTGCGGCGCCAGAACACCGTGAATCGCGCTGTAGGTTTGGGTCAGGCGGCTGTCAAAATCATTGACCAACTGCCGCGCGACCTCGGCCTTGAATTTCGCCATCTGGTCCAGCGGCGCAGTATCTGCCTTATCGTGAAGCAGCGCGTAATACCCGTTGTACGATGTGGTATCGCGGAACGCCTTGTCGAATTCAGCGGCATGGATACCAGAGAACCGGGCGGTTTGTTGGGCCCGTGCGACGGCCTCGGTGGTGCTATTTGCCGTGGCCGTATTGGTCACCAGCGTATTAAATGCGGCCACGTTGTTCAGGTCGCTGTCAACTGGACCCATGCCACCGGGGCGGCGGACCAGCGCCCAATAATCCTGATAGGTTTGGTAGTCAGCTTTGATCTGGTTGTCCAAAGCGATGCCCGCAACGCTGCGGTTGCCTTCGGCCAGACCGAGGCGGGATTGATAAGCCGCAATGCGCGCGTCAGTCAGAGCGCTGTCATCCTCAAAGTTGAAGTCGAGGATATTGCCCTTCAGCGCTGACAGACTCACCACACCCTCAATGGAGCCGACTGACAACGTGCCATCAGCCTCATCTTCGCGCACGAAGTCAGTTTTGACGAGGACAGGTTTGACAAGGTGCAGATCACCATCCGTCTCGACCACATGCACGCCAAGTTTGGCGGCGGCAGCAAAGCCACCACCGACAACCATGTGGTTGGTATCTATCAGGATCGGGTTGGTTGTTGTGCCAATGATCGACTGCGTCGATTGCAGCTCTACCCGGTTGCCTTTGATATGCGGGGTTGTGTCGCCAGCCGCGCGGGCTTCGGCAAAGATACCCTGCGGCGCGTTGATGTAGACGTTGCCGCCATTTGACCAGGCGCGCTTGAGAATTACAGACCCATCGGAATTGGTACTCGACCCGATGCCAATCTTGATGTCCGTGTTCGAGATAATGTCGATGATCTGCGCCGTGGCTGGTGGCGTCGGCTCTGACGAGAACGTCGAGAACGCAAACGAAAAAGCCGCCGATGTGGTCGCCGGTGCGGCGGGTGCCACAAAGGTCACAAGCGTCAGGTCCACTCTGCCATTTGTGCGCATCGCCTGGAACTTGCCGGTGACCGAGATCCGGTCCGTTGCGACAACAGCGCCACCGTTCATGCCCATAGCTCTGGTCGGCGTGGCAAAGTTATCGTTGATGAACACCTTCGCATGGGGAGCAGTGGTGATGTTGCCGGTGATCTGAACATCGCCGACGGATTCAATGCGCACCTCAGGAATGGCGCTGGAACCTAAGAAACCCACCTTGATGGCGTGATCCGCGCGCAGGCCGATATCCCAGTATTTCTTGATGCCCTCAACCGTTGTCTTTTCGTTGTAGACGGTTTTCTTCTTCAGATACCCGCCGCCCTCAGTCCACCGGCGTTCGGTTACAGTCTTGTTCTTAAAGTCGGAATTGTATTGCCCGATATTGGCATTTGTCTCGGTGAATGTGGCTGTGGAGTTGACGTTGAAGCTGTCGTTCAGGTCAATATCTGAGTTGGCCCCAAAATCAGTTTTCAAAGACCCGTCAGTGTTGAACATTGAACTGAGGAGGGCTTCAAGATCAGCGCTCGTATCGCCGTCGAAGCCTTTAAAAGTGTAGTAATCCACCCCGCCGGCATGGGCGTGGCGCACCACGTTGCCGTTGGTCAGCTTCACCGCCTCGTTCGAAACATTCTTGAAGCGGCCGATGATATCCGCGCCTGCGGGTGGTATGCCCGATTGCGTCCCGGCGCTGTCCGTATACGGCACCCAGCCACCAAGCGCCTGAATCTCGTTAAACGCCTGAATCGCTTCACTTTCAACCAGCGGGCGCGGGTCAATTGGTTCGACATTCTTGGACAACAACGTGCCGTCACCGGCGGCAAAATTGAAGAAGAAGTTGAAGGTTTTGACGTACCGCGTTTCGATCGTTTGCAGGGTCAGGTTCTGACCTTCGGTCCAGATGTAATAGGTGCCGGATTTTGGCGAATACGTGGTCTCTAGCCCTGCGATATACCCAGTTGCACCGAGGGGCGTGAAGACAACGCCCTGGAAGTTTCCGGCCAAATCCCGTGAAATGTCGCCCCGGAGGGTCTGAACGTTCATGCCGCCGGCATTCTCAGTATAAACCGTGCGCTTAGCCGCCCAGGATGGGTCTTTGCCCAATGTATCGGTGATCTGGATCACACCCTCGCGGTCGCGGCTGGTGTTGATCTGGTTCAAGATCAGCTTCTGGTTCGAGTAGTTGCGGATCGTCACATTGGCGAAGCCAGAGGCCACCAACAGCTCACCCCTGCCGGTGGAGAACACGTTGCCGGTGATCTCGATCCGGCCGGCTGCAAAATCCATATCGTCCAGAATGATCGCACGCTCATTGGCATCCCACCGCCCACGCAGCGGGATTTGGGTGCCGTTGACCTTGGCGAATTCGATGCCAAACAGACCTTCATCAGCCGAGCTGACAAGCGAGCGGCTGGTCGGCGGCGGAATGAAGCTTTCAGGGATTGTGATTGAGGCTTCGCGAACCCCCGACTGGATCAGGCCGTTGACGTTTATGTTGGTCGCCACGATGGAGATGATGCCATTGGCCACAACCGCGGATTGCGCCGCGGCGGCGGTCTTGGCCGCTTCGATGGTATCGACGAAGGCATCATTGCGCCCCCCGTCCACACCATAGGAGGAATACACATCCCCTTTTTCACTATCGCCCGAGCGCGGCTCCAGGTGGAACCGCCACGCCGAGACGCCGTCATATGTCCGCGGATTTGCACCGGCATGGTACCAATCGGTCGAAACGATGAAATCACCACCGGACGAGATGTTGACCGTCTTGGCAAGTATCTGGCCGCTCAGGCGAATCGCGCCCGACGTTGTGGTGACCGACACCCCGCCCAAGTCGTTGATCAGCGAGCCCAGCAGGTACAGATCTGGCGGCAGGTTCGGCAGGGTGGCCGGGATCAGTTGCGTGATATCGTTGGGATCGGGAACAAAGTTGTTTGCGGCGTAAACCACGGCAATCTGGTCGATGTAGTTGTAGGTATTGCGGTTGCCGGAGTTGATCAGAATGTCGATTTCTGCGGTGGCCGTGCCGGAGCGCACATTGCTGCCTGGCACCAGTTCATCGTTGGCATAGATATTGCCGGGCGCAAACTCGGTGTAGTCGTTGGTGAGTTTGCTGACCCGCGCGACGCGGTTGTTCTCGATCACCACGTCATTGATGCGATGCATCATGAACAGGTCGGATTTCACGTCGATCTTAACATCGCGATGGGTCAACAGCGTCGGGTCGCCGCCTGTCACCAGCGCCGAGTACGTCGCTGCCGCCTGGTCACTTTCGATGAAGATCGATCCGGGCGCCGCTGTGATGTTGGGCACCGTGACAAAGATCGCCTGTAGCGTCTCATTCACCACTGGAACGCCGCCGGTTTCGCTTGGCGGTGTCAGGCCAAGCTCTCTCATCTGACGCTCAATCTGCTCCAGCTGTGCGTTATAGCGCACCAGCGCCTCGGGGTTCGAATTGTGATCCCGAATCCACTGTTGAATCTGCTGATATTGTGAGGCCAACAGCGTTGCCAGCTCCCCAACCGAGATGACCGGATCATCCAGATTTTCCGGGCGAACCACAACAATCTGCTCAAAGAACGCCGACCGCATGTAGGCCAGCGCATCGGAATTGATTGCGTCGTCCTGAGTGTTCTGGCTGGGGGCTGCACCAAGATCTTGCCACATGGCAGTGTTGGTGTAATCCGTGGCTTGGGTGATGACCGGCGTGGGGCCTTCACCAAGGAAGCGATAGAAATTCCCGGCGACACCGGTGGATCGGGTCATATTGGCGGCGTCCAGCTGGATCACATCGCCACGTGTCAGGTCGATGGCCAGATTCTCCGAGTCCCAGTAGCCAATCCTGTAGTCCTGGCCGCCTGTGACGTTGATCTCTGCCTTCTCCGCCACTGTCAGCGAGCGTTGCGCATCCCCGGATGCGATATTGTCGGCCCACGCGTTCAATGAGCCAGGCCCGACATAGCCGATCTCGTAGTAGGTCTGATAATTCACCCCGGCCCGCAGGCGGGCGCCTGCTGCGATGTTGACGTTGTTGGTGGCCGAATGGCCGCCCTGATTGGTGACATTGTAACCATAAGGCGGGATCGCCAGAACCAGCACCAAACCGTCATAACTTTCCTGCAGCAGGCCACGCTCAGCGGACAGCAGCAGGTTACCGGCGGAATTGATCTTGCTGGTGCCGTCGATATCTACGGTCGAGGTCAGCTCTGTGGTGTTGGTCTGAAGCGCCACACCCAGCGAGATGAAAAGCGATACAAGGCTACCGTTGGCCGCGGTGCGTGAAATGGTGGTGTTCACAAGGCCATTGGCCTTACCCGCGCTCAGTTCAACCCGTGCGCCGTCAATGGTGGAGCCATTGATATCAATTGTGGTGTCGCTGTACGTGATGGATTTGGTGTCGATCCCCATATTGGCCGAAAGCGTTCCGGCCTGGAAAATCGCGGCGTCCGCAGTGTTGCGCAGGTTGGCGCGGGTTTCTACTTTTACGTCGCCACCCAAATTGTCGATATAGGCCCCGTCCATCGTGACCACGGTTTCCGCATTGATGGTCTGGAACGTGGTTGCCACGGCCAAGCCTGCAACACCGGAAACCGCAAACACCTCAATCGCATCTGCAACGGAATGGTCGGTGAGTGCGCGGATAATGACGCGGCTCGGGGACTTGAAGCTGCCTTGACCCTCAATCCAGGTATCACCCAGCGAGACCGCCGAGCGGGACTTGTCGGTATTCGTGCCGATGTTCGCGCGTGTGCCGACAATCGACGCATTAATTAAAGCACCCGCGCCCGACGAAACCGTCGACACATTGCCCGGGTTGGTGGTCGAGCCGATAATCGATTCCTTGTAGACCTTGTTGTAGGTATCAATCTGGATTGCGCGGCCAGTGATCTTGGTGCGGCCAGACCCTTGAGTGAAGTCCACCAGTGCGTCGCCATGAGCTTCGAAGTGCAGTATCGCGCCAGACCCGGACGCCGCTGCTGCGGTGTAGGTGTCTGCGCTGCCGTCCATCTTGCGGTCGGACCGGGCAGAGATATTGACACCCTCGCCCTGGATATCTGTGCCAGAGGCGATGGTGATCTTCGACGTTGTGTTGTCGCGCACGTAGGTGTCGGCCCCCACAGCCGCAAGACCGCCGCCGCCGCCAGCGGTCGACGCGGCGAATATATCGGTAATCAGCTCGGAGATAATAACGACCTGAGCCGAGATCATCTGAACGCCGCTTTTGATATTGACCGAAACGTCGATATCCTGATCACGCCCCGCATCGGTGAACGCGTTTTGGGACCCGATGGCTCCAAGGCCCGCCGAGACGCCCACTGCGGACGAGCGCAGGAACAGGTCCGCCCGCGCGGTCAGGTCGATCAATTCTTGCCCGACAAGCACGGCATTTTCCACGTCGATGAAAGTCAGGCCCGCGGATTCCGCCCGCGCAACGTTGACCTCAATGGCAATTGTCCCGACGCTGACGCCGGTTGTTGCTACTTTGGTGACATTCAGATCAAGGAACGCAGCGCCCACCACCCGTTTGGCCGTGACCCGTACATCTTTGAATGTTGTGGCCACGGTTGAGGAATGGCGGCTTTTCATCACGGCGGCGCCAATTGCTATGCCGGTGAATGAAATCGCCAGGTTAACGTTGGCAACCTCACTGGCAAAGTTGGCCACTTCGTTGGCCTTCAGGGAAACTTCGCCCGCGGTTGCACGGACTTGCGCCCCTTTGCCACCAAGGTCGATCTTGGACTGGACGCTGTTGCCCACCAGCAGGGTAATGTTCAGACCACCACCCGTGGCGGCAATCCCACCCCCGGCAATCGCCACACCAACCCCGTTAAGGTCAACCAGGTCCGCCTTGGAATCCGCCTCAACCTTCAGGTTTCGGCCCGCATCCACAATCACGCCGGTGGTCGCATCAGAGGTGATGAACGCGTGGGACGTGTTTTGAATGTCTACATTCAGAACGTTCACATTGACGGAAATTGCGGCGGCACCCACCGACACCGCCAAACCAACCATGGTGGAGGCTGTGCCAAGCGGCACATCGTCATCAACCCGCGTATCCGCAAACGAGGTGATTGTGATATCGCCACCTGCCGTCAGCAGGCTGTTGTGGGCCAATGCCTCAACCGTGGAGAAGTTCGTGACCGTCACGCCGATACCGGCACCCGCCACCGCGCCGCCGATGCCGACGGCAATTGCGACCGAGGCCGCAGCGGCCTGCACATGATGGATCTCTTTGGCGGCCGCGTTGATCGTGATCGCGCCCGTGGCGTTCAGATCTGATCCGGTGACAACCGCACGGGTGCGATGCTCTCGATCGCTGGCTGCATCTCCGCCGATCTTGCTGAACAGGATCGAAATCCCGATGGATCCTGCACCCGCGACGATCCCGCCAGAGACCGCTGCCGCAACTGACACGATATGGGCCGTCAGCGTTGTGTCGTTGGTGGCAAGAACATTGATGCTGCCATTGTCCCGCGCGCCAGTTCCCACCGGGCCGTCGACTGAAAGTCGCGCGTTGGTGACAAGCGCTTCACTGACGTTGCTGACCAGGTTCTCGGCCCGGCCACCGGCACCCGACAGGGCAATCCCGCTGAACAGCCCGAAACCTGCGGCGATCGAAGCGGCCACTGCTTTGGCGAAAGCGGTGCCGTTGTTGTCAGCCTTAACCGTGATGGACCCGCCTGTGCCCGCCGATCCGGCGCGCACCAGGCTATCCGCGGCCAACGCGCCGTCGTGGATCTTGGCGATTGCGCTGCTGGATATATCGTTGCTGGCAATGGCCACCCCGATGGAAATTGCAAGACCTGCGCCGCCAATGCCGACAGCTGCGGCAACGGCTGCACCAACAGCGACTGAATCGATGTCCGAGGTATCGGTGGCCTCAACCGCCAGGCTTCCAACCGTCAGCATATCATTCAGGCCAACCGGCCCGCTGGTGCGCGCAACCTCAGCCAATGTCGCACTGCGCACGGTATTGTAGACACCGGCGCCCGCGCCCGAAAGGGCACCTGCTACATCACCCGAAACAGCAACCGCCGCCGATACGGCAGAGCCGCTGGCGTCAATGGTGGAGGTGTTGGTGGCTATTACGTCAACAGCCCCCGTTACGGTCATCCGGGCATCTTTGACTCGGGCCGTGATGGTGAAGATGTCGTCGTCTTTGCCGATCTTGTTGGACACAGCGACCGCGCCGATGGACACGCCAACCGCACCCGCGCCACCAGAGGCCGCGACAGACGCCGCAACCGAGATCACGTTGGCATCAATGTCGGCCTCGTTGGTGGCCTTCACGTTCATCGCACCAGCGCTGCCGTTGGTGATGTTGGTCAACTCGGCAGTGGTCTCGCCGGTGATCCGGTTAAACGCAAACGCACCGGCGCCAGAGACCGCAACTGCCGTCGCACCAGAGCCTGCAACCGCCACAGCAGCTGAGGCCACCACGGTGTTGATCTTCAGGAGCTGAGCGCCGCGCTTCGTATCGGCCAGAATGTTCAGCGTGCCTGCTCCGGCGTCAAGGCCGTTCGCATTCGACAGCCCGGTGATCCGGGCCACGGTGGAGGCGTCAATCTCGTTCACACCTACGGCCGCCGAGACCGCAATCGCAACCGACGAGCCGCCCGCGATGGAAACCCCCACAGCGGCCGCCCCAACCACGGAAATGATCTCCGACACGTTGATCGCGTGCACAGTGATCCCGTTGGCGGTGACGCGGTTGCTGCTGGCATTGCCGACGATTTCGGCCAGGACACGCGACTGACCGTAGTTGCCCGCACCTGCACCGGCACCTGCGGCGGCGAGGCCAAAGCCACTGGTGGCCGCGACAGCAACCGATGCCGCAAGAACAACTGCTTTGATTTTCTGGTCCGACAGCGCGTTGACACTTAACGCGCCGTTCAGGGTGATATCGCTGCCGACTATCCGCGCCGCCACGATGTAACCCGGATCTGTGGGCAGGCCGACAACATTGCGCCCCAACCCTTCGGTTGAATTGGTGGACGCCGCGATCCCGATGGAGAACGCCGCCCCGCTGCTGCCAGCCGCAACCGAGACCGCAATCCCGACCACAATTGTGGTGATGATCGCGGTGCCTTGTGCATCAACCGACATTGCATCCGCGCCTGAAACTGTCGCCGCGTTTACAACTGCATAAGTTGCCCCGCGAATGATACTGCCGCTGCCAGCGCCGCCACCGGCCAGTGCCAGGTTGCCTCCCGCCGTGACCGCAATCGCTGCGGCAAGGGACACGGAAACGATGTGCGCACTATTCTCGGCATCGACAAATATGTTGTTTACGCCACTGGCCCCACCCAATCCGGTCACAGTGCCCGACATGCGGGCCCCAACTTCACCGGTGACCCGGTTAACCCCGGCAGAGAAGCCTACAGCGCCCGATCCAACGGACGTGCTCACGGCCACAGATGCACCAAAGGCTATGGACACAATCAGTGAAGAGTTGCGCGCAAGCACTGCAAGGTCGGCTTGGTTGCGCAGAGTGACCGTTGCATTGCCCAGCTCTGCGACAACAGAGCTGTCGATATCCGAATAGGCGACGCTACCCGCAATGGCGATTGCCACGCCCGAGCCAATGCCAACGGCCGCCGCAGCACCCACTGCAACCACAACAATCCCCGACGCATCGTCGGCACGGATTGTCAGACCTTTGGTCTGGCCACCTTGACCCGTCAGGACGCTGGCGTCGGTATTGGTCAGGTTCAGGTTCACACCACCTGTAACGGTGGCACTGATTGTGCGGTTCACAACGGTATGGGCCAGGTTAAACCCGATCCCCACCATTTTTGAGCCGCCAATCGCGGCAGTGATGTTCACCACTTGTGAGCTTAGATCGGTTTTTGCAATGCCGGTGTCGCTGCTGAACGCATCGTCCCCAAGGCCGTCGACCGCGTTGGCCAGATACGGATCACTTGCGCCCGCACCTGTCGGGCGGCGCGACCCGGCCAGCACTTCAACATGGCCCGACGCGTTGATCGTTCCGGCCCCGTTAATGGAGGCGTTGATCGAGCGGGTGATATTCACAAAGCCAAACGCAAGGCCGACGCCGCCGTAACTCAGGCCGACGCCCAGCGCACCAGCGATCGACACAACGGTTGAGCTGTCCTGCGCTGAAACCGTCAAATCGCGCACCGACCAAGTTTGGCCAGCGGCAGGAGCGGCAGTTGCGGTTACGGCGCCCTCAACGTGGGTCAGTGCCAACGACCCACCAAGCGAGAAGCCGCCAGAACCCGCGCCACCAATGGCGATGGTCACGTTTGCCTGATGCGCCCGCGCGATGATCGACGCGTCGCCGGAAACCGAAACCGTGCCGCTTACATTGGTCGTCACAGGCGTGTTGATCAAGTTGATCGCGACACCCGCACCGCCAGAGCCACCAGCGCTTGGGTCAATCGCAATTGCAACCGCCCCGGCCAGTGCCGTGTGGTCCGAAACGTTCACGGCTTCAGCGTGGATCGATCCAGCGCCCGTAAGGGTGGAGGTGCCGTCCACAAGCACTTTGGTACCGATGGAATTCCGGTTCACTGCCGCACTGCCAGCCAGCGCAAAACGCTGCGCGCCTGCACCTGCAAGGGCAATCGACACCATGGTCAGATCAGAGGTGGCAACGATGCTGATCAGGCCGGTATCCGCGCTAAGTGAGGTGTTGGTCAGCAGAACTTCGGTGCCACGGGTTACCCCATGTTTCGTACCCTCATTGGCCAGGTTCACTGCAATTGCCACGCCCAGCGCAGCCTTTCCGAAGGAAATCGCCACGCCACCAGCAGTGGCCGCCAAGGCGGTCTCTTCAAAGGCAACCAGAGTGATGCCAGCCGCGCCACTGACGTCGATAGTGGAGCCTTCGCCCTTCACCACAGTGGACGAGCGATAAACGTTAAACGCCACCATACCCACACCCGCGCCACCCTTCGATCCGCTGGAAACAGCGGCCCCGAAGCTGAGGTTCACAAGCGTGAGCGAATTGACGGCGACTGCTTTCAGGCTCTGCGCCTGCACGCCTGTCGCCATGATGGTGTGATCCAGATGGGTGTCGATCAAACTGTCAATAACCGCAATACCCACGGCCACGCCAACCCCAGCCGCGCCGCCATAAGCGCCCGCGCCCGAGATATGCACAAAGACGCTGTCATTACGCGCTGCGATGTCTATTGCACCTGTTGTGCTTAGCGTGATCTGCGCCGCCGAGCGGCCTTTGAAACCCGCGTCGATCAGGGTCTTGGCAACTGTGACCGTCACCGACCCCGAAACACCCACACCTTTGGCGCCCTTGGAAACCGCAACGCCAACCGCAAGACTGAAGTAGACGGATTCATCCGCCGCGTTCATCGTCACCGAGCCGGCGGTCAGGGACATCGGGGTGGCTGCATTGGTGCCAATTGTCGCCGAAATCTCTTTGTCGCTGACAATCACCACAAACGCGCCGGCAATTCCAACGCCTTTGGAAGCCGTGGTCACAGAGACCGAGCCCGCCAACAAAATGCGGTTCGACTTGTCCGCGGCATGCAAACTCAACGAACCCGCGCTCAGGGTTGCAAGGCCAGTGATATCGGCGTGAACGTAGATGTCCTCCTCGAAACCGATGGCCGAGCCGGAAATTGCGAAGCCGCTTTTGCTGGCGGCGGCCTGCTGGCTAACGGCTGCCGGAAGTTGTGCCGAGCCGCCGGAACTTGATGCCGCCCCACCCGAGATGGGGTTGGACGCCGTCGAACCTTGGGCTGGAGGGGCCGGTTTTGCGATAGACGCCGCAACAGCGCCGCCGATAACCACACCTTTTACGTCAGCGTCAAAGGTGACGTCACCAGCCGCCTGAATGCTGCCGCCGCCTGCGCCGCCTGACACATGGGCATCCGCGCGACGGTCACTCAGGAACGTCAGGCCCGAAATGCCGATGGCCACCTTGTCCGATACCGAAACAACGCCCGCAAACTGCACCACCGTCGTCAACTCCAGAGCGTCTACGTCCAGTTTGCCGCTTAGGGTAATGTTCGCCCCGGACCCGATCCGGCTCACCGCCGCGCTGTCGATGGTTGTGTGGTTCCACGACCCGTTCAACGACAGATCAGAGCCTTTGCCACCGGCTGCGGCAATCCCGAAGTTCAGGTGCCCGGCGCCGCTAGTGACGGTCAGATCGTTGGCGATCACAACCGCGTCGCCAATGGTGGCGGTGGCATGAGTTGTCTCAAGCAGGATCGAAACGGCTGCACCAACCGAATTGGCGGTTTCGCCTTCCCCCAGGGGGTTCTGAACCGGCTTGGATTTTTTTACTGCGTCAGCGTGGTTGGTGTAGAAACTCTTCAGGCCCTGCTTGAAGCCTTTGTTCCGTTCCGGTTTGGTGGAATCGCCTGTGGTCGGGCCAAACGGAGCGAAGTTGCCGTGCAGCGCGATCATGTCGTTCTGCGCTTTGGCATCCACCGTTACATTTTGCCCGGCAACGGACCCGCCGGTATCAGTACCGTCAGCCGTTACAACAACCTTCGCCCCATCCTTGATCGCCGCATTGGCTTTGAAATCCAGAATGATGACAGAGGCCGAGATCGCGAGGCCAAAGGTCTCTCCGCGAGCAAAGCTCTGCCCCCAGACATCAAAAAGATTGCCTGCAAGGCCAAAGTTGTCGTCGACATAGTTGGCAGCACTGCCAAAGACACTGACAAACGTGCCATACGGTGTGACTTCTTCCCAATTGGTGACTTCTGTCGCAAAATCTTCGGTTGTCAGGTCCACAAGGGTCTGGGGCAGCTTGGCACGCCAACGGGTCTCGCCAACCTGCACAAGGTCACCGCCCGAGACATTGACATTGCCAACCACTGCAACGCCATCAGCGTCCGTCAGTACCCCATTATCGAGCCGGTAAGTCGGGTTTCCAGCCGCATCAAGGATCGGTTTCACCAGGTTCGAGCCCCAGATCCCCAGCGGATCAATCTTGTTCTCGGACGATGCCGTGACCGACACCGCATCCTGCGCCCGCAAGGTTGTGCCGCTCTCAATTGTGGCATCCGCGTCAATGTCATAAACCGCGATATTGATCGCAACTGCGCCGCCGATATCGGACGATCCGGAATCCGCGCCTTCGTTTGAGCTGAACGCCGTTGAGACCAGTTTCGGGCGCGCTGACACCACGGAATTAATGGCCGTCTGGCCGGTCACCTTGATCAGGCTGACTGACCCGTCAGCAAAACCAAGGGATGCATCAACATCGTCGTTGTCCACCTGGATACCCACAGCGCCCGAGATCTGGACCTTGGGTGGCTGCGGGTTGTCGGAGCCTTCTTGCGACTTGTTAATGTAGGACATCAGTCGGCGGGCAAGATTGCCTTTGTCCAGCTTCTGGGTCTTCGAATTTGTGTTGCTGACCGCAACGCCGGAAACCGCGCTGGTCGGTACAAGGCCGCCCAACACGTCATCAACGTAGTTGCCACCCGACACGGTGCCGGTTGCACCACCCGAGGTTACACCAACGGTCTGGAACGGAATGATCTTGCCGATTTTCTTGGAAAGCGTCATCTTGTGGTTGGTCGCTTGCACCGCCAGGTTGCCGCCAATGGTCAGGTCTGTACCTGCCACCCGTGCGGACGTCGTGTTGACGCCAATTTCAATGGCAAGACCCAGCGCAAACAGGCCATCTTCGCCGCTGTCACCTGTGCCTTCCGTATATATCCGCTCAATTGTATCCGCCGTGACCCGCAGGTCACCGACAATATTGCTCCCCGCTTTGGGGGCAATGGACACCGTATTCTCAACCAGATTGACCGACACCGCGATCCCAAGGCCAAACCCCGCCAGCCCGCCGGAATTGGCCACAACCGAATTGGTCATGTCAGCAATCGACCGGACGTCCATATTGCCCGAAATCTGAAGTTCGGATTCAATTGTGATGTGCTGATAAACTTGGCTCAGGCCAAAGCCGAGCGCTGCCAGGATCGAAATTGGCTTGGCCGAATTCAGCCCCTCGGTGACAACCCGGATATCAAATACGCCGTCATCGCCGGTGCCGGTGCCGGTGGTGGTGAATTTCGAATGTTGAGTGGCGACCAGATCAATTTCAGAAATGATGCGCGAATTGGCCGAGATAAGGGCCAGGTTCTCAAGTACACCCAGCAGCGCCTGCCCGACACCGGCAAGTTTCTTAAGGAAGTTGAAGCCGCTCGATGGTTCATCCCCGGTCGATATTTCCTCAGCCGGAAGTTTCCCCGCCCGCAGATCAATGCGGATATTGCGGCCCTCAACTTCGGCTATGCCCGCAGTGCCATCCACGCCAAACTTGTAATCAATATCAAGCGCCTGGATTTCGTAAAACCCGGAGGTCCAGCGCCGGTCCTCGGACCTGCCAACAAAGAACACATCCCCTGTGGACGAGATTCTTGTGCCCCGTTCCTGGCTGAAGTTTGTGGTCTTGAAAATCAGCCGGTTGGTATCCGGCGTACCGCCGGTCTGGATGATGTCGTTTGTGACGGTGATCGACGCCGCCTCAATTGTGACAACGCCGCCGCCGGTGAAGTTGGTATTGCCGCCCAGCACCAACGTGGCAGAGCGGCTGGCATCCACCCGTGTAGCGCGCAGTTGATCCGCCAGAACAGGGGTTGCGCCAAATGTAACGGCTTCGGTGATCCCGGCCAGCAGGACCGAAAGATCGCCGTTGTATGCGCCGTCCATGGCAACGAACAATTGGTCGTTGACGTTGTTCGCCGCGATGGGGTCCACCACAATGGTCGGGATCGTCGGCGTGGCACCAATGAGGTCAACGATGATTGTATCAGCGCCCGCCGACTTGGTGATGACGTCCGCGCCACCGCCGGTGCGGTAGATGAAATCGCCGGTCCACGCGGATGCGTTCACTGTTTGAGCCGAGGTGTCGCCGCGCACTTCAACGCTCTCAACACCTGCAAAGTTTGCAAGCACAGTGCCGCCCACGGTGGCGGTAAAGCGCCCTGCCACCGCGGCCAGCATAACGTCACCCGCCATGGCAACTTTGTTGACAATCAGGTGGTCTTTGCCCGCGCCGCCATCGACGACATCCGTGCCGAAGCCGGTGATAATCAGGTCATCCCCAGACGAACCGGTGATCGTATCATCACCGCCGCCGCCCTCGATCAGGACAGAGATACCGCTGCCAAGGGATGAGGTCACAACGCTGCCGCTGAACGCCACATCCGACAGGCCCAACGCCTCCAGCATCGCGGTGTCGGTGAATATTTGCTGAATCGTGCCGGAATTACCAGCGGTGGTCGAATTGTCGACCTCAACACCCTCAAACCGCAGAGGGGCCGCACCCGCCACGGAGGACGTGATAATCAACTCACCCGACGTGATCGTCGCACTCAGGCCAGCAACGGCATCAAACGCATCCAGGATGTCCTGCATCGTGGTGGCAGTCGGCAGGATATCCACATAGGCCACGGTTCCGTCCGGGTGAATGACCTTCAGGTCAAAGGCCCGCTCGCCGTTGTCAAACGGCGTCTCAATCGGAAGGCCCGCCGCGTCCCGCGTGATCACGTTCATCGCGTCATTGTCGCTGGAGCGGATCGGCAGACCAAAGCCGTTGTTGAGGTCCGCCAGCTTCGTCGCTGCACTCAATGCACCCGCCGCAAGGCCGGAGGCGTCGATGGTGTCCGCCACGGCCGAACCGATCAGCGCATAATCCTCAAACGCGGCGTGGTTGACCGACCCTGTCGCAAAGCTGATGACGCTGTCCGTCAGCGTGATTGCGTTATCAGGGGCCTGGGCCGTCAGCCGGTCAAAACCCGCGCCGCCATCCAGAACAACATTGGCATTTAACGCGCCTGCACCTGTCAGGATCAGGAAGTCATCCCCCTCACCCAGCGCCGCACTATCATCAGCGCCCAACGTCACGCGATCCGACCGGTTTGAACCGGTTATCGACACCGCACCGGCCCATGCGGCAACCTCGGCCACACCGGCAAGATCTTCCTCAAAGGTGAAGTTGGCTTTTTCGATATTGGCCACAATCTCAGCGGCACCTGTGCGTGTGCCTGCAACCTCAGCGCCCGCCGCATTAAACGCGGTGGCGTTTGTTGTGCCAAAGGCCCGGATATCGGTGCCCAATGCACGGCCCGTGTAGCCGGATTCAAACTGCAACTCGATCTTGGTAATCACCCCGCCTGCGGTGCGGGTAATGGCAATATCGTAGGCTGTGCGATCAAATTGGCGCAGCGCACCAATTGCCGTCTCAACTTCGGAATCCTGCGACTTGAACGTCAGTTCGGCGGTGGTTAACACGCTGCCGTCCAACCCGGTGATCTCAAGGCGGAAGCGGTCCGCATCAACGGTAGAGGCCGGCAAGGTCACACTCAGCACTGCGCCGGTATCCGTAAGGGCATTGTCGTGGAGCAACCCGGACCCATCAAGGAAATACGACCGGAATCCGATTTCCTCCAGCAAGTCGCCGGTGCCGCCGCCGCCATCAAACGCATCACGGCCTTCGCCGCCTGACAAGGTGTCATCACGCGAGCCGCCGCGCAGATCATCACCACCACCCGCGCCCACAAGCCAGACGTTGGCGTGGGTCAGGGCCGAGGCGTCAAAGACGTTGGCCGCATCATCACCGCGCAACTGGATCTGCGAGAACACGCCGGTCAGCGTATCTTTTGCACCCGTGTTTTTGGTAATTTCGATCAGGGCCGCAGCGTCAGCAACGGTCCAGTTTCCGGTCAGGTCCTTACCGATATAGGTGGCCCCTGTCGCGGCCGAGTTTGTCAGCGCATCTGCGCCTAGCGACGCCAAGAAGACGTTCCCCACACCGGTGCCGCTGATCAGCGTATCCCCGGCAGAGGAGCCGCCCAAAACCGTGCGCCCGGTAAATGCCGAGGCGTCGATATTGACCGGCGTTGCGCCACCTTCAGGAGCCAGAATAAGGGCTTGTTCGATGCCGATGTGGGCTGCGGTTCCATCCGTGGCGGCGCCGCCGGTTTGCACCAGAGTGGCCGCGCCCAGGGTCACGATGCCTGCCGCACTGCGATAGGCCAACGTGTCTTCGGTTCCGCTGCCGCCGTCGGCAATTGCACCCGCCAAGCTGACCAGCCCCAGCTGGTCGTTTCCGGCAAGACCCCGGATCAACTTGGTGGCGGCATTGCCCAACAGGGCGTCATTCTTTGCGGTGCCAATCAGCGTATGCACCGCGCCATCAAAGCGGTTGAACCCCGCCGCAACGCCGGTCAGCAGATCGGTGATTACATCACCGCCATATTCGCCGATAGACCCGCCATCCCCCTGATAACTCAGGGTCAGTTCACGGGTGCTTTCGTTCTTGCCACGGGCAATTGTGCTGTACGCCAACACCGCGCCACCAGCGGTGACAAGGCCCTTATAGACGTCCGTGACATGCCAAACCACGTTCGGCGTAGTGCCCGTCATTGCAAGAATCAGGTAGTCATCGTCCCCGGACGAGCCCTGCCCTTCCAGGGTTTCGACATTGGCGAAGGTCACACTTGCACCCTGCGCCGTGCCACCCATCAGAACCGTACGGAAAACGCCGTCAGCGCCATTGCCGTCCAGAACCGTGACGCGGAATTCACTGCCAAGCGCCTTGGTGAACGTGGGGAACAAGGGGTCCGAGGTGTCGACCTCTGGCTCAGGGGTCTGGAGATCATTGTCATCAACATAAGGGATCGTGTCGGACCGCGCGTTGGTATCACCCTTCAGCGTATCCGCGCCTGCCCCTGCATCAACCACCGCAGCCGCGCTGAAACGGGTCAGGGTGATGATGTCATCGCCAGCCCCGGTAGAGATGAAGATTGTATCCGCCGCCGCGACAACCTGATCGTTGCCGGACCCGGTGAGCACACCGGTAAAGCCCGCAATCGACAGGAAACCGGTGGCCTCTCCGAGGCCAAAATCAACACTCACATCATAGATGCGCGTCGAATAGTCGATCCTTGCGCCGCCCATCCGGGCGTCCAATACCTCGATTTCGGAGGCCCTGAAGACACCGACGCCGCCGCCAATGATCTCAAGCAGCGGCGCATCCTCACTGCCCTTGATGAGCACATTCAGATTGGCGGCATAATTCAGGATCAGCCGGTCATCACGATCGCCGCCGATGATCTCATCAACGCCGAAAAATGCAGCCTGACTGTTGGTGATTTCAACCCAGACATTCGCCACAGCAGCGCTGGCGGGGCTTTCCGGGAAGTCGAAGAACTTGATCGTCCCGCCAGCATCGACATTTAACCCGGTGGCACGGCTGGTGACGTTCCATTCCAGCAAGTCATCGTTGCCTGTCAGGCTATCGACGCCAGCGCCAAGGTTCAGGTCAACGCCGTGGCCTGCACGCCCTCGGTCATTGGCGTTTGTGCCGGTGAAACCGGTTGCGCCGGAGGTGTCGAACAGGGTCGGCACAAGCCGGGGCAGGTCGAGGACAGAATAAAGCCGTAACTCGCCGCTTTCGGCATTGATGTCAGCCCCGGTTCCGGGGGCTATCCGGGCCTCACCCGACAGGTTGATATGCAGATTGCTACCGCTTCCGGCCAAACCGTCCGCACCTTCAATCGTGACCGAGACGCCACGGCCCACGGTGCTGGAGCCACCAGCAGAGACGGCGTTGTAAGTTGTGAAGCGCTTGAGTGTAACGTCGCTGCCGGTCCAGGTCAGGCCATATTCGGCGTCCGAACCCGTGCGATCCGCGATCACATCACGGCCGGCCTTGGCGTCAATCTTGGTAACGCCGCTGAAGCGCAGAAACTCATCCCGAGTGCCGCCGTCATAGGTGACGCGGCTATCAAGTGTTGTGTCGTTTGCCGTTGGGTTGGTTGCGTTGCCGGTTGGCTTCAGAATTGCCAACTCACCGGCAACGCCAATGCCAGCAGTGCTTTGCAGCGACCACACCAGTCCGGTTGAAACTTCAGGCCCGATCAGCTCATCGGCGCCGGCGCCCATGTTCACATCAAACTGGACTGCATCGTGGATGCTGAGAACAGATTGGTCGATGACCAGTTTGTTGGCCCCGGAATTGCCCATGATGTTGAGCGTTGTGATCAGCGAACTGGTTTCATTCCAATCACCGGTGACAACGCGGTTCTTGCCGTCGATCTCTACGATACGACGCTCCGCGAGGACCGTTACTGTGGTCGGCGACGCGTCAATACCCTGGATCAACTGAACCCGGCGTTCCTTGACGTTGTCAGGATTATCCTCGGTGCCTCGATTGTATTCAACCTCAGCCACCCGCAGGGTTGCGTCGGTGGTGATCGCCATGGCAGCGCTGATCGGATCGCCAGACAGCAACAGGCGTGGCTCAAGCGTATCAATGCCGGGACGGCGCTTGGCCAGATGTGTGCGATCAGCACCAAAGACGTTGCGCACCCATCCGTTCAGCCAGTCCGACAAATTCGGCTGGGATGGGGCTTGGAGAATTGGCAAAACCGGGGCCTGTTGGTCACCGGGGGCTGACCCGGTCCACCGCCATGCGCCTTCAAGGTCTTTCTTCGCGAACGGAATACTCATGACCAATTGTCCAAAAATGCCGAGCGGTCTTACGCTGCGGCCTGAAACCAATCCGGGCCGATGATCAGCCCACAAAACGTGTCGTCTTCCGGCCGGTAACTCGGCCTTTTCATTCTGCTCAGGTCTCGCGGTTCCGTCCCGGGAACCGCTTGACCCAAACGGGCGCCCTTAGTGGACGCCCGCGTCTTCCATTTCTTCGGCAACGCTTTCGGGAAGCGCCATGCCGTCAACGGTGGCCGATTTCGTGACCACCGCTTCCACCTGTTGCATCGAAAGAAGGTGCATCTGGATCATCTCCAAATCACCGGAACGGAACATCGTAACGATCTGCTCGTCGGAGATCGCCCGGAATTTCTCGGCCGATACCCGCAAGAAACCGGTGACACCGCCACGGGTTCCGTCTGATAAGGTGAAGTCCACGCGGGCCTCTTCCAACAGATCCGCCTCTTCCAACCGGTCGCAAAAGGCTTGGGTGCGGTTAAACGTGGCCTGGTATTCTTCGGCGAAACGCAGAACCGTGCGCAGGTACGAGGTCTCGGTGCCTTCGGAATCGAACATCCGCTCCCCGCGGCCTTCGTCGTTCAGGCCCTCAAAGCTCTCGTCGATACACAACGTCATCTGATCGCTGTCTTCCTGTACCGCGAACACAAACGGATAACGGCGGAAGAAGGCAGGCACATAGGTGCCGGTCCAACTGTTATCGTCCGCCACAAACCCGTTTCGGTCTTGCTGGGTGCCCAGAAGCGCCAGGCTCACGAGGCCGGTTTCCGTCTTCGCGAAAACAATCGGCGCCTCCGAACAGATGCGTGAAAATTCCACATCCACAATCGGAACGGAATTCACCTCCTTCGCAAATTCGAAGGAGGTGATCTGTCTGATCGCCATCTCTCGGTGGGTCTCTCGGTTGACCGGCACCACGTTGTCGTAAATCAGTAATTGCTTTGTCATTTGGGTCCTGCTGTATCCGTCATTATTGATCGGGCGCGATCATGTGCCCCGAAAATCCTGTGATAATGTGTCAACGTCGAGCGCTCCGAAAAGCGCCAGTATCTCAGCCTGAAGCTGCACCGCGCGCAGGCGTGCAATCTGCCCCTGCAACGATAACGTGTCGCGGCGCAGGCGGGCCTCAAGTGCGGCTTCCGGGCCAATGCGGCCTGCGCCTTCCTGCTCGATGGCGGCGTTCAGACGTCGCTGCGCCGCACCCTGCTCAGATCCGATTGCGTTCACCGCCCGCAGCGATGCTTCAAGCGCCCCGGTCAGGCCTTCATAACGACGCTCGCTCAGATCGGCGATCTGTTGCACCCGCAGATTGGCGATCTCTAACCTCGCCTCTGCCTCGCGGACACGGCTGCGACGGGTGCCGCCCTCATAGATCGACCAGTTGAGGGTCAGGCCAAGCTCGGTGGACTGCACGTTGGATCCGCCACCAAACAGCGAGCCCTCGGTTGTTTCGTCTTCAAATTCCAGCGAGACGTTGGCCGTGGGCTGGAACGATCCGCGCACCACATGTAACTGGCGTTCGGCCACATCAACCTCACCCCGTGCAACCTGAATGGCCGGCGACAATTCCCGCAGGCGCTCAAGGCTGAAGGTGCTGACCAGGTTGTTGTAGGTCGGGATGCCAACAGCGGCGCCAGCATAGGCCACACCGGTGACGTCGGGGCCGGTGAACCGGTAAAGCTCAAACAAGGCGGTGCTCAGGTCCAGGTCACGCTCTGATTGCAGAACCCGCGCCTCAAGCACATCACCCTGGGCGCGGAACAACAGGTCCGCCTCGACACGACCGGCATCAACCTGAAGCCCGATGTCACGCTCCAACTGGGTGCGGGCCCGGATCAGGATCCGCGCCTGCTCCATGCCGATCTGGGCACGCGCAACATCAAGGTAGGCGTCAATCAGCAGGCCGGACAATTCATTTTCCGCGACAGCGGCTTGGGCCGAGATCAGCTCTTCCTCAGCCCGCGCCACCGGCAACGCCCGGAAGCGGACCGGGTCATACAGCGGCTGGCGCACCGAAAATGTGATCCGTGTCGTCGGATATTCCGAGGTGCCTTCCTGGAAGGTGCCGTTGTCCTGACTGATGATGTTTTGGGAGGTGTAGATGTACTGGATATTCAATCCGACCCGTGGAAGCCGCTGGCCCCGCGCCTGACGAACCAGTTCAGCCGCGACATCCATTTCAAGGTCCAGGATTTCGTACTGAACTTCCCGATCCAGCATCCGCTGGTAGGCTTCTGTCAGTGAAATTGTCTGAGCCTGAGCTTGAAACGTCCCGAAGCCGGAAACCACAATCGCCGCCGCAACCGTACTAACATGCCGTAAAAGCCTTGCCACGTTCACTTTGGTGCGCGCTGACATCCCGAAATCCCCATTTCCTGACTGGTCGGAAAACCATGAAGGCCAAGCTGCCCTTGGGTCAAGAAAACAATCCCTCTTTGCATCAAATAGTTGAAGCCTGTGCGACGAGGGTTCGGGCCGTCAGAATGCCGGCTTTTGGGCTGCGCGATCGTCCGAAAACCGGGAAATTTAGGGCCGGAATTCAGGAGCCAAGTCGTCCGATTTCGGGGCCAGATACGGGGCGTGTGGACGCCAAGCGGATGATCTCAAGACTAGTTTTGAAGTACCGAAAAGGCGAGCGTTTGGTCATGCGACGAGCGCACGAAACCGCCCTACCACGAGCAAGGCGGTTTCCTTTGACAATGCCATTTTAAGGGCTAGACTTGGAATTTATGTTCGATTTCGTAAATTGCAGAGCGTTGATCTCGATTAGGAGAGTGAAGTGGGTTTGCTGGATAAAATAATGCTGCTGGGCTCTAGAGCGCACGACGAAAAAGTGCTTTCTTCGACCCTTTCTGTTTTTGAGTCGGACAAGGAAGAACATCCACTTATCTTAAAGTTTTATTACCCTGGAAATGTCCAATACCACAAGGTATCCGAAGGTGAAATTCGCCTTCTGCACAAAGAATTAGGGAAGTTTTTAAATGACGGACACGCAAAATAACGGCATTACCAATGAATTTACTGGTATTGTAGGGGGGCATTTTGGCTTAGGGGTTCTGGGGTTTTCGTTGGAGGGTAGGAACCCTTTGGGTGATATCTTGGATGGCGATTATACTCCTGAATATAGAATATCGGTCAGTTTTGTGGGCGCCAAGGCCAGGTTTCCGTTTGGCGACGATCCTACAGCATTGGATCTGGGTGTGGGAGTGACTTTGGGCGAAGTGGAGTTGGAGTTCCCCCGGTTTGATGGACGATTATGGGCTTAGAGATTCCAGCCCTTCAGCGGCGGTCCTTTCGTAGTTGATCGGTGACTTATATCCCAAAGCCGAATGGCGGCGAGAGGGATTGTACCAACCTTCGATGAACTCGAAGCAGGCGACACGTGCCTCGGCCTTGGTTTTGAACTTTCGGCGGTCGAGCAGCTCACATTCCAGCGTGGCGAAGAAACTTTCGCACATTCATCGCCCGGCAGGCGAATTGGCATAGCCAAATCTGCCGAGAGGGGCGTTGTCATAACAATCACCCACCGATCCCATCGATGGCCGCACGCCCATTTCTTTGCAACGCAGGCCGAAGGCCACCGATGTGTATTGCGACCTTTGATCCACTGCCCGGCAGGGTATTGCGAAGCAATGCACGAGAGGGGGA
>JAESTV010000075.1 GCA_016763475.1 Roseicyclus sp.
ACCATCAACGCCCTCACGGGTGAGCTGTCTGTTGCCCTCACCGACGACGAACTGGCCGAGCGGCGCAAAAGCTGGGCTGGCCCGCGAGAAACGATTTATGCCTCCGGCGCGTTGTGGAAATACGCCCAACTGGTGGGTGAGGCACGGTATGGCGCAGTGACCCATCCCGGTGGCGCCAAGGAAAAGCACGTCTACGCTGATCTGTAGGGCCGTTCTTTAGAGCCGCCGCTTCCAAAACAATCCTCCCGCTGGTGCTTCTGGCACTGGCGGGATGTGTCGGCGGGTTAGGCGGGGTTCGACGATGCCCCCGTATTACCGGCTCTGGCCTCGGGTGATGTGGATGTCAGCGGCGCTCAGGCGTTGGCCCAGGCTCAGGCGTTTTGCCACCGCCGCTCAGGGCGCAAATTCCGGCGCAAACACCACAAACGCGGCAGACCTGCCACAGGAAGTTAACCAAGCATCACAAGGCCCCTTCCGCACCGGGCTGTTTCGGCAGATATTCCGGTAACCGCTTGCCAAGAGATACCTGCTAAAACAGGGCCAGGCGCGGTGTGGGTGCGAAGGAACGGCAGCAATGGGTCAGGAATTTCCTGGTATTTTTGGTGGGTTTGGCCTTGGTCAGACCCTGAAACGCTGGCAACGGGCGCTGCGCACACCGTCCGAACTTTCTTCCGCCGAACTCAAGCGCATGAACACAGAGATCCGGGGAATGCGCGACAGGCTGGATCAAATGACCGCCCAATCGCGCTCCGAACTGTTGTCTCGCACCGCCCATTCCGATGGCATTGATCGGCCCGACCAATGTGATTGGGCCACGCGCCCTGCGCCCTGGCGCGAAGAAATGCGCCCCCGTGGTGTGGTTGGCCTGAGCTCACCTCACCCGCTTCCCGGCGGCGCAACAATTTTCCACGACGCAACCAATGCAGAGTTCAGCCTGCGCCAGGAACGTGCGCCGTCCTGGGTGCCCGGCGCCCAGTTTGGTCTGGTGCTGGAGGTTTATCGCTCTGACGGGTCCTTTGTGTCGATTGTGCAGGACTTGCCCCCTGAGGCGCTTGTTGGTCTGACACGGAACCATTTCATCTCGATCAATCTGGTGGCTGACCGCGAGCAACCGGTTGAGATCTACGCACGCCTCAACATCCAACACGGGCCAAACGTCGAACAATTGGTCCGTCAGGTGGAATTTGACGGCACCAAAGGCCAGGCTGAATTTGATCTGGCCTATTCCAAGATCAACGAAAGGCGGCTGGAAAAGGCGTGGCTCGACCTGATTGTCGAAGGGCCGAAAATGACCCGTATCGCGCTGTGGGATATGGTCATGCTGCGCGCGCCGCGCGCGGATTTCTGAAGGGAACTTGGACGAAATGGCAGAAGTATTGGTGCGCACCGCGTTACAGGCAGGCCGGTATCAGGGTGTCCTGACCGGCGCCGGGCAGACCGAGATCGAGGCGCTCCACAAAGGCCGTATCGTCGGTGTGGCCCAGGTGACCCCCCATACATCGGAAGTCGGCGCAATGCAGGTGACCCTGGAATTGCCCGCCGACGTGCTGAGTGACGGCGTACAGGTTGTGGGCTTGCGTTCAACCGCCACCGGAGAGGTTCTGGATCGCATCACGCTGATGGCAGGGTCGGCGCTCGACGAAGATATCCGCAGTGAAATCAGCTTGTTACGTGACGAGCTGGAGATGCTGAAACGCGCCTTCCGCCGCCACTGCGCCGACACGTCCGAAGACTGACTGCACACTATCGGGCACCCGGACGGTAGATGTTCCGCCAGTTCGCCCCCGTTGGGACCCGGGCGTCATGGGGTGCGACCCTGTTTTTGGTCAGCCGAGCAACTTGCCAAGGCGCATCGCCACGCTCATGTCACCGGACACCTTCAGCTTTCCCATCATGACCCCGGTCATTGGGTTCAACTGCCCCGTCAGCAGTTTCGTCAGATTGTCCCGGCTGATCCGGATCGTGCAATCGGTGTCGCGATCCTGCGTGGTCGCGCCGCCGTCAGCCAGAACGATCACGCCGTCCTCACCGCAATCAAGTTTCATCGACCCATCAAAGGTTTTGCCATTCAGCCCTTTGCTGATGCGCGCTGCCGTGTCTGCCATGTCCATGTGTGATCCCCGCCAATCATCAACCCACCGCAGATCGGTAAGTGGAGCGACCCTGTCTGACAACCGTTACGCCACGACCGGCGCGGGTTAACTTTTGAAACGACGGTTCCGAGCGGCCAGCAATTTCAACCGCAACGCATTCAATTGGATGAACCCCTGCGCATCTGTCTGGTCGTAGGCGCCCATATCTTCTTCAAACGTCACATGGGCCTCGGAGTACAGCGAATGCTCGGACCACCGCGCCACTGTACGTGCCACACCTTTGTAAAGCTTCAGGCGCACAGTTCCGGTCACATGCTCCTGGCTCTTGTCGATCAGGGCCTGCAACATTTCGCGCTCGGGTGAGAACCAGAAGCCGTTATAGATCAGCTCTGCGTAACGGGGCATGATCGAATCTTTCAGGTGGCCTGCACCGCTATCAAGGGTGATTTGCTCAATCCCGCGATGGGCTTCCAACAGGATCGTGCCGCCCGGCGTCTCGTAGATGCCACGGGATTTCATGCCGACAAACCGGTTTTCCACCAGATCAAGAATGCCAATGCCGTGTTTGCCGCCCAACTCGTTCAGGCGCGTCAGGATGGTGGCAGGTGACATCGCTACGCCGTCAATGGACACAGCATCCCCCCGTTCGAACCCGATCTCGATCATTTCTACCGTGTCAGGGGCATCCTCAGGGCGGGTGATGCGTTGCAGAATATGATCCGGCGCTTCCTCAGCGGGGTTTTCCAGCACTTTGCCCTCGGACGAGGTGTGCAGCAAGTTGGCATCAACGCTGAACGGAGCTTCGCCACGTTTGTCTTTGGCAATCGGGATCTGGTGCTTCTCGGCGAACTCGATCAACCGCGAGCGAGAGCCCAGATCCCATTCCCGCCAAGGGGCAACGACCTGAATTTCAGGGTTCAGAGCATAGGCCGACAATTCAAACCGAACCTGATCGTTGCCTTTGCCCGTGGCGCCATGGCTAATCGCATCAGCGCCGACTTCTGCCGCAATTTCAACCAACCGCTTCGAGATCAACGGCCGCGCAATTGCCGTGCCCAGCAGGTACAACCCCTCGTACAGCGCATTGGCGCGGAACATCGGGAACACAAAATCGCGGATAAACTCTTCGCGCAGATCCTCGATATATATCTCGGACGCACCCATCATCTCGGCCTTCTTGCGGGCAGGCTCTAACTCCTCACCCTGGCCCAGATCGGCGGTGAAGGTCACAACCTCACAGCCATATTCGATCTGCAACCATTTCAGGATGATCGAGGTGTCGAGACCGCCGGAATAGGCTAGCACGACCTTTTTGGGATGAGACATCTGGAGCGCTCCGACAGAAAAGGTTGACCGCCGGGGCGATACCGGGTTTTCAGGGGCGGAGCAAGCGAACGGAGACAATCATGGACTACGGTTATATTTTGTTGCGCCACATTGTGCAGCAGGTGTTTGGTAATTTGGGGGCGGCGGCTCGGATCACCATCCTGCCGATCTTTCTGGGTTACGCAATTTCCGGACTAATTTTCTATGCCCTTCTAGGGCCGATTTTCTTCGAAATTGCCCAGCAACAAGTCGCCGGGATCGAGCCTGCTAACCCCTTCGGCACTGGCGCCGAAGCGGCCGCATTCGTGGGCCGGGTGTTTTTGGCTTTTGCGCTGTGTCTCCCGGTTCTTCTGATCTTCTATGGGTGGGCCGCCGTCGGTTGGCACCGCTACGTCTTGCTTGATGAAAGCGCCACGGGCATCGCAGCACGGTGGAACGGGGCGCAAATCAAAAGCTATGTCGGTGCTGTCCTGCGCATGTTCTTGATGCTATTTTTGGCCGGGCTGATTTTAGGCTTTATCGTCGGTGTTATCCTGAGCATCGCGCCCTCCAACGGTCTCGCACAAGCCCTTACTATTGCGATGAACATCGCGTTCACCTGGATCAGCGCCCGTATCGGCCTTGTCCTGCCCTCGGCGGCCCTTAGTAACTACATGAAACTGGGAGAAAGCTGGGCGGCAACGGCCCCGGTCTCTGGCTCAATTATGTTGCCGATAATCGTAATCCCCATAGGTTTCACAATCCTGTTTAGTGTCGTGGGTTTTGTTCCGGTGGTCGGAATTGTCCTGATTGTCGTATTGGTCTGGCTGCAAACATTGATGAACCTTGCATTGCTGACAACCCTATATGGCAACCTCATAGAGGGGCGGCAGTTGAACTGACGCTGGCCAATAGACGGGCCAACAGGCTGGACAGTGCTACGCAGACGGGCCAATCCATTGGCATGAGTGAATTTTCCAATGCCGCCCGGTCCACCACCGCCGCCCTGCGCGATCTTTTTCCCGCAACGCCGCTTCTGAAGAACGCTTATCTGAGCGAACGGCACGGCGCGGATATCTGGCTGAAACGCGAAGATCTGTCACCGGTGCGCTCCTACAAATTGCGTGGCGCGTTTAATGCCATGCGCAAGGTGCGCGCAGCTTCGCCCGACCAGTTGAGTTTTGTCTGTGCTTCGGCGGGAAACCACGCTCAGGGTGTTGCCTTTGTCTGTGCCCATTTCGGTGTGCGCGGCCGGATTTACATGCCGGTCACAACACCTGAACAAAAGATCCTCAAGACCCGCACATTTGGCGGCGATGCCGTTGAAATTGTGCTGGATGGCGACTTTTTCGACGAAACCCAGACCTCCGCCAAAGCCTATTGCGCGCAGGTTGGCGCACATTTCCTATCCCCTTTTGACGACGCGGATGTGATCGAAGGCCAAGCCTCTGTTGCGGTCGAAATGCTCGAACAACTTGGCCGCGCGCCTGATCATTTGATCTTGCCCGTGGGTGGTGGTGGCCTGTCGTCTGGCATGCTGACTTACCTGCGCGACGTTGGGGCCAATACACACACCACACTTGTAGAACCCGCAGGTGGGGCCAGTCTGACCGCCGCATTGAAATTCGGCGAACCTCAGACAATCCCAATCACCGATACCTTTGTTGACGGGGCCGCTGTCGCCCGTATCGGCGACCGCAACTTTGCCGTTCTGCGCAATGTCGCCCCGCGTGACGTGCTGATCGCACCCGAAAACCGGATCTGTGTCACGATTCAGGAGATGTTGAACCTGGAGGGCATCGTGTTGGAGCCTGCCGGCGCATTGTCGGTAAATGTCCTTGATGATCTGGCGGATCAGATTGCCGGCAAGACCGTCGTTTGTGTGACCTCCGGGGGCAACTTCGATTTTGAGCGTTTGCCTGAGGTCAAGGAACGCGCCCAGAAGTGGCAGGGATTGAAGAAATATTTCATCCTTCGCCTGCCTCAACGCCCCGGCGCATTACGCGATTTTCTTGATATGTTAGGGCCTGACGACAACATCACCCGGTTTGAATATCTGAAGAAGAACTCTCGCAACTTCGGCTCTGTCCTGATCGGGATCGAGACCGGTCGCGCAGGCAGTTTTGCAGAGCTTGAGAGCAACGTCGCGTCACGCGGGTTTGGCTTCCGCGACATTACCGACGATCAGATCCTTGCCGATTTCCTGATCTAGGCCGGTATCCTGATCCAGGCCGGTATCCTGACCCGGGCCGGTATCCTGACCCGGGCCGGTATCCTGACCCGGGCCGGTATCCTGACCCGGGCCGATTCCCTGATCCAGGCGCATCAGGCGTTACATCGCCCGCCCCAATTCCTAACCGCCCGCGCCAATTCCGACGGGTTTTCAGGCGGCCTGCGCAAGCTCCGGTACATGTGGCCCAACCTCTGCCAAAGCTGCGGCAAACGCACTGCGCACGGCCTCCACATCGGGCAAAGCCTCGCTGTTACACGCGGCTTCCGCCGCAGTGCAGGCCGCAACCACGGTCACAAAACCCAGGTTCGCCGCACTTCCGCGCAGGTAGTGGAAATCCGCCGTGGTTGCTGACTGCTCGGTCAGCCCATCCAACGTTTCCTGCAACTCCGCGACAAACAGCATTGCAACATCGGCAAAATCCTCTTCCCCGATGTCTGCGCGCAATTCGTTCAAACGGTCCCAATCCACGTGCGCCATGCCCGCGCTCCTTTATTCAATGACACTGGGGTACGCCATCGATCCTTAACAAAATGATAGGTGTGTGGGGCAAGACGCTTCGAATTGTCTGATTCACGGGCCGTTAAATAATAACGCGGATGGTCCCGGTGAATCAGAAAGAGGCGACCCATGAGGACGAGTAGGGCCGTAGCTGCGGACCAGAAACCTGACACGCCGTTTCCTGCGACGGAGGGCGACACCCTGAGCGTGCTGGTGCTGGATGACAGTCCGGCGCAGCGCAACATGGTGTGTGCGCTTCTGCGCCGCTGGGGGCATACGGCGATCTCGACCGGCGACCCGGTGGAGGCGTTGACCCTTGCCCGGGATCCGGCAATTTCGCTGATCCTGTGCGACTGGATGATGCCGGAAATGACCGGCCCTGAATTCTGCCGCCGCCTGCGTACAGAGGTCACGGAAAGCTACGCCTACGTGTTGCTGCTGACCTCCAAGAACGAACGCAGCGCGCTGGCAGAGGGGCTGGAAGCAGGCGCAGATGATTTCCTGAACAAGCCGGTCCGCCCGCCAGAACTTCACGCAAGGATGAACGCTGGCGCGCGCATCGTCGCCATGCAGCGAGAGTTGCGCAAAAAGAACGGGTTGCTGGAAACCACGCTGGACGAGTTGCAGCTTCTTTATGGCGCCATTGACCGGGATCTGGATGAAGCCCGACGCCATCAGATGGCCCTGCTGCAAAACCAAAGCTGCCAATTCGACGGGGCCGAAGTATCACTTCTGTTGGAGGCCAGCGGCCATGTTGGCGGCGATATGGTCGGGTATTTCAACGTGAACAAGGATGTTGTCGGCCTGTATAGCCTCGATGTATCCGGCCATGGGGTGGCATCCGCAATGATCGCTGCGCGCATCGCCGGGATGTTGTCGGAGGCGTCACCGGATCAAAACATCTCGTTGGTCCGGGGGACGGATGGCAAATTGTGTGATCTTCCGCCCGATATTGCTGCCGGACTCCTGAACGATTTGATGCTGAAAGAGGTGCAGACCGACCGTTACTTCACCATTTGCATCTGCTTTCTGAACCTGAAAACCGGCCACGCCCGGTTGGTGCAGGCCGGGCATCCGCACCCAATGGTGCTGCGCGCCGATGGTCATGTGGACATGGTCGGTGATGGCGGGATGCCTGTTGGGCTGCTCCCTGACGTGCCCTACACCTCGTTTGACGTGCAACTGGCGCCCGGCGACCGGATGTTGCTGTATTCCGATGGTTTGACGGAGTGCCCGGACGCGAACGATCAGATGCTGGACGACGATGGATTGATCATGCTGATGGGCCAGAACAAGGCCACTCGCGGCGTGGCTTTCCTGAATAAATTGCGCGCCGGGTTGGTGGATTTCGCTGGCACCGATGAGTTCCCCGATGATCTTTCGGCTCTGCTGCTGGAGTTTCATGGGCGGGCCTAAGGCGGAAGCCGTGAACCGTGAACCGTGAACCGTGAACCGTGAACCGTTTGTCAGAGGCAAATCACGCGCAAGATCAAAGAGCCGGATCGCCGTGACCATGTCGGACAATGCGAAGCGACCTAAGCCAGCCCCAGATACCGGGCCACAAAATGCCGGTCCCCGGACACGGCCAACTTCTCCACCGCAACGTCCCACGGCAAGAACACCGCGCTATGACCGGCCTCGGTTGGATCAGACCAGCGACGACCCAAACGGGCGGCATAGATATGGCATTGCTTGTGCGCGTAGCGGTCATAATCGGGCATAAAGGTGTAGCGATGGAACATCCCCAACCGCCGCAGCGAATGAATACGATACCCGGTTTCTTCCATCACCTCGCGGTGCAGGGCGGCGATAGGGTGCTCTCCGGGATCAATCCCGCCGCCGGGCAATTGCAACTCTGGCACCGGACGATCCTGAAAGCTCGCCAGCAGGCCGTCACCGGTATCAATAATGGCGTAAGCGCCGGGGCGCGGCGGGTAGTAGCGGCCCGGTTCGGGTGCATTGTCAAAACGTCGGTTCATGGCTGCCCTTCTGCCACGCCAGCGCCAGAGCGAAAAGCCAATCCCCTCGCCAAGGCGCGGGCCGTCGGCTAAACGGCGGATATGGCAAAAAACCCACCCCATTCTCTGCGCGACATTGGCGCACGTGTCCTGCACACCGAGGCCCGCGCCGTGCGTGCCCTCGCCGACGCGCTTCCCGTCGATTTTGAACCCGCCGCCGAGGCAATCCTTGCAACGAAAGGCCGTGTGATCCTGAGCGGCATCGGCAAATCCGGCCACATCTGCCGCAAGATCAGCGCCACGTTTGCATCCACCGGCACGCCGTCAACCTTTGTCCATGCCGCAGAGGCCAGCCACGGCGATCTGGGCATGGTGATGCCTGATGATCTGGTGATCGCGATCTCCAATTCCGGCGAAACCTCCGAGTTGCGAGATATTGTGGCCCATGTGGCGCGTTTCTCGATCCCGATGATCGGCATCTCCAAAAAACCCGACAGCACCCTGATGCGCGCCGCCAATTATTGCCTGACGTTACCGGATGCCGAAGAGGCCTGTTCCCTTGGCATGGCGCCCACAACATCCACCACGCTGGCGCTGGCGCTGGGTGATGCGCTGGCCATCGCAGTGATGGAGCGCCGGGGCTTCCTGCCCGAGCAGTTCCGCACATTCCACCCCGGCGGCAAACTGGGCGCGCAACTGTCCACCGTTGCACAACTCATGCACGGTCCAGATGCCCTGCCGCTGGTCGAAGCCACAACTCCGATGGCCGAAACCCTGGTGGTGATGAGTGAGAAAAGCTTTGGGATCGCAGGTGTTGTTAAGGACGACAGGCTTATCGGCGTGATCTCGGACGGTGACTTGCGCCGCAACATCTCCCATCTGACCAACCGCATGGCGGGTGAGGTCGCCACCAATAGTCCGCGTGTTATCCGGCCAGACATGCTGGCGGCTGAAGCAATGGCGATGATGGCTGAAAACAAGATCACTGCGCTTTTCGTGGTTGATGCAGACACACGCCCCGTGGGCATCATCCACCTGCGCGACCTGTTGCGCGCCGGTCTGGCGTAACCGCAAACGGCCCCCACCGAAATAATGGGCAGGAGCCGCGAACCTGAACTCAGGGGAACTTAGTTGTCGTCATCAGCGTCCATCAGGCGGCGAAAGATTTCGGCCGCATACGTAGGATCTGACATGATGATCGTCACTGTTTCACCTTGACCGCGAAGGTCAGCCATTGTCTCGGCGCTAAGGTTCAGCTGCCGGAAAACGTCGGCCAAGGTTGAGCCCATTTCAAGATCAGCCATCATGATGTCACCCTGTGGCACCATGATGAGTTCGCTCTCATTTTCAGCGCTCATATTGAGGTGCATGATGGCAAAGTTGGTCGTATGCCCATCGGCGAATGCCGGAGCGGCGAAAGAGGCGGCGAGTGCGGCTGCAATTGCAAGGCGTTTCATTTTGGTATCCCTTCAGAGTGTATGTGTCAGGGCAGTCGGTATTTGCTCTGGCCGGGTCCGGGTTGTTTGCCCGCGGGACCTGACGTTTGGCTGACTGCCTGAGAAGACGCTAGGGCTTTGAAGGGGGCCAAAAATAGAGGATTTCAGGCATCTCCCACGCCTGTGAAGCACCCGTGATGGGTATTCTCACGCCCCGGTGACAGCTTTCAGAAATCGCGTGATAAGTGCGTGAGGATCGTTCACGAACTGAAACATTCGGGGTGAAACAGGCTCAGAATCGGGGCCGCCAACGCCGCCGCCCATTCGAATCAATCCCGGCCACACAGGCGCGTGTTAACGTCCCACACCCTCGTAGGCATCGAACCCGGCACGTTTCGCATCCCGCGCGCTATAGACGTTGCGCAGGTCCGCCATGCGCGGGGTCGCCATCTTCTTGGCGAGCTTCTTGAGGTCCAGCGCCCGGAACTCGTTCCACTCGGTCAGGATCACCACCAGATCGGCATTTTGGGCGGATTTGTAGGGATCATCATTCCAATGCACGCCGGGCAGCAGGGCCTCCCCTTCCCGGAACCCCTGCGGGTCCACAACACGGACCTTGGCGCCACCGCCAACCAGCGCCGGCACAATCGTCAGGGAAGGTGCGTCGCGCATATCGTCGGTGTTGGGTTTGAACGTGACCCCCAGAACCGAGATGATCTTGCCGTTGAACGTTCCATCGCAAAGGTCGCGCAACTTCTCGATCATCCGGTGCTTGATGTCCTCATTCACCCGAATGACTGTCTCGACAATGTTCTGCGGCACGGCATGGTCCTGGCCGATCCGTGCCAAAGCAGTGGTGTCCTTGGGAAAACACGACCCGCCATACCCCGGCCCGGCGTGCAGGAACTTGTTGCCGATGCGCCCGTCCATGCCAATGCCTTTGGAGACCTCTTTCACATCCGCGCCGACTTTCTCACACAGAGCGGCAATCTCATTGATGAAGGTGATCTTCGTCGCCAGAAACGCGTTGGCGGCGTATTTTATCATCTCGGCGGATTCCAGGTCCGTGGTCACCACCGGAAAGTCACGCAGGAACAGCGGGCGGTAGATCTCGTCCATCACCTCAGACGCACGTGCGGTCTGCACCCCGACAACCACCCGGTCAGGTCGCATGAAATCATCAATTGCAGCGCCCTCACGCAGGAATTCCGGGTTCGACGCCACGTCAAACTCCGCATCGGGCCGCGCTTTGGCAACCACCTGCTTCACCTTGCGGTTGGTCCCCACCGGCACGGTCGATTTCGTCACGATCACCGCGTAGCTGGTCAACGCCATCGCCACTTCTTCCGCCGCTGCCATCACGTAGGTCAGGTCCGCATGGCCATCACCACGCCGCGTCGGTGTGCCCACGGCAATAAACACCGCGTCCGCCCCATCCACCGCACCCACCAGATCAGTGGTGAACGACAGCCGCCCCGCTTCCACGTTCTTCCCCATCAGATCGCCAAGACCCGGCTCGTAAATCGGAACCTCACCGCCTTGCAGCATCTCAATCTTGCGCGGGTCTTTATCGACACAGATCACGTCATGCCCGAAGTCCGAGAAACACACGCCGGAAACGAGGCCGACGTAACCGGTACCAATCATAGTGATGCGCATGGGGGTATTCCTGTCTTACGCGTCCGGATAGGGACGTCAGATGTCATAATAGTCGCGATACCACGTGACGAAACTGGCAACACCCTCAGCCACCTGAGTCTGCGGCTTATACTGGGTCAGATGTTGCAGCAGGCTTGCATCCGCCCAGGTCGCCGGAACATCGCCGGGCTGCATGTCCATCATATTCTTTTGCGCGGTGCGCCCTGTCGCGGCCTCAATCGCCTCAATATAATCCAGCAACTGAACTGGTGTCCCATTGCCGATGTTCACAATCCGATGCGGCGCCACGGGTGACAGGCTGTCACCCTCCACCGGCTCGACCCCCGGAACCGCCTCAATCAGGCGCACAATGCCGTCCACAAGGTCGGTGACATAGGTGAAGTCACGGGACATATCGCCGTGGTTGTAAACGTCGATGGGCCGGTCTTCCAGGATCGCCTTGGTGAACTTGAACAGCGCCATATCGGGCCGCCCCCAGGGGCCGTAAACCGTGAAGAAGCGGAACATCGTGGTCGGCAGGTCATAAAGGTGGGCATAGCTGTGGGCCATCACCTCATTTGCCTTCTTGGTGGCCGCATAAAACGACATCTGGGTGTCAGCCTTCATCGTCTCGGCAAAGGGCATCACGGTATTTGCGCCGTAAGCCGAAGACGTGGAGGCCAGCAGCGAATGCCTCGGTGGGAAGGCACGCATCGCCTCCAGCAGGCGGAAAGTGCCGATCAGGTTGGATTCAACATAGCTTTCGGGGTTCTCGATCGAATACCGCACCCCCGCTTGCGCCGCGAGGTGGATCACCGCCTCTGGGCGATGCGCCTCAAACAGGTCGTGCAGAACCCCCGGCGTTTCAATCCGCGCCTGAACCGGGGTGAACTCCTCCTCCGCCACCAGCAACGCCAAACGGCTGTCCTTCAAGGCAACCTCATAATAGTCGGTCATCGCGTCGATGCCGATCACCCGCCAGCCATCCGCCAGAAGTCGCGCACACAGGTGATAGCCGATGAACCCGGCAGACCCGGTGACAATGGCGGTCCGTTTCATTTGTTATCCTCGGGTGTAGCCCCCTCGGGGGCAGGCTCGGGGGCAGGGTCTTCCTTCGAATGCGGCCCGACAATCCAACCCCATGACGATGCGCACATCTGATCCAGCGTCCGTTCGGTGCGAAAACCCAGGACTTCCTCCGCCTTGTCCGCTTTGGCGACATAGATCGGCACGTCACCCGCGCGGCGCTCGGTGATCCGGTGGGGGATATCGCGGTTCGAGGCACGTTTGTACGCGGCCACAACCTCCAGCACCGAACTGCCCTCCCCGGTGCCGAGGTTCACCAGATGGCTCTGTGCATCACCCAGCAATGCCGCAACTGACAACACATGCCCCCGCGCCAGATCTTCCACATGGATATAGTCGCGCACGCCGGTGCCGTCAGCTGTGTCGTAATCGTCGCCAAACACCTGCAAAAGATCCAACTCACCCGCCGCAACTTTGGCAATGAAAGGCATCAGGTTGTTGGGAATGTCGCGCGGGTCTTCGCCGATCAGGTGGCTCTCGTGGGCGCCCGCGGGGTTGAAGTAGCGCAAGATGCCGATGTCCCACCGGTTATCTGCCGCCGCCAGCTGGTTCAGGATTTGCTCGCCGGAAATCTTGGTCTGCCCATAGGGGTTCATCGCGCGGAATTCGGCGGTCTCCGGTGTCGGTGTCTCATCCGGGACGCCGTAAACGGTGGCTGAGGAGGAGAACACGATCTTGCGGCACCCCGCCGCGTCCATCACCCGCAGCAGGTTGATCAAGCCGCTGATATTGACGTCGAAGTAATCCAGCGGCCGCTCAACACTTTCGCTGACCGCCTTCAGCGCCGCAAAATGCACCACCGCGTCAAATTGATGTTCCGAGAACAGACCGCCCAGGGTGGTTGCATCACGAATATCAGCCTCAGCCAATGTAACCGGCGCGCCGGTCAACTCGGCCAAACGATCAATGACCGACCGGTTGGCATTCTGGAAATTATCGAGGATTGTGACGTCATACCCGGCGCCCACCAACGCCACATAAGTATGTGAACCGATGTACCCGGCCCCACCTGTCAAAAGTATACGCTCTACCATGTGCGGATTACCCTGCCCAAGTGCCGTCTGCCTAAAGCGACGGAGTGCCATGGAACAGGCCTCGGCGTCAAAGCACAATCGGAGCCTGTCCAAGGCCTTGATAAAATTGCACCGCCCTGCGGGCTAATCGGCTGGCGCAACGTTGACGCGCCTATGCGGCGCTGTAATCGTCCTAAGCATCAAAGGCTTGTCACCTGATTTGGGGATCTGAAGACACACATGGCCCGGCTGCCGCTCGCCAGATTTTTAACAATTGCCGTCATTACACTGGCTCTGGCCGCGTGTGATGCGCTGCCGCGCGGCGCTCCGGTTGAACGTGAAGTGGTTGAAGCAGCGGCGGGTGAAGTTGCTGATTTCTCGGTCTATTCCGTCACTCGCGGTTTTCTGCCTGTGCTTGCTGACTGGCCCCGCACCGGGGAACGGCACCTGAGCTGGATCCCTGCCTCTGGCGGTGCGCACACCCAGGTGATCGCCACGGGGGACGAGTTGCGCCTGACTGTGTGGGACAGTGACACCGACAGCCTGCTGACCAATTCCAGCGCTTCCACCGTCATCGACGCGCTGAACGTCAGCCCCGATGGCACAATCTTCATCCCCTACGTGGGGGATGTGCGTGTGGCCGGAATGACCGCGCAACTGGCCCGGATTGAGTTGCAGGAGCGGATTGATGTTGTCGCCCCCCAGGCGCAGGTCCAGCTGGAGATGGTGGAAGGCCGCACCAATTCTGTTGATCTGGTGAGCGGTGTTGGCTCTCCCGGTCGTCTGCCGATGCCTGATCGGAATTACACCGTTCTGAATGCAATTGCCGATGCGGGCGGTGTGAACACTGGCTTTGCCAACCCGCAGATCCGCCTGATCCGGTCCGGTTCGGTCTATGGCACCTCAATTGACCGGCTTTTTGCGGAACCCGGCCTTGATACCCTCCTGCGTGGTGGTGACCGGGTGATCGTGGAAGACGACCGCCGTTACTTCCTGTCGCTGGGTGCGGCGGGCGAACAAGCCCAGCACATCTTTCCCCAGGACCGGATCACCGCACTTGATGCGATGGCTATCATTGGCGGTGTTGAAAGCCGCCGCGGGGATCCGGGCGGTGTGCTTATCCTGCGTGAATATCCCACCTCCGCCGTGCGGGCAGATCACCGCGGGCCGGATCAATCCCGCGTGGTGTTTGCCCTGGATATGACCAACGCCGATGGCCTGTTCTCGGCCCGTAACTTCCGCATCAATCCCGGTGATCTGGTGCTGGTGACGGAAAGCCCGGTTACCGGGATTCAGACAATATTCGGCCTTGTCGGTTCGGCCTTCGGGTTGGTCAACGCGGCCAACAACGCTACGAACTAACGACCGGTATCGCTCATCCGCAAGGCGGGAATGCCCCGGTTGCCTGAGGGCATATCCTCAGCCCGGTATCTCAATCCGCTTCGCCTTCGCCACCAGCGCATTTATCTGGCGCAAATGCTCCGGCAGGCACACTTTTTTGAAATCGTAATTCCGCACCACGTGGCGGCGCGCGGCGGGGCCAAGGTGGGCATAGGTTCCCGGGCGCTCCAACACATCCACAACCTTCTTGGCGATATCTTTGGGGTCGAAGAAATCCGCCATCAGCCCGGTTTTGCCATGGTCTATGGCTTCGCGCACCGGCGCCACATCAGAGGCGACAATTGTGGCCCCCATCGACATCGCCTCCAGCAGCGACCACGACAGAACAAACGGCACCGTCAGATAGATATGGCAACGGCTGACCTGAATGATCTTCTGATAGTCCTCATAGGGCACACGGCCCAGGAAATGCACCCGAGACCAGTCGACGCTATCGCCCACTTCCCGCTCCATCTCGGCCCTGTAGCCGCCGTCCGAACCGGACTTCTTGCCATAAGACACCTCCGAACCGCCGATAATCAGCGCCCGCGCCTTGGGCCGCGCGGCAAGGATATGGGGCAGGGCGCGCATGAACGAGTGGAAGCCCCGCGTCGGCTCCATATTCCGCGCCATATAGGTGAAGATTTCATCTTCCTTGGTCACCGTTCTCCCGAGGCGGCCCAAAGCAACCTCGGCATCGGGGTCCGGCAACAGCTTGTCGGTTCGGATGCCGTCGTGCTGCACATAGATCTTGTCCTGAAAATTCTCGGGGAACGTGCTTTTCTGCCACCGCGTCGGCGAATGGCCCTGATCAACCGTCTGGATATTGGCGAAGTTCACCGCATTACGGGCGTGCATGGTGAACGGCGCGTGGGGGCTGGCGGGAAACTCGGGGTCAAACCCGACGCTGCCCCCCTGCGCCAGGAAGTAATACTCAAAATAGCCGATGATCGGCACATCCGGCCAGATCTGCTTCATAAACGTCAACTCACCCCAGCCCACATGGCCAAGGATGATATCGGGGGTGAAGCCATCCCCTTTCAGCTTGTGGGCGGCCTGCGCACAGCCAAAGCCGTTGCCGGCGCATTCCTCCCAATATTGGGTCAGGGCATAGGCATCTTTGGCGGGTTTGTGGTGGCTGGCGTAGGTCACAACCTTCGCGCCTTCCAGAGGCGGCACATCTTTGCGTTGAGTCAGGAACACCAACTCGTGCCCGCCCTGGGCGCGTAGCCATGAAAACAGCTCCCGATATTGACCGGGGAAATTCTGATGCACGAATAGAATTTTCATCGTTGCGCTCTGCTTAGGTTTCGTTAACCCCGATTTCCCAACCCCATGCGGCACACGCAAGGCAGAACTGCGGCAGCTTGGGGGTTTGGTGTTGCCGACACGCTCCCTATATGGGAGCAGAACTTCCAATATTTGTTAAAGGGGGGCTTCCCCATGACTTTGACCACAAAAATTGCGTGGGACGACATCGTTCTGCCATTCCAGTTGGATCGCTCGGACATTCGTGGCCGTGTGGCGCGGCTCGATTCCACGTTGGACCAGATTCTGAGCCAACACGACTACCCTGCCCCGGTTGAGGCGATGGTGGCCGAGATGGCGTTGCTGACGGCGTTGATCGGGCAGACCATCAAGCTGCGCTGGAAACTGTCCTTACAGGTGCGCAGTGACGGGCCGATCCGCCTGATCGCCACTGATTTCCTTGCGCCTGAGGCCGAGGGGGAACCTGCACGCATCCGCGCCTATGCCTCCTACGATAAAGACGCGTTGGATGTGGCCGGTCCGGCTTTCCCGCAGGTCGGCAAGGGGTATTTCGCTATCCTGATAGATCAGGGCGCCGACATGACGCCGTACCAGGGCATCACACCGCTTGTCGGTGGGTCTCTAAGTGCGTGCGCAGAGGCTTATTTTGCCCAATCTGAGCAATTGCCGACATCCTTTCTGCTGTCTTACGGTCAGGCACAGGAGCCGGGGCAACCTGCGTCCTGGCGGGCTGGTGGTGTCATGCTCCAGCTGATGCCTGAAGCCTCCCTTGAGGCCAAAGATGGTCCCGCCGGGGATGATGCTGTGCTGAGCGCTGAGGATCTGATCGACGACGACAAGGCAGAGGATTGGAACCGCGCCAACATCCTGTTGAAAACCGCGGACGTGATGGAGCTGATTGGCCCCCATGTCGCGCCCACAGATCTGCTTGTGCGTCTGTTCCATGAGGAGCAGCCGCGGGTGTTTGAAGCCCAGCCGGTCGGCTTTGGCTGTACCTGCTCGGATGATCGGGTGCGCCAGTCCCTGTCGATCTATTCGGCCAAAGATATCAGATACATGACAACCGACGAAGGCCGTGTGACCGTGGATTGCCAATTCTGCGGCGCCCATTACGATTTCGACCCCCTCACCTTGGGGTTCGAGGCCGAGAAAGCCGCTGATGGGTCATCCGGTTGATCTGAAAACCCTGACGGCCGCGCTGGAGCATGCTCCAGCGCGGCCGCCGATGAGGATATCGTCGGATTACGACCTCAACCCCGGCGTGGTCCTGCCCGAGGGCCGTGTGCTGCGCCCCGCTGCCGTGTTGATTGCGGTGCTGGCCGGGCCAGATGGCGACGAGGTTATCCTGACCGTACGCGCTTCCACCCTGAAACATCATCCGGGCCAGATCGCCTTTCCCGGAGGCAAGATTGACGGCGCGGAAACAGCGGCGGAGGCCGCGTTGCGGGAAGCCCATGAGGAGATCGGGCTTGAGCCATCCAATGTTTCGCTCCTCGCGGAGCTTCCCGCACACGAAACCGTCACCGGCTACAATGTTATCCCGATCCTTGCCCGCGTGGCGGCGGATTTCACGCCGACCCCCGAGGCTGGCGAAGTTGCCGAGGTGTTCCGGGTGCCTTTGTCGTTCCTCTTGACGCCCGCCAACTACGCCATCGAAGGCCGTCGCTGGCGCGGCGCACGGCGGCAGTATTACGTTGTCCCCTACGGCCCCTATTACATCTGGGGTGCCACGGCGCGAATGCTGAAATCCCTCGCGGATCAGGTAGCGTGATGCGGCTTCAGGCACATTGGCTCACCCATCCCGGCACACTTGCTGTCTTTGATGCCCTTGCGCCCCATAATGTGTGGTTCGTCGGTGGCTGCGTGCGCAACGGAATCCTCGGACTGCCTGTTGACGACATCGACATCTGCACCGATGCCCTGCCGGAAACCGTCATGGATCTGACCAGAGCGGCTGGTCTCAAGGCGATCCCCACTGGGATCGACCACGGCACTGTCACCATCGTCGCCGATGGCAAACCGCACGAAATCACGACCCTGCGCCGCGATATCGAGACTAACGGACGCCACGCGAGTGTCCTCTTCACACATCAGACCTCCGAAGATGCCGCCCGGCGCGACTTCACCATCAACGCTCTCTACGCAACCCGTAACGGCGACGTGCTGGACCCGAACGGTGAGGGCCTCTTGGACCTTGGCAATCGCCACCTGCGGTTTATCGGCGACCCCAATGCACGTATTGCCGAAGATTATCTGCGCATCCTGCGATTTTTCCGGTTTCACGCGTGGTATGCTGACCCGAATGGCGGCATGGATCAGGATGCGCTCGCCGCTTGTGCCGCCAATATCGACGGCCTCACCCAGCTGTCCCGCGAACGTGTGGGTGCGGAGATCAGGAAACTCCTCCTTGCGCCCAACCCCGCGCCTGCCCTCGCCACGATGGACCAGACCGGTATCCTCAACGCGATCCTGCCCGGTGCGCAATCGCACCCACTGACCGTGCTTACCGGCCTGGAGCGGAATCTCGCCGCCGACCCGATCCGGCGTCTGGCGGCTATCGGCGGCGATGACGCGCCAGATCTCCTGCGCCTGTCAAAATCCGACACCAAACGCCTCCGCCTCTACCGTGACGAAATGGGCAAACTCACCACACCCGGCGCGCTTGGCTACCTTTACGGACTCCCCTCCGCCTATGATATCCTCACCCTCCGCGCCGTGGCCTTCGAACAGCCGCCCAGCGCCGAGGCTTTTTCTCAGGCTCAAACCGGCGCATCCGCCACGTTTCCGATCAAGGCCGCCGACCTGCCAGATATTCAAGGCCCGGCCCTCGGGCAACGCCTCAACGACCTGAAAACGCGCTGGATCGACAGCCAATTTACCCTCACCAAGGCGGCGCTTTTGCACGAGTAACCGGCTGAGCGGAGCATCCGCCGTCGCGCCGATGGCCTTTCCGCGAGCCGCACGATATATCTCCGGCCTGACACGGGTAATGTCATGTTTCGCCGATTAGAAAATCTGGTCGACCCCTACGTGGCATATGCCGAACAGGATCGTCCCCCTCGCCGGTTATGGCCGTTCCTTTGGGGCTATTCGCAGCCCTTCAAAAGGCTCTTTGCGCTGACCGCATTCATGTCGGTGATTGTGGCCACAATTGAGATTGGCCTGATCTGGTACATGGGCCGCGTGGTGGACCTGATGACCAGCGGTGAACCAGCAGATGTGCTGGCCAACTACGGGTGGGAGCTGACTTTCGCCGCTATCTTCATCCTCACCATCCGCCCGCTGTTGCAGGGCCTTGATGTGGCGCTGTTGAACAACGCGATTCTGCCGCAATTTGGCGCACTTGTTCGCTGGCGCGCCCACAAACAGGTGCTGCGCCAATCGGTTGGTTTTTTTGAGAATGACTTCGCCGGTCGCATCGCCAACCGGATCATGCAAACCCCCGGCAGCGCTGGCGACGCGATCTTTCAGGTGTTCGACGCAATCACCTTTTCGCTGGCCTATCTTGTCGGTGCCACGATCCTGCTGATCGGCTCTGACCCACGCCTTGCGGTGCCTCTGGTTATCTGGTTCTCCCTCTATGCCGGGTTGCTGGGCTGGACAATGAAACGTGTCGGCCCCGCCTCCAAGGCCAGCGCCGATGCACGCTCCAACACCACCGGACGTGTGGTGGACAGCTATACCAACATCCATTCAGTGAAGCTGTTTGCGCACCACGATCAGGAACTTGCCTACGCCAAGGAGGCGATCGAGCAAACCCGTCAGACCTTCGCCCGTGAGATGCGGATTTTCACGACAATGGATGTGATGCTGGTCACCCTGAATGGCTTTTTGATCGTCGCCATTGTGGGCTGGGGTATCCTTTTATGGTCCCAGGGGTCCGCGACCGTTGGCGTGGTTGCCGCCGCCACGGCGCTTGCCCTGCGCCTCTCGGCGATGACCGGCTGGATCATGTGGGCCGTCTCCACTTTCTTCCGCTCTCTCGGTGTTGTGTCTGAGGGGATGGAGACAATTACCGCGCCGATTGATCTGACCGACGCACCAAACGCGCCGGCTTTGAAGCTGACCCGGGGTGAGGTTGTTCTGGACAACCTCGGCCATCACTATGGGCGGGGCACGGGCGGCTTGGACGCCATCAACCTGACCATAAAACCCGGCGAGAGAATTGGCCTCGTGGGGCGCTCCGGCGCGGGAAAATCATCTCTCGTGAAGCTGCTTCTCCGGTTCTATGACGCCGAACAGGGTCGTATTCTGATCGACGGGCAAGATATCGCAACGGTCCAGCAAGACAGCCTGCGCTCGGCCATCGGAATGGTGCAGCAGGACTCGTCTCTGCTGCACCGTTCGGTCCGTGACAACATCCTGTATGGCGCTCCAGACGCCACGGATGAGCAGATGATCGAAGCCGCCGAACGGGCGGAAGCCCATGAGTTTATCCTCAACCTCGAAGATCCCCAGGGCCGCACAGGATACGACGCCCATGTCGGTGAGCGCGGGGTGAAACTGTCTGGCAGCCAACGGCAACGGGTCACCCTTGCCCGTGTGATCCTGAAGAATGCGCCAATCCTTGTGCTGGACGAGGCAACCTCGGCGCTGGATTCCGAAGTCGAGGCTCAGATTCAAGACACGCTGTATGGGGTGATGGAGGGGAAAACCGTCATCGCCATCGCCCACCGTCTGTCCACCATCGCACGGATGGACCGGATTGTGGTGCTTGACGGCGGGCATATTGTGGAAGACGGCACCCACGACGCGCTTTTGGCCCAGGGCGGGTTATATGCCGGATTCTGGGCGCGCCAATCCGGCGGGTTCATCGGCATCGACGCCGACGACGAGGCGGCGGAATGACCATTTTCACCCGCCTGACCGATTGGCTATCCGGCTTGATCGAGCCGTTCGCCATTGCTGACGGGCCACCGCCGCAAGTGCTTTGGCCTTTTATAAAATGGTGCCTCTCAGGCACCTGGCCGGTCATGATCCTTGCCGCTGTGCTGTCGGGCATTGCGGGATTGATGGAGGTCGCCGCCGCCTGGTTCCTCGGTGCCCTGATTGATACCACAACCCTTCCGGTTGAGGCGTATTTCAGCAGTCACAGCCTCCTGATCCTGACCTACGTTGCCTTCTATCTGCTGGTGCGGCCTTTGTTCTTCGGCACCTCCGCCGCGTTTAACGGCATCGTTTTGCCACCCAACCTTGCGCCGCTGATCCAGTCCCGTCTGCACCGCTGGACCCTGGGCCACGACATCACCTTCTTCGACAATGATTTTGCAGGCCGGATTGCGCAAAAACAGATGCAGGCCGCCGCCTCGTTGGTGAATATCGTCACGGAAGTGATTAACGCCGCCGCCTATGCCATCGTGACCTTACTTGGCACAATCATCCTGCTGGGGGCGATTGATTGGCGCATCGCCGCAGGGCTGGTGGCGTGGATGGGCCTCTATGCGGTGATGATCCGCTGGTTTTTGCCACGGATCCGGGCGCGGGCAAAAACCCGTGCCGCCGCACGTGCAAACGTGACCGGCCAGATTGTCGATACCATCACCAACATCAAGACGGTGAAACTGTTTGGCCATGCCGATCATGAAGATGCGGCCGCGACTGATGCGATGGACGGGTATCGCACCGCCGCGCTTAGCTTCGGCATTCTGTCTACCGGCTTCCGCTTTGCGTTGATGGCCACTGCCGGCCTGCTGCCGGTTCTGCTGGTCCTTGGCGTCGTGCTTTTGTGGCAGAACGGCACTGCAACACCTGGCGACATCGCCGCCGTGGGCGCGATCTCGATGCGGATCAGCCAGATGACCGGCTGGGTCTCGTTCACCCTCATGGGGATATATGCCAACGTGGGTGAGTTGGAGGACGGCATGCGTACCCTCACGCCGCCCCACGGCCTGACCAATGCTGCGGGCGCGCCAGCTTTGCCACGGGTGACCGGACAGATCACTTTTGACGCCGTCTCCTTCGCCTACGGCCAACGGGCAGGTGGGATCGAGAAGATCAACCTAACCATCGCGCCGGGTGAGAAATTGGGTGTTGTTGGCGCGTCCGGTGCCGGTAAATCCACCCTCGTGGCGCTATTGATGCGGCTCTATGATGCGGAACAGGGTCGTATTCTGGTCGATGGGACTGATATCCGCGAGATCACCCAGGACAGCCTGCGCCAGCAGATCGCAATGGTCACCCAGGACACCGCGATGTTCAATCGCACCGCCCGTGACAACATCCTTTACGGGCGCCCCGATGCGTCTGAGGAGGAGGTCATTACCGCCGCCAAGCGGGCTGAGGCGCACGCGTTCATCCTGACCCTGCGCGACCACCGGGATCGGGTCGGTTACAACGCATTCCTTGGCGAACGCGGCGTGAAATTATCGGGAGGCCAGCGCCAACGCATCGCACTGGCCCGCGCCTTCCTGAAGGACGCGCCGGTGCTGGTGTTGGATGAGGCAACCTCCGCATTGGACAGCGAGGTTGAAGCCGCGATTCAGGACACCCTCGCTTCGGTGATGGAAGGTAAAACTGTCATCGCCATCGCCCACCGCCTCTCCACCCTGTCGGCCATGGACCGGATCATCGTGTTGGACGACGGGCGTATTGTCGAAGATGGCACCCACGCCGCACTACTGGCTCAAAACGGCCTGTACGCGCGCTACTGGACCCGCCAATCCGGCGGATTCATCGGGGTTACGGACGCGGCAGAGTAGGGCAGGACTTGTCCCGCCGCCCGCGATCCCGCAAAGAATGCTGATGAACTATGAAACCATCTCTGCCGACGATTTCGGCCGCTCCCTCACCGGGCTTGGCGTCAACTTGCTGACCCGCGATGTGCGCGGGCTGGCGGCGTTTCTCACGGATGTCTTTGGCCTGACTGCCCATCACCTGTCTGATGATTTTGCAATTGTCATCCACGGGGACGCAATCTTCCAGCTGCATTCCGACGCCACCTACCATGGCAACCCGCTGCCACAACTGATCCCCGAAAACCCGCCTCGTGGCGGCGGCATCCAGTTGTATCTCTTTGGAATTGACCCTGATGAGGCTGTGACCCGTGCCGAAGCCGGTTGCCATATGGCGATCGAACAGCCTGCGGACAAACCCCACGGATTGCGAGAGGCAACAATCCTGTCACCCGAAGGATACGCGTTCACGCCGGCGGTGCATTGTGGTTGAGCTGGTAATCAAACGCCTCGGCCACCACGGCGATGGCATCGCGGATGGTCCGGTTTTTGTGCCGCTGGTGCTACCCGGCGAGGTTGTCAGCGGGGAAATCGAGGGGGACCGCATGGCCACCCCTTCTGTGATCACACCCTCCACGGATCGGGTAAAAGCGCCCTGCCCGCACTACAAATCCTGCGGTGGATGTAACCTGATGCACGCCGCAGACGGGTTTGTGGCGCAATGGAAGATGGGTGTGATCACAAATGCGCTGACAGCTCACAACCTGCCCGCACCCCTGCGGCCTATCGTGACGTCTGCGCCGCGATCCCGTCGTCGCGCGACCCTTGCGGGAACCCGCACCAAGAAGGGCGCGATGATCGGCTTTCATGCGCGGAAATCAGACACTATCGTGCCGATCAGAGACTGTTTGCTGGTCGAGCCTGCGCTGCTTGAAACAATCCCCGCGCTCGAACAGATCACCCGCCTTGGCGCCACTCGGTCCACCACCCTTGGCCTTTCCGTCACCCTGACAGAGACCGGCATTGATCTCCACGTCACGGGCGCAATCCCGCTTGATGGCCCGCTTCGCAGTACCCTGCCGAAGTTCCGCGACACGTTTTGTCGCCTGACATGGGGGGAAGAGCCGGTTTACGCAAACGAAGCCCCGCGCCTGACCCTCGGCAAGGCGCGTGTCACCCCGCCGCCGGGCGCGTTCTTGCAGGCCACAAAAGATGGCGAGGCGGCGCTGCAAGCCGCCATCACCGAGGCCACCCAGGGTGCCAAACATGTCGCTGTCCTGTTCTGCGGCCTCGGCACATTTACCCTACCGCTGGCCCAAGCCACTCCCGTTCATGGGGTAGAAGCCGCCCAGGATCTGCTGGATGCGCTGGATCAGGCGACCCGCCACACCACCGGCCTGAAGCCGGTTACAACCGAGAGGCGAGATCTGTTTCGCCGCCCCCTCCTTCCCGATGGGCTTGCATAATTCGACGCTGTCATCATCGACCCG
>JAESTV010000076.1 GCA_016763475.1 Roseicyclus sp.
CAGTCCACCACACCTTGCGGGCCTTTTTGCTCCAGCAGATTGCGGGTGCCGGACGCAGGCGCTTGGGTAAGATTGGCCGGGGGCTTGGGAGATTTCACTCGCGCTGCCGGTTTCGGGCGGCCTTCCACATCCGGGTGCCCGTTCACGGTGATGTCGGCCACGTAACGCAGGATCTTGGTGGCGCGATCGCGGCGCGGCGTGAAGTCAAACAGCTCCGGCGTCTCGTCGATAAACTTGGTGTGGTATTGGTAGTTGAGGAATGTCGGGTGCTTCAGCAGGTTCTCGACAAAGGCGATGTTGGTGGACACACCCCGGATGCGAAATTCGCGCAACGCGCGGTCCATACGCGCAATTGTGGCCTCAGGGGTCGGTGCCCATGCCGTCACTTTGGTCAGCAACGAGTCGTAATACCGGGTGATAACGGCGCCGGAATAGGCGGTGCCGCCATCAAGGCGAATGCCCATCCCGGTGGCTGAACGATAGGTGGTGATGCGCCCGTAATCAGGGATGAAGTTGTTCGAGGGGTCTTCGGTTGTGACCCGGCATTGCAACGCGTGGCCGTCAAGTTTCACGTCATATTGTGACGCCACCCCGGTGGCCTCGATCAGCGATTTGCCCTCTGCAATCAGGATCTGCGCCCGGACAATGTCGATGCCGGTGACTTCTTCGGTGACGGTGTGTTCCACCTGCACACGGGGGTTCACCTCGATGAAGAAAAACTTGCCGGTGTCCATATCCATCAGGAACTCAACCGTGCCGGCACACTCATAGTTCACATGTTTGCAGATCTTCTTGCCAAGCTCGCAGATTTCCTCGCGCTGGGAGGCGCTGAGGTAAGGCGCGGGGGCGCGTTCCACCACCTTCTGGTTGCGGCGCTGGACCGAGCAATCACGTTCATAGAGGTGGTAGATCTGGCCGTGGCTGTCGCCAAGGATCTGCACCTCGACGTGGCGTGCCCGCAGGATCATCTTTTCGAGATACCCCTCATCGTTGCCAAACGCCGCTTCCGCCTCGCGCCGCCCTTCAAGGACCTTTTCTTCCAACTCGTCAGGCCCCGCGATGGCCCGCATGCCGCGCCCGCCGCCGCCCCAGCTGGCCTTGAGCATCAGGGGATAGCCCACCTTGGCCGCCTCAGCCCGGATCACATCCATATCGTCGCCAAGCACGTTCGTTGCGGGAATCACTGGCACACCGGCCGCAACCGCCACACGCCGCGCGCTGGCCTTGTCGCCAAGCTGGCGCATGGTTTCCGCGCGCGGGCCGATAAAGCGGATGCCGTTTGCTGCACATGCATCCACAAAGTCGGGGTTTTCCGACAGCAGGCCATAACCGGGGTGGATTGCGTCTGCACCGCAGGCTTTGGCGACGCGAATGATCTCTTCAATGCTGAGGTACGCCGCAACCGGTCCCAGGCCTTCGCCAATCTTGTAAGCCTCGTCCGACTTGAAGCGATGGAGCGACAGCTTGTCCTCCTCCGCATAGACCGCGACGGTGCGCTTGCCCAACTCGTTTGCGGCGCGCATCACCCGGATTGCGATCTCGCCACGGTTGGCAATGAGGATCTTTTGGAAATCGGCCATGAACTGGAGTCCCTTTGCAGTTGCAGCATTCGTAGGACAATTGTTTGGCACAGAGCAACAGGGGATACAGGTCAGCTGCCCGCGTGAGGCTCCGCCGGACCACCGCGCAGACGCTGATATTGGTTGTGTAACGCAATTTCAGCAGAGATCCGCTCCACCCGCACACCAAGCAATTCACCGGCGCGCAGCACCTGAAATTCCTGGCTGCCGATGTGGCCATCGGAATCGATGATCAGCACCATGGCCTCGCGGCCCAGGATATCGGCGTTAAATACCGCCTGGGTGAGGGAGTCGCGCAGCCCGCTGCTGGTGTCACGGCCAAATTCGATCACCAGGGTTGGGGTCACGCAATCCACCCGCACATAACTGCGGGTCCGGTTGTGATTGCTGCTGTGTTCGCCGCCATGATCGCCGTTGTGATAGCCGCCTTGTTCGACGCTGCGTTCGACGCCGTGATCGAAGTAGGCCACAACTTCAGGCTCTCCCCCATAAAGGGTGCCGCAGAGCATGGCGATCCAGACACTTTCGAACATCGCTCAGATGTAGCGGCGCAGGGCGGCGATGATAACCTTCGTTGAGAGGTCTGGTTAATGCGCCTGATTAAGACACTCGATTATTGGCCGCACTTGTTCCGCACTACACAGGTGCCCCTATTCGCCGATCAACCGCCCTGGCAACTCCGCAAGTGTGCGGGCGCCGATCTGCGCCATGTTGCTTTCCATGTCTTGCACCAGGATATCGTGCCAATGGGCCGGTCCCGCCGCCCCCAACGCCCCAAGCGCATAGTGCCACGCACGCCCCATCATCACGAAATCCGCCCCCAGCGCCAGCGCCCGGATCACGTCGAGACCACCCTCAACGCCGCTGTCAAAGATGATCGGCAAGGTGGTTGCGGCCCGGATACCGGGCAAAAGTGCCGCCGCCCCCGGTGCGCCGTCAAACTGGCGACCGGCGTGGGTCGAGACCCAGACCCCATCAACGCCGACCGCTTCGGCGCGCACCGCAACCTCCGGCTCACACACCCCCTTGAGGATGAACGGCCCGTCCCACAGGTCACGCAACGCGGCCACATACTCCCAATCCGGCGCCGCACGCAGCAGGTATCCCACATGGGCGGTAGAGGGCAGCGGCCCCTTGGCCAGACCCGCCGCGTAACTGTCCATCAACCGCATCCGGGGCATGCCACCCGCCGAAATGCCCATTGCCCAGGCCGGGCACCGCGCCACCTGCGCCAACAGGCGCGGCGTCAGGCGCGGCGGCTGCACCAGCCCCCCCCGTATCTGCCGCTCGCGCCGGGAGGCGGCGGGGATATCCACGGTTAACACCAGAGTATGAAACCCGGCGGCGCGCGCGCGAGCGAGCATGTCATCCCGCACCTCCGGCGCTTTCGGCGGATACATCTGGAACCAGCCCTGATCGCCGATCTGCCCCGTCAATGCCTCCGGCACCACGGTTGCCACAGTGGACAACCCATAGGGAATGCCGGCCTGCGCGCCATGGCTGGCCAACAATCGCTCCGCCCCCGGCCAGATCAGACCCGACATCCCCAACGGCGCAATCCCGAACGGAACCGGATACTGCCGTCCCAGAAACCAGCACGACAAATCTGGCGCAACATCACCGCGCAACGCCGCTGGGCGCAGCAAAACCGCATCCAACGCCGCCCGGTTGCGCGCCGCACCTGCCTCCGACCCGGTTGCCGAATCCAGATATTCCCACACAAAATGCGGAATCCGCCGCCGGGCGCGGGTTTTGAGGTCACTTAACGCGGGGTAGCGAGACTGCAGATCCATCCCCGCACAAAATCGACCATCGGCCGGTAACTCAATCAAATTCATCTAAAATAGTCCGCGCCCGCGTTCATCTTGGCAAAAAACTCCGGGGTTTGGGGGCTGGCCCCCAATCTACGCCAGCAAAAATCACCACAAGAACAATCTGCGAACATACCTTCCCCTCACGCGCATCCCAATATATCGTTCCGCCCCATGAGCCAGTTCGACGATAAATTTGATGAGTCGGGTGCCTTCGAGGCCGCCGCAACCACCTCGCTTTCCGCCCGCGCCATGGCCGCGCGGCCTGCGGATTATATGAACGGGCTGAACCCCGAACAGGTGGCGGCCGTCAAACAGATTGACGGCCCGGTCCTGATGTTGGCGGGGGCAGGCACCGGCAAAACCCGCGCCCTGATGACCCGCCTTACGCACCTAGTGCGTACAGGTTCTGCACGTCCGGATGAGATCCTGGCTGTGACCTTCACCAATAAGGCCGCGAAGGAGATGAAGGACCGTCTTGGGAACGTACCATTCGGTATAGAGAGGCCAATCCGCTGGCTCGGCACCTTCCATTCGATCTGCGCGAAGATCTTGCGGCGCCACGCGGAACTGGTGGGCCTGAAGTCCACCTTCACCATTCTCGATACCGACGACCAGAACCGGCTGTTGAAGCAGTTGATTGTGGCTAATAAAATAGATGAAAAAAGACATCCTCCACGGGCGCTCGGGCATCTTATCGACAGTTGGAAGAACCGCGCCTGGACCCCTGAAAAAGTGCCGGCAGCAGAAGATCGTGAACTTTGGGCGGAGCGGCTCTATTCAGATCGAGACCTACACGCGGTCGAGCAAACTTATGAGTTCGCCAGACGCAATCCCGGAAGCGGTGCTATCGGTAGGGAAATCGTTTTGGCTACTCAAATTTACGCCCAATACCAAACCCGCCTGCGCGAACTGAACGCCTGCGATTTCGGCGACCTGCTGTTACATGTGATCCAGATTTTCCAGGAGAACGAGGATCTGCTGG
>JAESTV010000004.1 GCA_016763475.1 Roseicyclus sp.
AGATCCTTGGCATCACCGGATTGGCGGAGGCTGGCCAAAGCCAGCTGTTACAGATGTTCATGGGGTTGGAACGGATTGTGCAGGGTGAGGCCCACATGGCCGAACACCCCCTGCCCCACCCCTTGCCCCGCACCCCGTCCGACGCCTGGAGGCGCGGCGTGGCCTATATCCCCCGGGAACGGCGCGCAGAGGCGTTGATGCTGAATATGTCGATCCGCGCCAACATGGTGCTGCCCCATCTGGGTGGCTACGGGAGGATCGCCAAAAAGCGTGCGGAAACCCGCGACTGCCTGAGGCTCGGGCACATGACCCGCCTGAAATACGACGGCCCACAACAGCCGGTGGGGCAGTTAAGCGGCGGCAATCAACAGAAGGTTGTGTTCGCCCGCGCCCTGCACGGCACGCCGGAGCTGTTGCTGCTGGATGAGCCGACGCGGGGCGTGGATGTGGGCGCAAAATACGACATCTATGTGCTGGTCCGTGACCTCAGCGCGCAAGGTTGCCCGGTGATCCTGACCTCCACCGACCTGCCCGAGATCCTCGGCATGTGTGACCGCATTCTGGTCCTTCAGGACGGACGCCAGGCGCATCTGTTGGAGCGGGGCACATTACAGGCCGCTGATTTGCTTGCCCATTTCTATGCCACCCCAACTGCGGCACAGGGGTAGAGATATGACCAACACACTGCGCCAATCCGGTACGTTTCTGGGCTTTGTGGCCATCATCCTCTTTTTTGCCGTGCAGTTGCCCGACACCTTCCTGACACCGCGAAACCTGATCAACATCACCCAGCAGTTGAGCATGCTGGCTGTTGTCGCGGCAACCATGACCATCGTTATGGTGATGAATGATTTTGACCTCTCGGTCGGGTCGATGGCAAGCCTTGCAGGCATCGTCGCGGCAATGCTCTTTGCCGCTGATTACCCGATCTGGGTCGGGCTGCTCGCCGCATTGGCAATTGGATTGGCCGGCGGGCTTTTTAACGGGTTCCTGGTCTCGGTTGTTGGCATCCTCCCCTTTGTTGCCACCCTGGGCACGCTGACCGTTTTCAGTGGCCTGGCCTTCTGGATCAGCGACGGACGCACCATCTTTGGCCGTGACATCCCGGCGGAATTTTCTGGCTTTGCACGTGGCGGCGTTGCACTTGACGCACTTGGACTGGACGGAATCTCGCTGCCATATCTGACAATCACGGCGGCGATTGTAATCGCGATCTGTTGGTTCACCCTGGAGCAGACAACTTTTGGCCGCCGCCTTTATGCCATTGGCGGCAACAAGGAAGCGGCCCATCTTGCCGGCATCAAGGTTACACAATTGCGGCTGATCGCCTTCGGTCTGACCGGGTTGGGGGCCGCTGTCGCCGGCCTGATGTTTGCCGCCCGCGTCGCGTCGGCCAACCCGACACAAGGCTCGGGCCTGATGTTGGACGCCATCGCCGCGGTGTTCCTTGGCATGACAATGAGCCGTCAGGGTGAGCCACGCGTTATCTTCACTTTGGTTGGTGTCTTGATGCTTGGCATCCTCGATAATGGCCTCACGCAGATGCAGGTCGACAGCTATATTCGGGAGATTCTGGTCGGCCTGATCGTGATTTCAGCCGTCGCCGTGGCCTCTCTGTCCAAAAAACGCGCCTAGAGGCCGGGCCGGACGACAATCGATCGCGGACGCCGCGAGGGGCGCTGTCGATCCATTCAGCGGCACTACATATTTACACATGAGTACGGGTTTACCGCTCTTGGCATCCCCCAGACAGAGGTCGTAAGATCAGCCCGTCGGGGGCCCGTCGGGGGAAGGGAATATCCAGCCTCACGTTGATCTGCACACCAAGCCACATTGCGACCAAACAGGTAGGAATATCCCTATGAAACAAATCCCTAAAGCAACCACCGATGATGCGCTTATTCAGGAATTCCTGAACAAGGGCGGCAAGATTAGTGTTGGCAAAACCAAACCGCTTCCAAGCGAGTTGGGTTTAAGCAACAACACCTGGAACAACAAACTGACCAAAGAAGAAAAGTCCGCACGTGACAAAAAGTGACTGCGGGCGGGGCAGGCTTTCCCGGTTGTGACACTCACTGCACTCACCGACGGACCACTGCGGTCGTTGCTCCCGCGTGCCGCAAACGGCAGGTCTGAACCCAGCGGCACCTCAGAAGTGAGTGTCGTCTGGGGTTTCGGACCCAGGGGCGGCCTACCCTAAATGATAGTCCGGCTGAACCACAGGTTTGGTTATCAGGCGCGCTGACTGGTGTGATCCCTGAAGATTTGCGTCAACGCTGCGCGCCCCGCCATTCCGATAACGCCGGGTTGTCCGCCCCATTACCTGCCCCATTACCTGCCCCATCATCTGCCGGAGTATTCGCACGCACCTCTGGCCCATTTCGACGGCGAAACACACCGCCAAGCCGCTCACGCAAGTTCCGCCTGCGCCCGCCGTTTTGCCTGCGCCCCCCGTTTTGCCTGCGCCCGCGGTTCTGCCCGGCGCCAGGCGCACGGGAATAATGTAACTCCCGAGCTCCGAAGTAGAAGCTGACAATTGCACCCAGAAGCCACCACAATGGCTCTGGCACCTCTTGCAACCCAACCATACGCTCGGAAAACCCGATCGGGTCCGCCATGGCGTAGGTAAACAACCCCAAGGTGCCAAGCGCCAGCATCGGGCGCGGCAGCCGGTTAAGGCCGTTTATCAGCTGATCAAACCAGCCCTGTCCGGAGTATTGAAACTCTGCCGCCGCTGTTTCCAGCGTTGCCTGATGGATATCTGCGGCCAGTTCGATGGCGCGGGTGGCGTTGGGCACAAACACTTCCGACAGCCCTTCTGCCGCCTCCCCAAGTGCCCCAACCGAGCGACCACCCAAGGCGCGATCAATCAACCCCATGACGCAGTCCTTTCGCGGTGTTCCCCGGCGCTCAGGTGATACCGGGCCGAGATGAACTCTTCCGCCCGCACAATCCACCCACCTTTGCCACCGTCACGGCGGCGCGCGTATTTGCGGCTGGCAGGTCGGCGATCAGCCAGGCGGTAATAGTAGTTCCGCCGCGCGATTCCATACGCATCCACCAAATGATCCGGAGCCTGCGCAACCGCCGCATATGCCGCCCGCGCGGTTTGCGGGCCAATGGCCCCATCCACCGCGATATCCAGCCCCATATCCCGCAGCAGCCGCTGCAATATCCGCACCGCATTGGAGCCGGCGTTAACCTGCATGTCAAAGACGCTGGCCTGTAATGGCTCCGGCAGCAAATGAAGCCGTGGCCGGGTGAAGTAATGCTCAACAAACAGATCGGTTGCCAACTCCGGCGTGACCCGGCGCACGTCCTCCACATCAACATCGCCATCTTGGTCCAGATCAAGGCCAAGGGCGCGCATGGTGTGAATCGTCACCCCATGTTTGGTCGCGCCACCCGGATCATCGGGATCATTCACAAACCCACCTTCGCGGGCCACAATCTGTTCTGCGATAGACCGAACCGTCTGCATGGGTTCGCCCTCCATGCTCATAGGTTTCGGAACCCCGGAATCCACCATGGAAGAATTAAAGAACCCCTAACGACAGCGCTCAAAGCACCGCGCGCTGCCCACTTTCATCTTGGCCAAAAAACTCATGCTTTGCCCGACAGATGCCATTGGCACCGTCAGAGGAGCTTCAAAGCGAACAATAGATGCCGCGCAGCCATTGCAAAGGCATCACCACATGCGCCCGCACGCCCACGCACCCCACACGCCCACGCGCTGACAGGGCCGAAGGCCCCAAAGCGCGCCACGCCCAATCAGAGGAGGGGCCGAAGGCCATGACGATGAGCGGGAGCACACCGATTCCCCTGATTTTGCCAAAAATCAGCTCTCGCCGGGGTCGCGGTAAACACCCTGATCCCGTAACGCCTCAATCACTTCGGCGGGCATGTAGGTCTCGTCATGGCGGGCGAGAATCTCGGAGGCCTCAAAGGTCCCGTCAATCAACCGCCCGGTGCCAACCATTCCCTCACCTTCACTGAACAAGTCCGGCAACACACCGGTATAGCTGACCGGGATCGAGGCCGCGCCGTCGGTGACGGCAAAGGTAATTGTCTCCCCCTGCCCGCGCACCAGAGAGCCTTCTTCGACCAATCCGCCAATCCGGAACACTTCCGAGGGCGGCGGCGGGTTTGCGGCCACTTCCACCGGCGGACGGAAGAAGTTGATGCCATCACGCAGGGCATACCCGATCAATGCCGTCGACAGCGCCAAAGCCAATGCCGCAATCGTCACCACCTGAATACGTCGTTGTTTTTTCAGCCCACGCATCTGCGTCCCTTCTTCATGGAAATACTCCCAGGCCCATCAGGCCGGCGCTTTCCTCCAGCCCCAACATCAGGTTGGCGTTCTGAACCGCCTGCCCGGACGAGCCTTTACACAGGTTATCCAGCGCCGCGACCACTTGCGCCCGCCCGCTGCGCCGGTCAGCCACCACGCCGATATGGCAATAGTTGGTGCCGCGCACGTCATGTGTCGAGGGGGCCTGGCCCATGGGAAGCACCTCAATGAACACTTCTGCGTCATAAGACGCCCTCAGCGCCGCATGGATCGCCGCCGCATCACCTTTCACATAACACGTCGCAAGGACACCTCGGTTAAATGGTGCCAGGTGTGGGGTGAATTGCACCTCGACCTTGCGGCCTGCAACTTTACTGAATTCCTGATCAAACTCCCCCAGATGGCGATGGCTGCCGCCAAGGGCATAGGCGTTGGTGCCTTCACTCAATTCGGCGTGCAGGACGTTTTCCCGAAGGCTCCGCCCGGCCCCGGAGACGCCACAGATCAGGTCCAGGATGATCTCGTCGAGATCAATCACCCCCGCCGCAATCAGAGGCCGCACCGCGAATTGCCCGATTGCAGCGTTACATCCGGTTCCCGCCACAAGGCGCGCAGTGCGGATTTCATCGCGGTAAAACTCCGTCAGGCCGTACACGGCTTCCCCCTGCATCTCCTGCGCGTCGTGGGATTTGCCATACCATTTGGCATACTCCGCCGGATCACGCAGACGGAAATCGGCAGACAGGTCCACAACTTTAAGGTCACGCGGCAAGTCTTTGATAACGTTCTGTGAAGTAACATGAGGGAGAGCGCAGAAAGCCAAATCAACCCCAGCGAAATCCACATCCTCAATGCGGATCAGGTCAGGCAAACCTGCAGACCGCAGAAACGGGTACACCGAGGCCATGGGCTGACCGGCTTTGCGGTCACCACTCAGGGCTACAATTTCCATACCGCTGTGGGTTTGGATCAGGCGGCACAGTTCTGCCCCCGTATAGCCAGACGCGCCAAGGATCGCGATTTTCTTTGTCATGGGGAACCTTTCCCGAAAGTCCTGCGGGCGCTTTATGCCATTGATGTGCGCCGTTCAAATCATGCTTTGTGATCAGGGCATCACGGATCGTGGCGGGGTAATGGCGCGGTCACACTTTGCGCCGCGTTAGCTCACCGCCTCAAAACTGATTTTTCGTCGCAGGAAAATAGTGGCCTGGGCCTCTACGGATTTCGGGTCACCGGTGGTCAGGAATACAGGTGTGCCAGAGCCGATCATCTCAGGGCGACGCCCCAGATAATCCGCAAGGCTATCGGCCACCAGCGAGGGCTGCGAGAACACGGCCACGTCCGGCCCCAGCGCATCGCGGAACACCTCTTCCACCAGCGGATAATGGGTGCAGCCCAGGATCGCCGCCTGCGGCGTCGGCATCCGCCGTTTCAACGCGTCCACATGAGAGCGCACCAGCGCCTCGGCGAGGATCATGTCACCGTGCTCAATTGCATCCACAACACCGCCGCAGGGTTGCGCCTCCACATCGACACCAATGGCGCGAAACGCCAACTCACGCTGGAACGCCCGTGACGAGACGGTGCTGGGCGTCGCAAACAACGCCACCTCCTTCACCTCAACTTCGCGCGGCGGCGAATTGTCCCCCCACTGGCGTTCGGTCAATGCCTCAATCAGGGGCACAAACACACCAAGCACCCGTTTGCCCTCAGGCACCCAACTGTCCTGCATCCGCCGCAATGCGGCGGCTGAAGCCGTGTTACATGCCAGGATCACCAAGTCGCAGCCGCGATCAAACAGATGCTGCACCCCGGCCGTGGTCAGCTCGAAAATATCGTCCGCCCCGCGCACACCGTAA
>JAESTV010000005.1:0-2500 GCA_016763475.1 Roseicyclus sp.
ATATAGTGGCCATATTCGTGGACCGCCACGATGATTGACAAGGCCACGACAAAAGCCAGAACCGTGAAACCGATATTGCCGAAGGCGGGAAGGAAATCCATTTAGTTTGTCTCTTTCTGCTCAATCCGGGCCGCGATACAACCCTGGGCCATGTCTCTGGCTATTTGGTCCGTGTGAAGCACGTCCTCAAGGGTTAGCGGGGCATTTGAAAGGCCACATTTTGACGACATCACGTCAAGGGTGTCCTCAACGATGCCTGCCATGTCCATGAATCCGATGCGGCGCGCAAGGAAGGCGTCCAGGGCAACCTCCTTTGCTGCATTGAAAATACAGCCTGCACAGCCTCCGGTTTCCATCACCGCGCGCGCCAGTTTCAGCGCCGGATAACGGCTGGCAGAAGGCGCATGGAATTCGAGTGTTGCAATTTGCGCAAGGCCAAGGCGGGCAACTGGCAGATGTTTGCGATCCGGGTAGTGCAGCGCATACCCAATAGCGTGGCGCATATCGGGCGCCCCCAAATGTGCCATCAGCGCGCCGTCGTTAAACCCCACAAGGGCGTGCACGATGCTTTGGGGGTGGATCACGGCCTCGATTTTTGACGGGGGCACGCCGAAAAACTCTTTGGTTTCAATCAACTCCATCGCCTTGTTGAACATCGAGGCCGAGTCGATGGTGATCCGCTGGCCCATGTCCCAAGTGGGATGTGCGCCCGCGTCTTCCGGCGTGGCATTGCTCAACGCCTGTTCCGGCCAATCGCGCAGACCACCACCCGAGGCGGTGATGATGATGCGCTCAACCGTATCAATATCCTCCCCCACAAGGCTCTGAAACACCGCAGAATGTTCACTGTCCACCGGCAGGATCCTGGCCCCATGGGCCGCCGCCTCAGCCAACAAAAGCGGCCCGGCAGTCACCAGGCTTTCCTTGTTGGCCAGCGCCAGAGTTGTGCCATGGCGCAATGCGCGGAAACCGGGTGCGAGGCCCGCAGCGCCGACAATTGCCGACATGATCCAGTCGGCGGGGCGCTCAGCCGCCTCCAGCAACGCGGCCTCACCCGCGGCGGCCTGCACACCTGACCCGGCCAATGCATCACGCAGGTCCGCCAAAAGCGTTTCGTCCGCGGTGACCGCCACCTCCGCCCGCAGGTGGATGGCATCCGCAGCCAGTTGTCTGATGTTGCGCGCGCCGGTCAGGGCCACCACGTCATAAGCGTCCAAATCCCGTTTGATCAGGTCAACGGTATTTTGCCCGATGGAGCCTGTGGCCCCAAAAATGCTTACCCGCCGCCGCTCAGGCCCGGTCATGTGACACTCAGGAAATGACCAAAGATCAGGAACACCAGCCCCGCCATCACAAACCCGCCAATCATGCCGTCAAAGCGGTCCAATACGCCGCCGTGGCCCGGCAACAGGTTCGAGCTGTCCTTGACCCCTGCCCTGCGCTTCAACGCGCTTTCCGCGATATCCGCCATTTGCGCGGCAAACGACACCAGCACCAGGAATGCCACGTTGAGCAACATCGCGGCAGCGCCCTCACCCCAGCTCACCGCAACCGCAATTATGGCCGCCGCGACCCACCCCGCGCCAGCCCCGGACCAGGTCTTGTTTGGCGACAGCGCCGGCCAGAACTTCGGGCCACCGATCAGCTTGCCGAAAAAATATCCCGACACGTCCGTGGCCACGATAATGGCCACGACAAGCCACATCACAAACGGCGAACTCTGATGGACATAGAAAAACAGGAACGTCCCCAGCGGGATCATTGCGCCGAAGATTGTCTCCAGCTTGCTTTTTCGCACCAAAGCCACAACCGCACACATGCAGATCGCCAATACGATGAGCGCAATTGGGGCAGGCGCAAGCACGCGGCCATTTTCGACGATCGCAAAGACATCCTCCAGCACCAGTGACACCGCCAGCAAAAGGGCCGTGACCCCGGTGGCGGCGCGGGCGATTCTCGGCGCGAGGCGCACAATCAGGCGGAAATATTCCCACAACATCGCCGCGCCAAGGATCGACAACAGCACTGCAAGGACCATGCCGCCAAACCACAGGCCCGCGCCCCCGACCAGCAACAGCACCAGTGCAGAGATGATCCGTGGCACCAGATCGGCAAATTTAGGTCCCGTTGCCGCCATCGAAAATACCTAGACTGCCACAGCGCCGAAGCGCCGGTCACGTGCGCCGTAGCGACCAACCACTTTGGCAAACACCTCCGCCGTGAAATCCGGCCAGAGCGTGTCGATGAATTCGTATTCCGAATACGCCGATTGCCACAAAAGGAAGTTGGATATCCGCGCCTCACCTGAGGTGCGGATCACCAGATCGGGATCAGGCAACACGTATGTATCGAGGTATTTCGGGAACGTCTCGTCGCAAACGTCCTTCGGGTGCAATTTGCCCAGCGCCACGTCATACGCCAACCGTTTGGCCGCACGGGCAACTTCGTCCCGGCCACCATAATTCAGCGCAATGGTCAGATGCACTTTGTCGTTGTCCGC
>JAESTV010000077.1 GCA_016763475.1 Roseicyclus sp.
CCCCGCGCCGGTGGTTCGGTTCCGCCCCCCCCGGGCCCATTTCACTTTCTCAAATATGAGCATACAGGCGCAAAAAGCCTCAGTTTAATGTGGAAAACCTAACTTCGCCAAAACGCGACGGAACATGGTGATACATGCGTTCTCACACACTAGGGCGGTCCAAACGGTGGGCCAAATAGAGACCTTAAAAGTGGGCTATTCAGGCCGTCCGGTGCCCTAAGGTCTTCCTGTCCGCCATCGCTCTCGAAGCAACCGTCATATTCTGATTATGAGTCCTGAGGCTAGGCTTTCTAAAGCATAAACTGAGCGCTAATAGGCCTTGTTGCAGCTCCAATGGCGCGCGCCTTGCGCCCGATGCTTCCCGCTTCGATCCGCGGAGGGATTAGCCCGCGCATGTCTTGAGTGCTGACATAGCGTCTAACTCTGTCGACCAATTCGTCGCGCACATGGCTGGGAAAGGCGCCGTCAATCACGATGGTCTCGAAATCAATCACGGAACAGGTTGAGAGCGCGGCCTTTGCGAGTTCCTGTGCGGTCTGCCCAATCCAAGGGTCCACATAACGGGCCAGTGCACGCCAACTGTCGGGATCTGTCCAAAGCTGACGCGACTCCAAATCAACCTCGTGCAACCTCAGCTCAAGCTGATGGATCGAGGCCATGTCCACCAACTGCATGCTTTCCCCGTTCGGACCGATGCTCCGCAAGGAGCCCAAGGCTCCTGCATTGCCCTGCCGCCCCTCGTAGACGGCATTGTCCAGCGCGATGCCGCCGCCGATATAGGCTCCGACGAAGAAGTAGGCGTAGTCCCGAAACTCCTTGCCGCGCCCGTAGGTATGCTCGGCCTGACAGGCCGCCGTCGCATCGTTCAACTTCATAACAGGCAAATCGGTTCGATCCTGCAGGTAGCTTCGCAGATCGACACCGCGCCAATCGGAGAATGCGCTATCGGGGTTCTCATCCATCGCGTTCCACATCTCGAACGCCGCAGCGACCCCCAGCCCACAAATCCGGCCGGCATGCTCAGCGCTTAACTCGGCAGTGATCCCGGAGACACCTTCCTCGACGAAGTCGAAGATCTCTTCCGGTCTTGGGCGGGCATAGGTCAGATTCCTTTCGTGTCGCAGGACACCTGTGAAGTCGATCAACACCAGTTCCGCAGACCGGCGGCTGATCTTCAGACCGAAGGAGAAGACACCGTCGGCGGCAAGGTGCATGGGAACAGATGGTTTGCCGACCTTGCCCCGAACCGGCTCGCCCCGCGCAACCAGCCCATCAGTCTCCAACTCACGCAAAATGCTCGACACCGTCGGCGGCGACAGGCCTGCGCGTTTGGACAGATCACTGGCGGGCATTCCGCCATGGCGTTGGATGAGCGACAGCAACAGCCGTTCGTTGTGGTCACGAACACCGCTTTGACTCAGCCCAAGACTGAGAGATCTGACCAACCCGTCATCCATATGGCACAACCTAATGCCCTCTTTTGATACCACATCATAGTGGATTCGGCTTAATAAAGAAAGTTAACTAATTAATTGACAGGCTCAGTCGAATCGTGACTTTTAGACTAAGCGACCGGCTGGAGTGGTCGCTGCAACAGCGGGGCGAGCCCTGCCAAATTGTTCTGGGAGGACATCATGAAAAAGCTTTTGATCGGCACCGCTATTGCCGCCATCTCGTCTGCCGGCGCCGCTATGGCGGATGGACACAGCGTATCCGCCTGCCTCATCACCAAGACGGATACCAACCCCTTTTTCGTCATGATGCGCCAGGGGGCTGAGGCCGCAGCGGCTGAGTTGGGCATCACGCTGAATTCCTATGCCGGCCGGGTTGACGGCGACAACGAGGCACAGGTTGCCGCGATTGAGACATGTATCGCCAACGGCGCCTCCGGTATTCTGATCGCGGCATCCGATACCGCCGCCATCGTCCCCGCGATCGAAGAAGCAAGGGCCGCCGGCATCCTAGTGATTGCCCTGGACACCCCGCTTGAGCCAATTGATGCGGCTGATGCTACGTTTGCGACGGACAACTTCCTTGCAGGAGAGCTGATCGGCCAGTGGGCCGCAGGCGCTTTGGGCGACGAGGCGGCGAATGCGCGGATTGCGATGCTTGATCTGGCCATTAGCCAGCCAACAGTTGGCGTGCTGCGCGACCAAGGCTTCCTGACTGGCTTCGGCATCGATGTCGTGGACCCTAACATGTGGGGCGACGAGACCGATGAACGGATCGCTTGCAATGAAGTCACCGCAGGCAACGAGGAAGGCGGGCGCACCGCCATGGAAACCTGCCTTGCTGCAGATCCTGACATCAACGTGGTCTACACCATCAACGAACCTGCTGCTGCCGGTGCGTATGAGGCGCTTGTTGCTATTGGTCGCCAAGATGACGTGCTGATCGTCTCCGTCGACGGTGGTTGCCCCGGCGTGGCCGACGTCGCTGACGGCGTGATCGGTGCCACGTCGCAGCAATACCCGCTGCTGATGGCGTCGCTGGGGATCCAGGCGATTGCGGCCTATGCCGTGGACGGCACCCTGCCCGAGAACACGCCGGGCCGCGATTTCTTCGACACCGGTGTCAGCCTTGTGACCAATGCCCCGGTCGAGGGGCTCGAGAGCATCTCGGTTGAGGAAGGCAGCAACCTGTGCTGGGGCTGATTTGAACAGGGTCATCTGACCCGGACGTGTGATAGAGAGAGGGGCGGGCCGTGGTCCGCCCTTTCATAATTACGACCGCGAAAAATGGGTACTGGGGCTGGTAGCATGGCAGAGAATTCCGACAATTATGAAACCGGCCTGGAAGGCGCGTCGCAAAGCGTCGCTACTTTCGAGGTGAACAACAAAACGCTCCTGATGCGGCTCCAAAACGCACTGCACAAGACGCCGTCGCTTGTGCCACTGATCGTACTTGTCTGTGCCATCATGATCTTTACCGGCTGGCTCGGGCCACGGTTCCTTCCGCAGATGACACTGGTGTTTCAGCAAATCCAGATCGTGGGCATTTTGGCCTTGGCACAAACGCTGGTGATCCTGACGGCTGGGATTGACCTATCGATCGGAGCGATTGCGGTCTTCTGTTCGGTCATAATGGGGCAATTGACCTTCCGCTATGGCATCCCGCCTGCCGTCGCCGTGGCTTGCGGCTTGGCAGCCGGGGCCGCGATTGGCGCAGTGTCGGGCTGGCTGGTCACCCGGATCAAGATCCCACCGTTCATTGCCACGCTCGGCGTTTGGCAAATCGTGCTGGCGGCCAACTATATTTATTCCAGGAATGAAACCATCCGCGCACGCGACATCCGCGAGAATGCGCCGATGCTGCAATGGCTAGGCCTGAAGCCGAATGAGCAGCTGGTCCTGTGGATCGATAACCTGCGCGGCATCACCTACGAGCGGATGCGCCCTAACGATACCGATCAATTCCTGCTCGATTTGATCTGGCAAACCAAGATCACCTACGGCGTATTGGTCCTGATCATTATGACGTTTGTGTTGGCCTACATGCTGCGTTCCACCGCTTGGGGGCGGCACGTCTATGCGGTGGGCGATGATCCAGAGGCGGCGGAGCTGGCAGGCGTAAACGTCAAACGCACATTGATGTCGGTTTACATGATGGCCGGATTGATTGCGGCAGTCGCTGGTTGGTCCATGATTGGCCGCTTTGCCTCCGTTTCTCCCAGCGCGTCGACAGGGATCGAGGGGAATATCGAATCCATCACGGCCGTTGTGATCGGTGGCATATCACTCTTCGGTGGGCGCGGCTCAATCTGGGGGGCGTTCTTTGGCGCCCTGATCGTGGGGGTATTCATGCTGGGCCTCGGCATGGCCGGTGTGAACCCCCAATGGACATTCATGCTGATCGGATCGCTCATCATCCTAGCAGTCGGCATCGACCAGTGGATCAGAAAGGTAGCAGCGTAGTGGAACCAATTCTTAAGGGTCGGAACCTGACTAAGCGCTACGGCAGAGTAGTTGCGCTGGATAACTGCGACTTTGATCTCTACCCCGGTGAGATCCTGGCCGTCATCGGTGACAACGGAGCGGGGAAATCTACGCTCATCAAGGCACTCTCGGGGGCGGTTGTGCCAGATCAGGGCGAGGTCGAGCTTGAGGGACGGAAGGTTCGCTTCGCCTCTCCCAACGACGCGCGGCACGCCGGGATCGAAACGGTTTACCAAACACTCGCCGTAAGCCCGGCGCTGTCGATCGCGGACAACATGTTCATGGGGCGAGAGCTGCGCAAACCTGGGTGGCGCGGTAAGCTGCTGCGCCAACTCGATAAGGCGGCAATGGAAACCAAGGCTCGCGAAAAGCTCACCGAACTGGGCCTGATGACGATCCAAAACATCAACCAAGCGGTAGAAACATTGTCGGGCGGACAACGGCAGGGTGTTGCCGTCGCTCGTGCGGCGGCCTTTGGGTCCAAAGTGATTATTCTGGATGAACCCACGGCGGCGCTTGGCGTGAAGGAATCCCGGAAGGTTCTGGAGTTGATCTTAGATGTACGCTCGCGCGGGATCCCGATCATCCTGATCAGTCACAACATGCCGCATGTCTTCGAGGTCGCCGACCGCATCCACGTGCACCGCTTGGGCCGCAGGCTATGCGTTGTAGACCCGAAGGACTACACAATGTCCGACGCCGTCGCATTTATGACGGGTGCAAGAGAAGCGCCAGAATCGTTAGCG
>JAESTV010000078.1 GCA_016763475.1 Roseicyclus sp.
CGATCAAGGCGGCCTGCCCAGATGCCCCGTTGCTGGGCAAGCCAAGTGTCAACGGTTTGCAGGGCTTCGGGGTGGAGTGTGCAGATACGGGTGCGGCCAATTTTCCGGGTCCTCACAAGGCCTGCGCGTTCCAGCTGGTGAATGTGTTTGAGGAAGCTGGGCAGGGCCATGTTGTGAGGCCTGGCGAGGGCTTTGACCGGTGCCTCGCCCTGACCGAGTTGCGCGATCACGGCGCGGCGGGTGGGATCTGCGAGCGCAGTGAAGAGGTGATTTAGTTGGTTAGCCATAGGGGTAAGTAACAGGGTGTGCGTCGAAAAGATAGCCTTCGGGCTAAGTTTCTTATCCACAAGATCCAGTAGGGTGGGCCTTTGCCCGCCCAATGGCTTGGGGTAGCGTCCGGCTTATGAGCAAAGCACCGCGATTCATTCACCTGCGCCTTCACTCCGAATATTCGCTGCTGGAAGGGGCGATGAAGGTGAAGAAGCTGCCTGGAATGGTGGCTGACGCAGGAATGCCTGCGGTGGCGGTCACCGACACAAACAACATGTTTTGTGCGCTCGAATTTTCCGAAACGGCTGCGAGGGCGGGGGTGCAGCCGATTGTGGGCTGCCAGATCGACGTGGAATATGAGGTCGCGGCGCCGGGAGAAAAGCCGCGCGCCCCGGCGGCTGTGGTGCTGCTGGCGCAGGATCGGCGCGGGTATGAACATCTGATGAAGCTGAACTCGGCGCTGTATCTGCGCGGGGACGGGACGGCGCCACACGTGACGTTGGCCGAGTTGGAGCGGCACTCGGATGGGTTGATATGCCTGTCGGGTGGGCCAAACGGGCCGGTGGGGCAACATTTGCGCGCGGCCCGGATGCCAAAGGCGGAGGCGTTGCTGAAGACGTTGTCGGCGATTTACCCGGACCGTCTGTATGTGGAATTGCAGCGCCATCCCGGTGAGGGTGGGTTGCCTGAAGCGGAGAAGCTCAGCGAGCGCGGCCATGTGGAACTGGCTTACGCGCTGGGTCTGCCGTTGGTGGCCACAAATGACGTCTACTTCCCGAAGGCTGATATCTTCGAGGCCCACGATGCGATGATGTGTATCGCGCAGGGTGCCTATGTGGACCAGTCCGAGCCGCGCCGTCGGTTGACGCCGCAGCATTCGTTCAAGTCACCAGACGAGATGGCGGCGCTGTTTGCGGACCTGCCTGAGGCGTTGGAGAACACAATTGAGATCGCGCGGCGCTGTACGTTCCGGGTCGAGACCCACGAGCCGATCCTGCCGAAGTTTGCCGACAACGAGGTTGAGGAGTTGCGCGCCCAGTCCAATGCCGGTTTGCAGGCGCGATTGGCGGTGATCCCCCATGCGGCATCGGTGGAGGACTACCAAAAGCGCCTCGATTTTGAGCTGGGGATCATCGAGCGCATGGGCTTCCCCGGCTATTTCCTGATTGTGGCGGACTTCATCAAATGGTCGAAAGACCAGCTGATCCCGGTGGGGCCGGGGCGTGGCTCGGGTGCGGGCTCGCTGGTGGCCTATGCCCTGACGATCACCGACCTTGATCCGCTGCGCTACAGCCTGCTGTTTGAACGGTTCCTGAACCCGGAACGGGTGTCGATGCCGGATTTCGACATCGATTTCTGTATGGATCGCCGGGAAGAGGTGATCCGTTACGTGCAAGAGAAGTACGGGCGTGATCGGGTGGGGCAGATTATCACCTTCGGCGCGTTGCTGTCGAAGGCCGCCGTACGGGACGTGGGCCGGGTGTTGCAGATGCCGTTTGGGCAGGTGGACCGGCTGTCGAAGATGATCCCTGTTGAGGGTGTCAAGCCGGTGTCGATCAGCCAGGCGGTGGCGCAGGAGGAACGTATCCGCGAGGAAATGCGCGAGTCCGAGCAGGACAAACGGGATGGCCGGGTGAACCCGACCCGGCGGTTGTTTGACTATGCGGAGAAGATTGAGGGGCTGTTGCGCAATGCCTCGACCCACGCCGCCGGTGTGGTGATTGGCGATCGTCCGCTGGACGAGTTGGTGCCGCTGTACCGCGATCCGCGTTCTGACATGCCTGCGACGCAGTTCAACATGAAATGGGTGGAACCGGCGGGGCTGGTGAAGTTCGACTTTCTGGGGCTGAAAACCCTGACCGTGGTGCAGAACGCAATTGAGCTGATCCATAAATCTGGTCGCCAGTTACACGAAGCGCCTGATGGCACACGTATCTATGAGCCGGCAAGCGGGGGGGAGAACCAGATCAACGCGATCCCGTTGGATGATACGGCGAGTTATGAGCTGTACGCGAGCGCCAAGACGGTTGCGGTGTTCCAGGTGGAAAGCTCGGGGATGATGGATGCGCTCAGACGCATGAAGCCCAATTGTATCGAGGATATCATTGCGCTGGTGGCGCTGTATCGCCCCGGCCCGATGGAGAATATTCCGAAGTTCTGTGAGGTGAAGAACGGGCTGTCGGATCGTGAAAAACTGCACCCGACCATCGACCATATCCTCGACGAGACCCAGGGCATCATCGTTTATCAGGAACAGGTGATGCAGATCGCGCAGGAGATGGCGGGATACTCGCTTGGCGGCGCGGACCTGCTGCGCCGCGCGATGGGTAAGAAGCTGCAAGAGGCGATGGATGTTGAACGCCCGAAATTCCTGAAAGGTGCGGGTGAGAATGGGGTTGATGAGGCGAAGGCGATTGAGGTTTGGAACCTGTTGGACAAGTTCGCCAACTACGGTTTCAACAAATCCCACGCCGCCGCCTATGCCGTGGTCAGTTACCAAACCGCGTGGTTGAAGGCGAACCACCCGGTTGAGTTCATGGCCGCAGTGATGAACTGCGACATCCATCTGACCGACAAGCTGGCGGTCTATAAGCAAGAGGTTGACCGGATGGGGATCGAGACCCTGCCGCCATGTGTAAACCGCTCTGCCGCGACGTTTACGGTGGACGCGGGTACGGTGGCCGCGGGTACGGTGGCCGCCGGTACAGCGGGCACGGGTACAGCGGGCGCGGGTGAGGGCGGCAAGATCCTTTATGCGCTGGGTGCGTTGAAGAATGTGGGCGTTGAGGCGATGAAGATGATCGTTGAAGCGCGCACAACTGAACAGGGGGTGAAACCCTATGCAACGCTGTTTGATCTGGCGCGGCGGGTGGATCTGAAGCGGGTCGGCAAGCGCTCGCTAGAGATGTTGACGCGGGCCGGTGCGTTTGATGCGTTGGATCGCAACCGGGCTCGGGTGATGGGTAGTCTTGATGGCTTAACCGCCTATTCGGCGGCGGTTCACGATCAGGCGGCCTCGGATCAGGTGTCGTTGTTTGGTGATGCGGGGGATGATTTGCCGGAGCCGCGCCTTTCTGGTGCGCCGGATTGGTTGCCCAATGAGAGGCTGGCGGCGGAACATCAGGCGGTGGGGTTCTATTTCTCGGGGCATCCGTTGGATGATTACCAACCCGCGTTGAAGCGGCGCGGTGTGATGACACTGGCTGAGGTCGAAATACGGGTGCAGCAGGGGCCGTTTGTGGCGAAAATGGCCGGGGCGGTTTCGGTGAAACAGGAACGCAAAAGCCAGCGCGGCAACCGCTTCGCGTTTGTGTCCCTGTCTGATCCCACGGGATTGTACGAAATCACCGTGTTCTCCGACACGTTGGAGGCCTCGCGGGAGTTCCTGGAGACCGGCAGCAACGTGATTGTGCAGGCTGAGGCGACGCTGGAGGCGGATCAGTTAAAGTTGCTGGCCCGCAACATCCAGCCCGTCGACAACGCAATTGCCGGGGAATCCAACGGGTTACGTGTGTTCATCGCAGATGAGACCGGGATTTCGTCGGTCGAAAGCCTGCTGAAACGGACCGCCTCTGAGGGGGCATCAGGCACGGGGCGCGCCGCCAAAGGCCCGATTCACCTATGCCTGATGGCCCCGGATTTACCCGGCGAGGTGGACGTGGTGCTGGGTGACGATTTCCCGGTCTCGCCGCAGATCAAAGGCGCGTTGCGCAGCCTTGAGGGGATTGTGATGGTGGAGGAGGTTTGAGGTTCCTGCCATGGTTGAGCTTCGGCCCGTTGTCTCGGAGAAGCGCTCCCGGCGATTTGAACTTCCGGCGATTTGACCTTCCGACGTGTGTGTGGGGAGCCCCAGTGACCGTAGGTTCGGCCAAGTCATTGGCTGGGGAAGCCATGGTCGGCCTTCAAAAGGCGAGAGCAGAGCTTGAACAATTCCTGACATGAAAAAGGCCCCGGCAATGCCGAGGCCAGTGTTGCAATGTGACGTGGTTACTGCAGCACGGGCGCCTGAGGCTCCCACGCTTCAAAGCGCAGGATGGCGGCTTCGGTGCCGGGGGTGGCGGCGAACGCGGCGTCTACGGCGTCAGGCGCCTGGCACGAGAACCATTCAACTCCGCCCCGGCTGGTCAGAGATACGCAGATGCCGGGGTAGATGGCATCCACCTCACCGGAGAACAGTGACCAGGTGGCGAAAAAATCGCCGCCTTCGGTCAGGAGATCACAGACCACAACAACGCGACCGCCACCGTCCCAAGCGTATTGGGTGGATGTATCGATGTCACCGATCTCGGGCAGCGGCACAATCAGCGCGTCAGCGGCGTAACTTCCAGCCGAACAATCGGGTTCGGCCATCGCGGGGGCGGCGAAAAACAGAGTCAAAGGAAGAGCGAGGGCGGGGGTAATATATTTGGTATCCATAGGGCACTTTAGGGCGCGAGTTTGGCGCCATGTCAATTCAACATTTTTTTTGGACGCCCGGGTTTGATCCGGTTTCTTGCCGAGACCGGTATGTGAAGGGGGTGTTTCACCGGGACAGGGACTTGCGGTTTCACCGCGTTCGAGGATGGTTTGGGGTCCGACCCGAAGCTGCGCCCCACGCGCCGCACAAGGTGTGTGCGGTTCCGCGCAAGGTGTTCCGAAAACCGGTTCCCACTTTTCGGCTCGCG
>JAESTV010000079.1 GCA_016763475.1 Roseicyclus sp.
CCGCATATGCGAAGAACGTGCCAAGCACACCTTGAATGCCGCGCCGCGCCCGGCCGTAGAGGCGCACCATGACCGGGGTTGAGAATGCGACCGCGTAAACCAGATGGATCGAGATCGAGAGCGCAAATGTGCCAAGTACAATTGCAGCCCCAACCCAAACCGGCGCACCATTCTGCAACCCAAGCGAGATTATTGCGATCCATGCCAGCGCCGCCTTCGGGTTGGTCATCTGGATGACATAGCCGCGGCGCAGATAACCCCATGGCGTGCGACGCCCTCCGGCAAGTTCTATCGCCTCAATATCATGGGACGACGCAGCGGATTTGAACGCCTTGTAGGCCAGCCACAGCAAGTAGAGGCCGCCAAAAACCTTGATGGCGATAAGCGCGGAGGCATAACTCGCCAGAAGCGCCGACAGACCAAAAACTGTCAGCACGGCCCATGTGAACGACCCGGTCGCCACCCCCAAAGCCAGCGCCATGCCGGACCGGCGATTAACGCCCATTGATGTGCCAATCACCGCAAGGATATTTGGCCCCGGACTGGCAATTGCCAGAAGGAATGCAGAATAACTGAGCAGGATACCCGGCAGGTACAAAGCAACATCGGACATGGCGGCAACCTTCCAGAGAATATTGGATGTTCTTACTATGTTCTACAACCTGCGGTGAGGCAAGAACTTTGGCTGGGTCGGGTGATCCGGCATCACGTCAGCCACCGGGGGCCGAACAAAAAAAGACCCGGACAAGATGTCCGGGCCAAGTCCAACAGGGAGAGATGATGCCTTTCCCGAGGGAGGTCGGGAGCCCGGCACCGGGGGATATCGGGGGATCAGGAGCGCCGCCCCAAAAGTGGTCCCGATTTTGGGACGAAGCGGCGCGTCAGAAAAGTTATGCCACCAATCTGTAACCACCAGATTCGGTCACAAGAAGGCGCGCATTGGACGGATCTGGTTCAATTTTTTGACGAAGCCGGTAAATGTGCGTTTCCAGCGTGTGGGTGGTGACACCGGCATTGTAGCCCCAAACCTCGTGCAGAAGCACATCGCGGGCCACCACGCTATCCTGGGCACGGTAGAGGAACTTGAGGATATTGGTCTCTTTCTCGGTCAGGCGGATCTTGCGCTCGTCCTCGGTGATCAGCATCTTCATCGAGGGTTTGAACGTATATGGCCCCAATTGGAACACGGCGTCTTCGGACTGCTCATGCTGGCGCAATTGCGCGCGGATACGGGCCAGAAGCACCGGAAAGCGGAACGGTTTGGTGACGTAGTCGTTGGCACCGGCATCGAGGCCAAGGATTGTGTCGGCGTCACTGTCATGGCCTGTCAGCATCAGAACCGGGCATTTCACACCCTGTTTGCGCATCAGACGGCACAATTCGCGGCCATCGGTATCAGGCAAGCCAACGTCGAGGATCACCAGATCGTAGATACCTTCTTTGGCGCGTTCCATCGCTTGCGCGCCATTTGCGGCCTCGAACACATCGAAGTCCTCGGTCATCACAAGTTGCTCACTCAGCGCCTCGCGCAGGTCATCTTCGTCGTCAACCAGTAAGATTTTCTTGAGGTTTGCCATGTCCTGGGCTCCCGTCTTTGTGTTCCGTTAGGATGACATGACGTGCTGCACCGCGCTTTGTCTACGGGTGTAACCGTGCCTCACGTGCGTGTGTGAGTGCGTGAGGGAATGTTTCAATTTCCCCGCGTGGCGGGGTAAAGGATGGAGCCATGAGCCTTTTGCCCACGATATCCGATCTGGTGGCCCGCGCGCGCAGTGATCTGCGCGTCGGTCTGCCGGTGGTGTTGCAGCGCGACGGTTTGGGGCTGGTGGTGCTGGCGTGTGAGACCGCAGTGGATCCGCGGCTTTCGGGCTTACGTGCCTTGGGGCCGGTGGTGGCCGCAATCACCGGGCGGCGGGCCGAAACGTTGAAGATCCGCGTCTATGACGGGGATATCGCGCGGATAGTGATGCCTGATGCCGCAGGCGCCCGGTGGCTGTCAGAGCTGGCTGATCCGGCCCGCGATATGGGTGCGCCGATGCGAGGGCCGTTTCGGGAGGACCGTTCGGGTGATGCCTCGCTGCACCGTTTGGCGTTGGATTTGGCGAAATCAGCGCAATTGTTGCCGGCAGTGGCTGGGGTGCCTGTTGCGACCTGGCCAGAGGGGTTGACGGTGTTGCCTGCGGATTTGGCGGCGGGTGATCTGGCAGGTCATGCGCCGTTGACAGCGGTTGCCGCGGCTCATTTGCCGATGGCGCTGGCCGGGGCCGGACGCCTGCATATCTTCCGCCCCGACAACGCAGAGATCGAGCATTACGTGGTCGAAGTAGGCCGCCCGGATCGCTCGAACCCTGTGCTCGCGCGCCTGCACTCGGCCTGTTTCACCGGTGATGTTCTGGGGTCGCTCAAATGTGACTGCGGGCCACAGCTGCACACGGCCCTGGCCGAGATCGGCGCGGCGGGAGAAGGCGTGTTGCTGTACCTCAACCAGGAAGGTCGCGGGATTGGCCTTGCCAACAAGATACGTGCCTATGCCCTGCAGGATCAGGGGTTTGATACCGTTGAGGCCAACCACAGGCTTGGGTTTGAGGATGATGAGAGGGATTTCCGCATTGGTGCCGATCTGCTGCGCCGGATGGGGTTCAGCGCGGTGCGCCTGATGACAAACAACCCCCGCAAGGTGGACATGATGGGGTCCGAAGGCATCGACGTGGTCGAGCGCGTGCCTCTGGTGACCAAGAGCAACCGCCACAACGCCCATTACCTTGAGGTGAAGCGCAATAAATCCGGGCATTTGCTGTAGCACCGCAACGCGGGTTAGGCTGCTGTGCGCAACATGCAGGAGGTTCCCATGCCCAAAGGTTACATCGTCGCCAACATTCGTGCCCATGATGCAGAGGGAATAAAGCGGTTTGCCGAGGCATCCGCCCCGGTCATCGCAAAATTCGGCGGTCGGGTTCTGGCGCGGGACCTCAACCCTGAGCTGCGCGAGGGCGCACTTCAGGGGTTCTCGGTGATTGTGGAATTCGACGATGTGGAGGCCGCGCGGGCGTTCTACGAATCGAGCGGTTACACGGCGGCGAAGGCAATCCGGCAGGCCGCCGCCGAAACCGACCTGCGTATTGTCGAAGGTGTGTGAACGGACCAACCTGAAATGCCCCCTGAAGATATGATCCTGACGCCGTCTGGCCTGCGGTTCCGGGGCGCGCGGTTTCCTTGCGTCGTTGGACGCGGCGGCGTTGTGCGCCACAAACGGGAA